>JBGCVQ010000059.1:0-21872 GCA_045888315.1 Anaerolineales bacterium | reverse complement strand
TCTGTGCGCTGGGCGGGAGTCGAACCCGCACGCCCTAGGGGCATATGGCCCTCAACCATACCTGTCTGCCAGTTCCAGCACCAGCGCGTCTTATCTCCACTCTTTGTGCTATCTCTTTCCCTGGTGGCAGTGGTATTATAATCTTCCAGAGAAGGTTGTCAAGACAACTAAGGATTGAAGGAGTGCAGCTATGCCAATTGTCCTGGATGCCATGGGAAGCGACAATTTCCCGCTGCCAGAAGTTACAGCGGCTTTTCAAGCGGCCTCACTGCTGGACACGAAAATATACCTGGTAGGCCAGGAAGAGCGCATCCGCCCCCTCCTGGCAGAACAACCCCAGGATCCCCGGGTGGAATTGATCCACGCCCCGGAGATCCTTGAAATGGGAGATAAGCCCGCCCGCAACGCCCGCCGCAAAGCGGATAACTCCATGGCTGTGGGCATGGATCTGGTCAAGGAGGGCAAAGCCGATGCATTTGTGACCGCGGGCAACACTGGCGGCGCGATGGCCAACGGCCTCTTCCGTTTGGGCCGCATCCCCGGTGTCAAGCGCCCCGCGCTGACCACCGTCCTGCCAACTCGCAAAGGTTATGCGATTGCTGTGGATATCGGCGCCAATGCGGACTGCAAACCGCTTTATCTCCTCCAATTTGCGATCATGGGATCGATCTATGCCGAAAAAGTCCTGGGGATCAGCAGTCCCCGCGTAGCACTGCTCTCCAACGGTGAGGAGGAAGGGAAAGGCAATACATTGGTCAAAGAGTCCTTCCCTCTCTTCAAAGAGAGCGGATTGAATTTTGTGGGCAACGCCGAACCAAAGGAGTTCTTTGGTGGTGAGGTCGATGTGCTGGTTCACGATGGATTTACGGGCAATGTGTTGATCAAGACCAGCGAGGCAGTGTCCAAGCTGCTGTTGGATGTCATGAAGGAAGAACTGACCAGCAGCCTGCGGACAAAGATTGGAGCGGGGTTGGCCATGCCAGCTTTTAAGAATCTTCGCCAGCTCATGGACCCCCGCCAGATCGGCGCAGCTCCCCTGCTGGGCATAGACGGTCTGGTTTTTGTCGGTCACGGCCGATCGGATGCCCTCGCCCTGGTCAATTCACTTAAGCGGGCCCAGCAGGCAGTCGATGCCAATCTGCTTGAGAGCATCAAGGGCGGGATCCAGGAGGAGCTTTCCCACTCCGCAGCCGAGGAGGAAGACTGATGATCATCGTTCGCAATCAAAAGCTCATCAGGCGCAACAGGCTGATCGGCAGCGCGAGTGGATTCCTGGCTATCGCCGTTCTCGCCTTGGGCATGTATGCCAGCTTCAAATACCAGGAACAGATCAGCTACTCCCTGATCGCCCTGGTGGTGGGCCTGGCCTTATCCCAATTTGGCATGTACTATGCCAACCGCTTTGGCAGGTCTCCCCGCCCGGATCAGGAGCTGGACGCGGCGCTCAAAGGGCTGGATGACAGCTATGTAATTTACCACTACCAAAGTCCAGTGGATCATCTGCTAGTCGGCCCTGCCGGCGTTTGGCTGCTGCTGCCCTTCCCTAACAAAGGAAAGGTCGTTTACAATGAGAGGAAGCAGCGCTGGGAGAAGATCGGAGGAAATCTTTATTTACGCCTTTTTGCCCAGGATACACTCGGCAGGCCAGACAAGGATATTGAAAGAGGCTTGCGGACCCTGCAGAAGGATTTGAGCCGGATACCCGAGGTCAAACTGCCAAAGTTAAGGGCTGCCCTGGTCTTCACGGAAGAGAAGGCTGAAGTCGACGCCGAGAATGCTCCCTATCCGACCCTGCATGCCCTGCAGTTGAAAAAACTCATCCGCAAAGAAGCAAAAGGCGATCAGTCCCTGCCCGCAGCAACGGTCAAAACCATCCAGGACCATCTGGGGTTGGAATCCAAGGAATAGCAGGTCCCAATCCATTCCCAGGATCATCCTTCTTAAAGAAAACAGCCTGGATGAGATCTCATCCAGGCTGTTCTTATTCATATTCGCTGATCAGCTGTTAAGAAATGCCAACAGGGCTTCTTTGCTGATCCGGTAAGCCTTGCCCAGTTTCTTTCCTTTCAGATCCCCGGCTTCCAGGGCTGCCAGAACATCCTCTTCCGAGACCTTCAAGAATCCTGCAGCTTCCGCGGGGCTCATCACATCCGGCATGCCTGCCGCACCAGCTGCCCCCTGGCCTCCGCCGCCGGTCATCCCTTGAAGAGTCTGGTTGAGCAGTCCTCCAACACCCACTCCGGCGCCGATCCCGGCTGTTAAGCCAGCGCCGCCGCTGGGATTCTGAGCCGCTTCCAGCAGTGCATCAGCCGCTTGCAGGCGGGTGTAGGTTTCCATATCGAGTACACCCATATCCCGCAGTTCCTGTACGGACTGTTCTGATGGCCTGAGGTTGGCGATCAGGAAGGTCTTCAGTTCCAGGCCGAGTGCCTTGAACATATCGCTGGCTTTTGCTCTGACACTGGCGCTCAGCTCACTCTGCAGCCCTACCAGGTTCGTGATGTCATTGGTGCGGGCTGTCTCTCCCAGGAGATCTGAGAGTACAGTCAGCAAGATGTGCCGCAGCCGGTCCTCGATATCCGCAGTTCTGAACATTCCTTGGGCTCCGACCAGCTGGGTGACGAACTGCTGGGGATCACCGATCTGGTAACCGTAGGTGCCAAACCCCTTCAGCAGAGCTACGCCTAATCCCATGCCCGGGTTCTTGACAATGATCGGCTGGGGAGTGCCCCATTTCTCATCCGGGAATTCTCTGCGGGAAACGAAATAAACCTCTGCCGGGAATGGTTTCTTTCCATCGAAAAGCTTCCCGATCAGATCGATCAGCAAGGGAATATTCGCTGTCGTGATCGTGTGCCGTCCCGGACCGAACACATCCAGGGCCTTTCCGTCCCGGAAGAAGACCGCTGACTGGGATTCCCGGACGATGACCTGAGAGCCGATCCTGAAATCGCCCGCTTCCCCTTCCGGGAAGCGGTGGATCAACTCATCCTTCATCTCATTCGGGTATTCAATTACGTCAAAAATTCTGGCCATTGAGTTCTCTCCTCTTGATTCTCACAATTAGCTTGCGCTGGGAATCTCGTCCTCCCCGCTGGGGCCTTCTTCCCGGGTGATCTCATCTTTGCGCTGATCGGCCCTCTTGACCATCTCCTGAGCCTGATCCACCAGACTGGCGATCACGGTTTTGATCTTGTCGGAATCTACTTCCGCGGCCAGGCCTTCCAGGGTTTCCCCGATCTTGTCGATCCCGTCCAACAGAGCCTGATCATAATCGTACAGGCGCTCCAACTTACTCTCATCGATCCGGATGGCATCAAAGAAACCGGAATAGCCGTAGGCTGCGTGGCGGATCTTGTCGATGAAAGTGCGGATCTTGACAGCTACCCCTTCCAGCTTATCCACAAATTCCAGGTCTCCGCGGTCGATGAATTCGTTCATCACACCGGTCAACTGATCCAGTTTCTCCTGGTAGCGGTCTGCTACCACCTCCCGGACCATCTTATCGGCAGTCCGGCGGTCCTCCATGTTGATGTATCCCTTGAAACCGGGAATCTTAAGCAGCAGATCTTTCAGTTTGCCGCGTCCTTCTTCGATCTGCCCCTGAAAATCAGTCATTTTTCCTCCTTTGTGGAAAATCCTGCATGCCTTTATAATTATACATGAAATTCAAAATCCCCTTCGCAGCAGCTAGAGCATATTTATGCAAATCTGATATCGTGTGAAGGCTGTCCGGACGCCAGCCAACCGCTTTCCCTTGCCCCTGACCGGGGAAGGTTTATAATGGAGGCGTTGCGAAATCATGCCCTAAGGAGAAGTTATGAATCAGGAAAAATTAGCCCAATTGATCAAGCTCTTGGATGGATCCGTTACCCTGGATGGAAAGCGGGTCTCCATCGCTGATGAAAAGAAACTCCAAAACAAGATCGAACTGCTGGTAAAAGAAGCAGTCCTCGCTGAAGACGACGCTTCCCGCCTTCTAGCTCGCTACCTGGTCAGGGCGATCGCGGTGGAAGCAGGCGTTTATCCCAGCTCCATTCACGACCTCTACATGGCCCGCGGCCGCGGTGACGTTCCCAATACTTTCACCGTCCCTGCCATCAACTTGCGCAGTCTGACCTTTTACGCTGCCCGGATCATTTTCAATATCGCCCAGGAGATCAATGCTGGGGCATTCATCTTCGAGATCGCCCGCTCAGAGACCGGCTACACAGACCAGCGTCCCGCGGAATATGCAGCGAACATCCTTGGCGCTGCCGTCTCCGCAGGATACAAGGGTCCGGTTTTCATTCAGGGAGACCATTATCAGGTCTCCGCTGCGCGCTATAAAGCGGATCCCGACCCGGAGATCCAGGCCCTTAAAGACCTGACAACAGAAGCGATCAGTGCCGGATTCTTCAACATCGACGTCGATGCCTCCACCCTGGTGGACCTCAGCGTGGACGATGTGGTCAAGCAGCAAGTGCTCAACTCACAGCTGACCGCCTTCTTCATCAAATACATCCGCAACCTGGAGCCGGAAGGGGTTACCGTATCGATCGGTGGTGAGATCGGTGAGGTCGGTGAAGCGAACTCCACCGAGGAAGAACTCCGGGCTTATCTGGACAGCTTGAAAATCGACCTCGCGAAAGTAGCCCCGGATGCAGTGGGCTTGAGCAAAATCTCGGTCCTGACCGGGACTTCCCATGGCGGTGTGGTGCTCCCCGATGGAAGCATCAAGAAAGTGGCTGTCGATTTTGATCTCTTGCAGCATCTCGGCAAGGTCTCCCGGGATAGCTACGGCTTAGGCGGCGCTGTCCAGCACGGCGCCTCCACCCTGCCCGAAAGCGCTTTCAGTAAATTCCCGGAGTATGACACCCTGGAGATCCACCTGGCGACTAATTTCCAGAATATCCTCTACGATGCCATGCCGGCTGGTCTCCGGAATGAGATCTATGCTTACCTGGATGAGAACCATGCCAATGAGCGCAAGGAAGGCCAGACCGATGAGCAGTTCTATTACAAGACCCGCAAACGGGCTCTGGGGCCTTTCAAAAAGGGCATCTGGAGCATGACCCCTGCCGAGCTCGCCGATGTCGAAGCGGCCTGGGATGCCCAGTTCCGCAACCTATTTGAAAGCCTGGGCGTGGCTGACACTCGACCCTATGTCGATCAACAAGTCAAAGCGGTGAAAGTGGCTCCCCGCCTGGAAGATTACCTGGGCTCCGAAGCCGGGAGTGAAGACACCTCTGACCTGGCAGATTGAGCCGCATGCCTGTCGCTGACCAGGGCGTAAGCCAGGACCGCTACCAGCTGATTCCCCGCACGCTGATATTCATCACCCGCGGGGAATCAGTTTTGCTGTTAAAGGGGGCACCGCACAAGCGTCTGTGGGCCAACCGCTACAACGGGGTAGGCGGTCATGTCGAGCGGGGTGAGGATATTCTCAGCGCCGCCTATCGAGAGCTGCAGGAAGAGACCGGACTGACCGGTGTGGACCTCCGGCTGGTGGGTACAGTCACCGTGGATACCGGCCAGGATACCGGGATCGGGCTTTACGTGATCAAGGGCGCATGCCAGGAGGGGGAGCCCCGGCCTTCCCAAGAAGGCCAGCTGGAGTGGGTCCCCTACGGCGAAATCGCCTCCAGGGATCTGGTAGACGATCTGCCTGTCCTGCTTCCCAGAGTGCTGGCGCAAAAGCAGGGTGATCCTCCCTTTTCGGCCCGCTACTATTATGACGATGGAGACCGGATGGTCGTGGAATTTGCCCCTTAAGACACACCAAGCCCGACCTCGACCTTCCCGGTTGGATTCTGATCGAAATCGGGCTTTGGATCGAAAGGCTTTCTCCGTTATTCCAAAACGCCTTCCTTGACCATATAGAAAACAAGCTCGGTGCTGCCGTAAGTCCTAAGGTTGAAAAGCTTAAGATTATCCAATACCAGATCCTGGTATTCCACCTTATCTATCTGGACGATGATCCAGCTGTCATCCTTCAACCAGGCAGGGTTCTGGTCCAGCGCTGCCAGGGTCTGGGACCAAAGATCCTTGAACTGGGGTGGCGCTATGTAGACGAAATCGAACTGCCTGTCTGCCGGCTGATCCAGCACCGAAAAGGCGTTCTTCTGCCACACTTCTGCCTGGTCCTCCAAGCCGGTATGCTCGAGATTAGCCCGGATGGTTTTCACGGCTGCGTTATGGTTGTCCACAAAACGCGCCAGGCTGGCACCGCGGCTGAGCGCCTCGATGCCCACACTGCCGGTACCAGCAAACAGGTCCAACCAGGTTGATCCCAGGATATAGGGGGCGACGATATTGAATACCGCCGCTTTGACCTTGGACATGATCGGCCGGGTGCTGTCGCCCGGCACAGAAAGCAGGTTAAAACCTTTGACTTTTCCACCAATTACCGATAGATTTCCCATCGATCAATCTTCCTCTTCCTCTTCTGCCCGGGGAGGGATCAACTCGTCAACCGCGTTATTTAGGAGTTCGGTTTCAGAACTCTGATCGGCCAGGTACTGGTCGATATAGGACGAACGGCGCAGCCGCAAAGCCATAGGCGCGACCACCCTCAGGTCTTCCGGAGTGACTTCCTCCCTGGCATCCGCTGCGGCATGGGCCCGGGCTGCCTCAAAGAGCGTGATCTCCGCCCGCAGGGAATCCAGCTCCAGCTTTTCGATCAATGTCAAGCCAGTCTTAGCGACCGCATCCGTGAGCTTGACCTTGGGCAGGTTCTCTCGGCTGATTTGGATCTCCTCCCGGAATAAGCGGGTGGTCTGATTATATTGCGCGGAGAATGCCCTGTTGTTCTCCCGGTAAGCCCGGCTTCTGCGGTAAGCTTCCAAGCGGTCATCCTTGTCCTCCAATCCCTGGACCAGCACCCGCAAACCGAAGCGGTCCATGATCTGAGGCCGGAGGTTCCCTTCTTCAGGATTCATCGAGCCTATCAATGTGAATTGGGAGCGGTAGGTTGCCGACATCGCTCCCCGCCTCACCGTGTACTGGCCCTGGGCAGCAGCATCCAGGATAGCATCCACGATTGGGTCATTGAGCAGGTTCACCTCATCCACATAGAGCAGGTTGCGGTCCGCTCTGGAAAGGATGCCCCGCTTCAGGCGCATCCGGGAATTGGCTTGGGCTCGGGGGTCCAGGCCGCCGACCACATCCTCCAGGGTAGCGTTGAGAGGAAGCTCCACCAGCCTGACCTTTTCCATCTTGGACAGCGGGTCTCCCTGGCCGTACTTCCTGGCGCAGTCCGGGCAGACCGCGTCTATGCCTCCGCTTTCCACATCCTCTTCCAAGCAGCCGTAATAGCATAAACTGCGCTTGGATTCTGGAAGCAGGTCCACCAGGCTTCGCACGGCGGTGGTCTTTCCGGTGCCGCGGGGACCGATCAGCAGCACGCCCCCGAGGTTGGGATTGAGCAGGGAAAGCACCAGGGCGAGTTTCATCTGATTCTGGCCTACCAGCGCCAGGAACGGGAAGGGAATATTCTCCGCCAAGCCGGCGTCTTCCATTTCATGGTCCACTACCGCCCGCACCCCGGATGCCTTTTCCAGGAGCTCCTGCAGTGACCCCACCTTTGTGATCAGCTCTGGCTCATTTCCGGGAGCTTGATATTGATTTTCGTCCATAGCTCACCTTTTATGGAGTATCTCTGCTCTCATTATACTCAAACATCGATGGAATCGACTGATCCCGAGGTCAGGGGGACCTCGGAGGTTAGGGGGACCTCGGAGGTCTCCTTAATCCACGTCGTTGTAGGTCCAGACCCGGTTGATGAAGAAGTTCCAGAACATGACCACGACCACCGCCACACCCAGCGCGAAGGTATAGCCCAGTCTTTCAGCGGTCACCAGACCGATGGGAAGAATTGCCAGTTGGGAGAATAAACGCTCAA
The DNA here is from genome assembly GCA_045888315.1 of Anaerolineales bacterium. Classification (GTDB taxonomy): domain Bacteria; phylum Chloroflexota; class Anaerolineae; order Anaerolineales; family UBA11858; genus B10-G9. Next base: position 13,990 of record JBGCVQ010000059.1, on the reverse strand, counting down.
AGGGACCTTCCAGGCCAGCGAAGATCGGTGTCCGGATGGCCAGTCCGACGATATTGACGATAAAAAAGGTCACCAGCTGGCTGCGGATGGTCTTGGATCGGGAATCAGGATAGGTCCAGTAGCGGTTCCAGATGAAGTTGCTGGTGATCGCCAGTGAGAAGGAAAACGCCTGGGCTACGATCGGCTGGAAATTAAGCACGCTCTCTAAAATGTGGAAGGAACTGAAATCGACCAGGGCGCCAAAGGCACCCACAACCGCGAATTTCAGGAAACGCTCCCGCTCCTTGGGATCGGTGACAATCGACCTGGGTCTCATGATGCCTGGGAGTGCTCCTCGAAATAAGGAAGGGTCCGCACCAAGCCCTGTTCCAGGTTGATGGTCGGCGCCCAACCCAGGATCTCCTTGGCTCGGGAGATATCCGGACGGCGGCGCTGGGGATCACCCTCTCCCCGTTTATCCGGCAGGAAGACCACTTCTGCAGGATTCTTCAGCAAGCTGTTGATGGTTCGTGCCAGCTCCAGGATGGTCATCTCTTGCGGGTTGCCGATATTGACGGGTTGATGCTCATCAGAAAGCAGCAGCCGGTAAATGCCCTCGATCAGGTCATCCACATAGCAGAAGCTGCGGGTCTGGGAGCCATCCCCGTAGACTGTCAGCGGTTCGCCGCTCAGTGCCTGGTTGATGAAATTCGGCACCGCCCGGCCGTCATCCAACCGCATCCGAGGTCCATAGGTATTGAAAATGCGCACGATCCGGGTGTCGATCCCGTGATAGCGGTGATAAGCCAGGGTAAGGGCTTCTGCGAATCGTTTAGCTTCATCGTACACGGAGCGGACCCCGATCGGATTGACATGGCCCCAGTAGCTTTCCGGTTGAGGGTGAACCTGGGGATCCCCGTAGATCTCACTGGTGGAAGCCAGCAGGAATTTGGCACCATAAGCCCGCGCAACACCAAGAGAATTCAATGTGCCCAATCCTCCCGCCTTCATGGTCTGGATGGGAAGATTGACATATCCATAGGGAGAATTCGGGTTGGGAGAAGCCGGTGAAGCGAAATGCATGACTGCATCCAGTTCGGATCCAGGGATATCGATGAATTCAGAGACGTCATGCTTGATGAACTTGAAGTCTCCCTTGGTTTCCAGGTGAGCCACGTTCTCCGGACGGCCGGTTATGAAATTATCCATACCGATGACCTGGTGTCCTTCCGCGATCAATCTATCGCAAAGGTGCGAACCCAGGAACCCAGCTGCGCCGGTAACGAGAATCCTCATCATCGCTCCTCTCTCACCAGTCCAATCCCTGGACCAGCCCATCTCCTGTCACCTGCCAGGCGCTTCCGCTGGCTGGATCCAGGATCCAGATGTTCCCTTCATAAATGACTGCCAACGGGAAATCACCTTCTCCGTTCAACTTCTCAGGCGACCAGGCGCCCCAGCCCCGGGAAGGCTCTAAGCCTGGGCTGTCCGAAGGGGGGAACACCAAACGCTGATTGGATCCATCCCGATCCATCAATGCTACCCGGTAATTGCTGGTAGCGCTCTGCTCGGGGAAGATCGCCTGGAGATAAGCCACCTGGTAGGAGGCTTCCCCCGTCGCCTTCGGCGTCACCGGGGAGGCTTTGGGATACGCGAACATCCCCACGTCCTCAGCCAGGGTCCGCACCCCACCTCCTGTCAGCGGGATGGCTACCAGGTCAAATACCGGGGATTCTTCAGCTGCCGAGGATCCTTCCTGGGGAGAATGGTCCACTGTGTAGATCACGTTGCCCAGCGGACCGATCTCAATCCCCGGCATCCAGGCCCAATCTCCCTGGGTCTTGTAGGGTACAAGATCCAGCAGGACTGTTTTCTCTGCGTCTTCATAGGTGATGATACCGACCTGGTCCGGGCTGGAGTAAGCCACGAAATCACCCTGGGGCGAGAATTGGAAGTCCGTGCCCCACCAACCGTACACGCCTCCATAATTGGTTTCCTGCAGCAGATTGACCCGGGATGTCCAGCCGTTCTCGCTGAATACCTTCAGTTCCAGGTCATTATTGGCCTGCCAACCAGGTGCGGAGAGGCGGGGTTCGACACTGGAAAACGCGAACCTGGGTTCAAAACCGGGCACCCAGCCTGCATAATGGATCACATTATAGGTATCAAGGCTGATCAGGGAGTCCTGGGGGGACTCCAGGGATACCGTCCACAGGGAATTGATGATGTCCTCATCTTCCTCTGTCCGGGTGAAAAGAAGCCAGTTGCCATCATCCGAGAGCGTAAATACCCTGCCGTCCAGATCGCCGGTTGAGACCAGCAGGGATCGATTGGCCGTTGATTGGTCCATCAGCCAGGCGTTCCCACCAGAGATATATACCAGGGGGCTGGGAAGGCCAACCGGCGCAACAGAGGACTGAACGCCCACCAGAATGATCTCGTTTGCCGGTTCTTCCAGGTCAACACTGCTGAGCTCCGAAAAGGAGACTTCCTCCCCATCTTCAAACACCCGCACCGAGACGATCTCCCTGACACCATTCTTCCCCGCTTGCAGCAATTTTTCCTGTCCTGCAGGCAGGTTTTCCGTAGGTTGGCGGACCACTTCAAAGGGGATGACGATCTGCTCGGTCTCAATGACCTCTTCTACACGGATGACCCTGATCTCACTGTCTTCGGACAGCGCACTGGCGGCGGGGGGCTCGGTGCGGTCTTTTCCCTCCAGGATGATTCCTCCTTCCTGAAGGGCATCCTCTACCGTAGTACCCGCTGGTACCTGGACCTGCTGGGTCCCTCCATCTGCCGTAACGGTCAGGTTGATCATCGGGGCTGGCTCCGGCCCTGCAGGACCAGTACAGCCACTGATGGTCAAGGTCAATACCCCGATTACCAGAAGGATTTTTAGATAATGGTATAATCTCATGACAGCTTCAGCAATATCATCAAAGGTCGAAATACAGCAGCTAAGCCCTTAATTCCTAACTCCAGATTATAGCATGACAGAAGAGAATTACCCCGTTGACGATGAAAAGCAGGATTTGGAACTGAGCGCGCTGGTAGAGGCGATCCTGTTTGTCTCTCCTGAGCCGATCAGCGCCGACCAGATCGCCAAGATCCTGGACAGCACACCCCGCCTGGTAAAAAAAGCCCTGGATCGTATTGAATCCAGCTATCAGCACCGGGGACTGCGTCTGCAGTATCACAACAACAAGATCCAGATCACGACGGCGCCAGAAGCGGCTCCAGTGCTGGAAAAGATGTTGGAGCTGGAGACAACCAGCACTCTCAGCCAGGCTGCCCTGGAGACCCTTTCCATCGTAGCCTACCAACAGCCCATCACCCGCCCCCAGATCGACTCAATCCGTGGTGTGAACAGCGATGCGGTGCTCCGCACTTTGCTTAATAAAGGCTTGATCGATGAAGTAGGCAGGGAGGAAGGGCCCGGCCGGCCGATCCTCTACAGCACAACCACCGAATTCTTGAAATATTTTGGGCTGACGTCCTACGAAGAACTTCCCCCTCTGGATATCGAGGAATTACCCCAATCCACTGATCCGCAGGTCTTGAAAGGCTGATCCCGCTTCCCCGGGGAGATCATTCGGCCCATTCCACCACCTCTATGGAAATCCGCCTCCAAAAAATCCTTGCCCAGGCAGGTTATGGTTCCCGCAGGAAATGCGAAGAGCTCATCAAAGAAGGCCGGGTTGCCGTCAATGGAAAACCGGCGGAGCTGGGCATGAAAGCGGATCCTGACCAGGATGAGATCACGGTCAACCAGGTTCCGGTCTTGGAAGCCCAGCGGAAGCAGTATATCCTGCTCCATAAACCCAAAGGAGTGATCTCAGCAGTCACTTCCCCGGACCGGAGGCCGACCGTGCGCGCATTGATCGATCTTCCCGGGAGGTTATACCCGGTCGGGCGGCTGGATGTGAACAGCGAAGGCCTGATCCTGATGACCAATGACGGGCGGATCACCAACCGCCTGACCCATCCCCGCTATGAGCATGAAAAGGAGTACCGCGTCCTGGTCTCCCCACGACCTACCGAAAAACAGCTTCAAGCCTGGCGGAAAGGCATCTTCCTGGAAGACGGAAGCCTGACCATGCCTGCTAAGGTTTGGGTCGAACATCAAGACTCGGAGGGAGCCTGGTTGGGGGTTATACTTAAAGAAGGAAAAAAACGCCAGCTCCGCCGCATGGCAGACTGCTCTGGCCTCCAGACCAAGCGTTTGATCCGCGTCCGCATGGCCAATCTGACCCTGGGGGATCTCCTGCCGGGAGAATGGCGCTCCCTTGAAGAAAAGGAAGTCAAAGAGCTGCAGCGAATCATCAAAGACAAAGGACAGCTATGAATACAGGCAGTGATCAAGGAAAGACCAACTGGCTGGAAAAGCCCATCTTCTCCAACTGGAACATTTCCTGGGAAATGATCCTGTTCGGCATCATCCTGCTCTTGGCGGTGCTTTCCAGGTTCTATGATCTGGGCGCCCGGGTGATCAGCCATGATGAAACATCTCACGTCTATTACGCCTGGCGGCTGTTCCGAGGGATGGGGTACAGCCATGATCCCATCACCCACGGCCCTTTCCAATTCCATTTCCTGGCCTTGATCTACTTCCTGCTGGGAGATAACGACTACACTGCCAGGATCCCTGCAGCGCTTACCAGTGTGGCAGCCATCGTTTTCCTGTGGAAATACCGGCGCTACCTGGGCAGATGGGGAACCCTGGCAGCCTCGTTGATGTTCCTGATCTCACCCTTCCTGCTTTATTACGGACGATACACGCGCAATGAGGCCTTTGTGGTCCTCTTCGGTGTGGTGAGTCTTTGGGCGATCCTGCGCTACCTGGAAACCAACCAACCGCGCTTCCTGTATTGTTTGACCGCTGCGACCATGCTCCATTTCACAGCCAAAGAGACCGCTTTTATTTACACGGCCCAGGCGATGATCTTCCTCGGCCTGGTATTCATCGCCGATCTTCAATCCAATTCTTGGCCCCGGCCAGGGCTGAAAAAGGCCTTCGTGGGCGGAGTCATTGGCGCTGGGATCTTCCTGGCGGTCACCCTCTTCGCTGGAGCCGCTGCACCTGAGTTTCCTTTGGCTGGCACAGAACCTGAGGGATTGAACCCGATGACAGCTCTGCCCCTGGCACTGGCTGGCATGTCTTTGTTGGTGTCCTTGGGATCAGCGCTGGTCGGCTATCGCTGGGAGAACCTGAAAACCCTGCCCTCCTTCAGCGCCTTGCTGCTGCTCGCTACCCTGGTGCTCCCCCAGCTCGCTCCCTTCCCGGCCCGTATGCTGGGAATGAACCCGCTGGATTACTCATCCGCCGGCATGATTCGAACCGGGATCATCATCCTCGTCCTCAGCGCAGCTGCAGTCGCCATCGGCTTGGCCTGGAACCGCCGGGAATGGCTGATCAACGCCGCTATCTTCTATATTCCCTTCACAATCCTTTACACGACAGTTTTCACCAACGGGACCGGTTTCTTCACCGGACTGGTTGGATCGCTGGGCTACTGGCTTGAGCAGCAAGCTGTCGAACGCGGCAGCCAACCCTGGTACTACTACTGGCTGATCCAGCTGCCTATCTACGAATACCTGCCTACCCTGGGGGGCTTGGCAACTCTCCTCGTAGTTGCGGTCAACCGCTTGCGGGGCAAACTCCCCCTCCCTGTCAAGGTAGAAGACAAGCAAGAAGGCCCCAACCGGGCGCCTGTATTCGCTCTCCTGGCGTTCTGGTCCTTGACCAGCTTGATCGCTTATCCAATAGCGGGCGAGAAAATGCCCTGGCTGACCGTCCACATCACCTTCCCGCTCATCCTGCTGGCTGCCTGGGGATTCCAGCAGCTGATGTCCAAATTCGACGGAAAAGCATATCTCCAGAAGAAAGGCTGGCTGGTGCTGATGCTCTGCCTGGTATTCCTGGCTGGCTTTATTGGCGCTTTAGGCTCAATCCTCTCCTCCAACCCTCCTTTCCGGGGCCAGGAGCTCTATCAGCTCCAGGCCAGCGGGAATTTCCTGTCCGCCCTGCTGATAGCCGGGGTCAGCGCGTACCTGCTTTGGAGGCTTACCAGGGACTGGAATGCCCGCCAATTCTGGATCAGTGCCGTGCTCTCCGTGCTGCTGGTCCTGGTATTGCTGACCACCCACACTGCGATCATGGCGGCCTATATCAACTATGATGAACCAACCGAGTATCTGGTATACGCCCACGGCGGGAGAGGGATCAAGGATGCTTTCAACCAGATCGAGGAGATCTCTTACCGGACCACGGACGGCCTGGGCCTGGAGGTGGCTTTCGACAATGAGTCCACCTATCCCTACTGGTGGTATCTCCGTTATTACGAGAACCAGCGATATTATGGGGAAAACCCAACCAGGGACCTGCGCAACGCCCCAGTCATCCTGGTCGGCAACAACAACTATCCCAAGCTGGAGCCGATCGTCGGCAATGCCTATTATGAATTCCGCTACAAACGGATCGTCTGGCCGAACCAGGACTACTACAACCTGACCTGGGAAAGGATCTGGAATGCGGTCAGTAATCCGGATATCCGGGAAGGCATATTCAAGATCTGGCTGTTGAGGGATTACACGAAATACGCCCAGGCCACCAACAAGACCATCACTCTCTCGAACTGGAGCCCCGCGGACGATATGAAACTGTTTGTCCGCAAGGATGTAGCAGCCCGGGTTTGGAACTACGGGTCTCTGGACATGGCATTCGCAGAAGTGGCTGACCCCTATGAGGGCAAAGAACTCACCCTGGAGGCACAGACCAGCTTTGACGATCTCAACCTGGTCTCACCGCGCAATCTCGAGATCGCTGGAGACGGCACATTATTCGTCCTGGACACAGGGAACCACCGGGTCCTGCACCTTTCCCGGGAAGGGGAGATCCTCAATTCCTGGGGCGAATTCGGCTCCCTGGAAGCGGGAACCGCTTATCCAGGGGCTTTCAACGAACCCTGGGGCATTGGCATCGGCCCAGAGGGCAATATCTACGTGGCTGATACTTGGAACCACCGGGTTCAGAAATTCACGCCCGAGGGAGAATTCCTGCTCAGCTGGGGATATTTCGGCCAGCGCGAAGCGCCAGATTCCTTCTGGGGACCCCGGGATGTGGCCATCGATGATCTGGGACATGTCTATGTCTCTGATACTGGCAATAAGCGAATCGTGGTCTTTGACACAGAAGGGGCTTTCCTGGCTGAGTTTGGAGAGGTTGGCTTCGGGGATAGCGAATTCGATGAACCATCCGGCCTGGCTCTCGATCCCCAAGGCAATCTCTATGTGGCGGATACCTGGAACCAGCGTATCCAGGTCTTCGCACCTGATTTCAACGGGATCGCCCAGGTCTTCCTCAAGAAATGGGATGTGGAGGGTTGGTACGGTCAATCCCTGGACAACAAGCCTTATCTGACCGTCGGAGCTGACGGGATCCTTTATGCCAGCGATCCTGAGCTTTCCAGGATCATCGCCTACACCCCGGATGGCGAAGTTGCCGCAGTCTGGGGCAGCGAAGGAGTGGGTCCAGCCAATCTTTATTTCCCCACCGGACTGGCCGCAGATCCCCAGGGAGGCATCTGGGTCTGCGACACCAAGAACAACCGGATCCAGTATTTCCTGACTGAGCTGACCCAGTAAACCCTCCCGTGTTTGTTATCGATCCGACAGGGAAGCAATCGCTTCCCTGTCGTTTATTTTCCATTGGGTAAGTTTTCTCCTGCCTGTCTCGTCTGAACAACCAGAGACCAGGAATTCATTAAATGGGAGCAAAAATGAAAAAAGAGCCCGCAGAGATTATCACGCCCGAAGCGACATACTTGAACAGGAAGCAGTTTCTCAAAGCCCTGGGTGTGGCAGGAGTCAGCGCTGCCGTCCTGGCCGCCTGCCAGAACAGGCCTTTCATATCGGGGGAGGATTTGCCCGCAGGTGAGACCCCTGCAGGGGAAGCGCCCCAGGCTGGGATGGAAACGGACGAGCTGGGGGATGCCCTGACATCTTATAAGGACGTCACCAACTATAACAACTATTATGAATTCACAACTGACAAACAGGGAGTCGCCAAGCTAGCCGAGAATTTCCAGACCTCTCCCTGGGAAGTCCAGATCGGGGGATTGGTCGAGAATCCTGGCACGTTATCGATGGCAGAGATCCGCGACCGCTATCCGACCGAAGAACGCATCTACCGCTTGCGCTGTGTGGAAGCCTGGTCAATGGTCATTCCCTGGCAGGGATTTCCGCTGGCTGCCCTGCTGGATGATATCAAACCAACCTCGCAAGCGAAATATGTCCGCTTTGAGTCCATCTATGACCCCCAGGCAATGCCTGGTCAAAAGAACATCTTCTACCCCTGGCCGTACGTGGAAGGCTTGCGGCTGGACGAAGCGTACAATGACCTGACTCTGCTGGCCACAGGCTTGTACGGCAAGGATCTGCTCCCCCAAAATGGAGCGCCCATCCGCCTGGTAGTGCCCTGGAAATACGGCTTCAAGAGCATCAAATCCATCGTCAAGATCGAACTGGTGGAAGAAATGCCCGTTTCCCTGTGGATGGAATCGGGACCCAATGAATACGGCTTTTACGCCAATGTCAATCCTAACGTAGATCATCCCCGCTGGTCTCAGGCGACAGAACGCCGGATCGGGGAACTCTCCCGACGGCCGACATTGATGTTCAACGGCTACGAAGATGAGGTTAGCTATCTCTATGAAGGCATGGATCTCGAAGTCAATTTCTAAGCCCTGGCGAAAATACAAATCCAAGCTGGCGGATATCCTCCACCCCCTGGTCCATATCGGATCGGCGATCCCCTTATTGGTAGGCTTGTGGGATTTCTGGCAGGGGAACTTGGGGGCCGATCCTATTCTAGAGATCACGCACCGGAGTGGAAAGACAGCCATCACTTTGTTGATCCTGACCCTGTCGATCACCCCTCTTCGGCAGATCCTGAAATGGTCCCAGGTGAACAAACTGCGCCGGCCGTTAGGGCTGTGGTCTGCGTTTTATGTCTTGATCCACTTCACGATCTACGTTGCCCTGGACTTCGGGTTCATGTGGAAGCTTCTGCTGGACAATTCCCTGAAACATTGGTTTGTGTTATTAGGTTTGACAGCAGGGATCATCCTGCTGGTTCTGGCGATCACGTCCCTGAATTTCTTTTTGAGGAAGATGGGAAAGAACTGGAAAAAACTCCACCGACTGATTTACCTGGTTGGGATCCTGGTGGCCATCCACTTCATCCTGGCTGTCAAACCAGGGGTATTGCTTCCCTGGCCATATGTGGCTATTCTGGCATTCCTGCTGGCATTCAGGCTGCAGCCAGTCCAGGATTGGGTTAAAAAGACCTTTTAGCCGCTCAACCTTTCCAAATTCTCCCGATCTTCCTTTGTCATGTCTTTGACAGGAGGCTCATCACTATTCCATTTTGGGATGGGGATGAGCCTCTTTTCAACATGGTATAATCTCCGCGCAGTTTGAAGAATCAGAGCCTGAATCCTATCCAGGAGCTTACTCACAATGAATCTACATGAGGTATATTCAAAACGGATTTTTGGGGACCACGATATTCCGATCCCCACTGGCGAGCTGGCAAAATCAGCCTCCCAAGCCCAGCAGATCGCCAAGAAGATCGGCTTGCCAGTAGTCATCAAATCCCAGGTTTTGGTCGGCGGACGCGGCAAAGCCGGTGGGATCCGGGTCGCAAAAACCGCTGCGGAAGCGAAAAAACACGCGGAGGATATCCTCAACCTGACCATCAAGGGCCTTCCAGTGCGCATGGTGCTGGTCGATCAAGCTGCTGATATCAAGACCGAGATCTACCTGGGGATCACCAACGACCGGGCAGCACGCAAACCGGTCATTATGGCATCTGCCGCCGGGGGAGTCGATATCGAAGAAGTAGCCCGGGAAACACCGGAAAAGATCGTAAAATGCCATATCGATCCCCTGATGGGACTGCAGAACTACCAATCCCGCGATTTGGCGGCAGGGATCGATCTGCCCCGAGAGCACTGGGGAGAGTTTTCGAAGATCGCCCACGGCTTGTGGGAGGCTTATCGGGACAGCGATGCCACCCTGGCAGAGATCAACCCCCTGGTCATCACCGGGGGCGACCACCTGCTGGCGGTGGATGGCAAGATGGTCTTGGACGACAATGCCCTCTTCCGTCATCCTGACCTGGAAATGCTCCGGGATACAGATGTCGACCAGCCTGCCGAGGTCCAGGCCCGCGAGAACGGTTTGTCCTACATCAAATTGGAGGGCGATATCGGCTGCATGGTTAACGGAGCCGGGCTGGCAATGACCACCATGGATATCATCAAGTTATTCGGTGGCGAGCCGGCTAATTTCCTGGATATCGGCGGCGGCGCCAGCGCCGACAAAGTGGCAGCTGCCCTGAAGATCATCCTCTCGGACAGCAGCGTCAAAGCCGTGCTCTTTAATATCTTCGGCGGCATCACCCGCTGCGATCTGGTTGCTGAGGGTATCCTGGAAGCGCTCAAGACAGTAAAAAGCGATGTGCCCATGGTGGTTCGCCTGGTAGGAACCAATGCCGCGGAAGGCCGCAAGCTGCTCCAAGATGCTGAGATGGAAACCGCAGACACCCTGGCTGAAGCGGCTCAAAAAGCTGTCGCTGCTGCCAGCGAAAAATAAGGGAACCGGGCCAGGAGAAAAACATGAGTATTCTAGTCAATAAACATACCAGGCTGCTGGTACAGGGCATCACCGGACAGGAAGGCTTATTCCACACCGAAAAAATGGTGACCTACGGCACCAAGGTGGTGGCAGGCGTCACTCCCGGGAAAGGCGGGGAATGGGTCCTGAACGGTAAGATCCCTGTTTTTGATTCAGTCCAGATCGCCAAGGACGCCACTGGCGCGAACGCTACCGTGATCTTCGTCCCCGCCCGATTCGCAGCGGACGCCATGTTCGAGGCTGGCGATGCAGGCATGGAGCTGATCGTCTGCATCACAGAAGGTGTCCCGGTCGCAGATATGATGAGGGTCAGGAGCTTCCTGGACCAGAAGGATGTCAGATTGGTGGGGCCGAACTGTCCGGGTCTATTGACTCCCGGGGAAGCGAAGGTCGGCATTATCCCTGGCAATATTGCCATCCCGGGGAATGTTGGCGTTGTATCCCGCTCCGGCACCCTCACCTACGAGGTGCTTTACGCCCTCAAGAACCTGGGCCTGGGAGTCAGCACCTGTGTGGGCATCGGCGGCGATCCGGTGAACGGCACCAATTTCATCGACACCCTCGAGATGTTCCAGGAAGACCCCGATACAGAGAAGATCGTCCTCATCGGTGAGATAGGCGGAACCGATGAAGAACAAGCTGCTGAGTATATTTCCAAATATGTCGACAAGCCGGTGGCTTCCTTTATTGCCGGCAGAACCGCCCCTCCAGGGAAACGCATGGGCCACGCCGGCGCCATCGTCCAGGGAGGCACGGGGTTGGCCGAGGACAAGATCAAAGCGCTGGAAGAAGCCGGAGTCAGGGTCGCTGCCCACCCGGAGCAAATACCTGAACTGCTCTGAGAGCAATTTACAAAAAAAGGCTGCCAAATGGCAGCCTTTTTCTTATCATGGAGCGGTTCGATCTACATGTGCTCTTCCAGGAAGGCAACAGCATCGCCTACCGTGGTGATCTTCTGAGCGTCCTCGTCGGAGATCTCTCCCCCGAACTCATCCTCGAATTCCATGATCAGCTCGACCAGGTCGAGAGAATCCGCCTCCAGGTCCTCCCGGAAGCGAGCGTCCTTGGTGACCTTCTCGGGATCGACAGCCAGCAGATCTACAATGATATTCTTCACCTGCTCAAAAGTATCGGCCATGATGACTCCTCCTCATCTCCAAATTCACCACATCTATGATATCTTAATAAACGCAAAACCTGGTCAATCGTTTCGCAGATTGATTGAGTGTATTGTAACCTCACGGTCTACCTTGTCAAGGTTCAGCCCAGGCACCGGAGATTGTTGACACTCTGCCTGCAGACTGTTACTATACCAAAACACAAGGATATCCTATGGCAAATAAGCCTTCCTCGACCAGCAGCCGCAAGGATGACCACATCCGGATCAATTTGAACGAACGGGTCCAATCCGGCAGAACGACCGGTTTGGAGCGCTATACTTTTCCCCATCAAGCCCTTCCAGAGCTCGACCTGGATGATGTCCGCCTGGACCTCAGTCTGTTCGGAAAAGAACTGTCCGCTCCCCTCTTTATCTCTTCTATGACCGGCGGAACCAGCCAGGCAGAGCAGATCAACCACAACCTGGCAGCAGCGGCCCAAGAAACAGGTATCCCGATGGGCGTCGGTTCCCAGCGGGCTGCCCTGGAAGACCCGGGGCTGGCAGCTTCCTTCCAGGTCCGAAAAATCGCTCCCGATATCCTGCTGTTCGCCAACCTGGGTGCAGTGCAGCTCAACTACGGGATGACTCCCGCTGATTGCCAGGCTGCCGTGGACATGATCGAGGCAGACGCTCTCATCCTCCACCTCAATGCTCTCCAGGAAGCGGTCATGGCGGATGGGGACACCCGCTTTTCCGGCCTGCTGACCAGGATCGAGGAGGTCTGCAGTTCCCTATCCGTTCCGGTCATCGCCAAGGAAGTCGGCTGGGGGATCTCACAGCAGGCTGCCCGCCAGCTGGTGGACGCTGGAGTGGCAGCCATCGATGTCGCCGGAGCAGGTGGGACGTCCTGGACTGAAGTAGAGATGCATCGGGCAGAAAGCGAGCTGGGACGCCAGGTAGCTGCTGCCTTCGTAGATTGGGGCATCCCTACTGCGGACAGCATTCAGCTCGTCCGCCAAACCGTTCCCGGGTTGCCGATCCTGGCTTCTGGCGGCCTCCGCAGCGGAGTGGATATCGCCAAAGCCATAGCCCTGGGAGCTTGTATGGGCGGCATGGCGGGTCCTTTCCTGAAAGCAGCTGCAAAATCTCCAGAAGCGGTCGTCCAGGAGATCCAGCGGATCACCCGGGAAATCCAGATCAGCATGTTTGCCGCCGGAGCCGGAGACCTCACCGCTCTGGGCGAGATCCAGCTCCTGGAAGGCTGAACCCATGTCACAACCCACTGACCTCTCCGCCTTTTCCAAGCTTGTATATCCTGCCCTGCGGGAAGAACTGCAAAAAGCCACCGCTCCAGCGGCGGACCACAGCACCCCTGGACTGCTGGAGATGATCACCTACCAGCTGGGCTGGACGGGAGAAAATGCCGGTCCGAAAGCGGAAGGCAAGCAGCTGCGGGCTGTATTGACCCTACTTGCTTGTGAAGCTGCAGGAGGTGAATGGCGGAGCGCCCTTCCCGCAGCCGCAGCTGTCGAGCTGCTGCACAATTTTTCCTTGATCCATGATGACATCGAGGATTTGGGCGAGACCCGCCGCGGCCGCCCTACCGTCTGGGTGATCTGGGGAAAAGCCCAAGCCATCAATACCGGGGATGCCATGTTCTCACTAGCCAATATGGCTTTGCTTAACCTGGCCGATACAGTCTCAACCAAAGCAGCCCTCCAAGCCGAGGCGCTCTTCCATACCACCTGCTTGCGGCTGACCCAGGGCCAGTACCTTGACATTTCCTTTGAGGATCAATCCCAGGTCGAATTGGAGACCTACTGGAAGATGGTGGGAGGCAAGACCGCTGCCTTGCTGGCTTTCTGCCTCCAGGCAGGCGCCCTGGCAGGCGGAGCGGACCTGGAGCTCCAGGAGCACTACCGGGATTTCGGCCACTACCTGGGCCTGGCCTTCCAGGTCCAGGATGATATCCTGGGTATCTGGGGAGAAGAGGGTCAAACCGGCAAATCAAGCACGGACGACCTGGTCACCCGTAAAAAGACCCTGCCTGTGCTTTATGGCATCGCCCAGAAAAAAGAGTTCTATCGGATCTGGTCAGAAGAAGAGATCACTCCCAAGAAAGCCATCCAACTGGCGGAGATCCTCCAAGTCGAAGGGGGTCGTGCCTATGCGCAAAATACAGCCGAAAGGCTGACCGACCTGGCCCTGGAT
>JBGCVQ010000058.1:0-2854 GCA_045888315.1 Anaerolineales bacterium | reverse complement strand
CCTCAAGGGTGGAAAGCAAGGAAACCCTGGAATCAACGAACAGGTCCGGGCGGGAAATGTATACCGCTGGTAGCAGATCCCAGAGATAGAAATTTCCGATCCCGCAAAAGATACCGTGCAGAATCAACCACTCCCGGATAGGCTTCCTGGTCGCTCTGCTCCAGTACTTAAGGCGCCGGAAATCCTGCCAATCAAAAGGCGCTTGAAGGCAGATCTGGGCACTCATGAGCGTGACTGAACAAGGAGCGTTCAGCACCAGGTAGGAAGCTTCCGGATCAGCCGACAAATTCAACTCCTTGACATCCCTTCTCCCCAAACGGACTGGACGAAGGTAGCCGCCCATACAGACGATGGACTTGAGATTGCCGAAAAAACCAGGATCGAGCTCACTGGCACCGCGCAAGTTACCCAGCGGTCCTGTCGCCAGTAGGACCAGCTCGCCGGGATGGGCAGCCGCGGCTTCTGCCAGGAACCTGGCTGCATCGGTTGGTTCTTGATGGCGCCGGGCAGCTCCCTGGAAAACCGGGATATCCTCTCTTCCCAACCCCGAAAGGTGTTTGCGGGTTTGGGCATAAGCGTCCTCAACGGGCACGTTGCCGAAGGTGGTTGTTACCCCGAGTAAGTCGATATCCCCCCTGCCCAGCAGATAATAGAGAGCAAGGCCATCGTCCACTTCCTTGGTGAACAAGCCCATCGAATTGTCACAGTCAAAAACGACTTTATTCATGACACTTCCTGATTGAGATTTACCAGGCATTACCCTTCTGCAGGCACTTGAACATGAGCCTCACCCCGGGTTACCAAGGTCATGGCGATCAAGCCCAACACAAAGAAACCAGGACCGGAAAGGAAGATGGTCCGATAATCATGGCCGAAGAGATCGATCACCGCGCCCATCATCAGCGGTGCAACAGCCGCTCCCACCTGGGAAGCCAGGTAGTACAGACCGGTATAGGTTCCTAATAATCTCTCATCATCAGTGGTATCGATCACCATGGGCAAGGTATTGACATTGATCAGGGCCCAGCCTATCCCGCTGATAGCGAGGACAAATCCAATTTGGAGCGAGTCTTTCGCGAAATAGCCCAGCAGCATATCCACTCCAAAAAGCAGGATCCCGCTGACGATGGTCCTTCGCCGGCCAAACTTCTCACCGATGAACCCTGCCGGAATGGTGAAAAGTATAAAGGTAACGCCCGCCAACCCGAAGAGGGTGGGCGCAAGACCTTCGCTGACGCCCAGCTCATTGACCGCGTAGGAGGTGAAAAACGTACCAATGCCCTCATAGGCGATAAAGAGCAGGAAGATCGCCCCCAGCAGAGCGATAAGACTCTTGCGATACTTCTTGGGAATGACCGAGACCCCTTTAAGCGCGCTGACTCCAGCTTCTTCCTGGCCGCTGCGGTCAGCATCAGGATGGGTCAGGCTGTCCACAGGAGGTTCCTTGGTAGTCAGGAAGAGCAGCAGGACAGCAGCGACCAGGATCAGAGCCGCTCCCAGGAAGGGAAAGACTGGCTTGATATCAAACAGCAGCGCCAATCCAAAAGAGCCGATCACAAATCCAATCCCGCCCATAAAATTGATGACCCCGTTGGCTTTACTGCGCAGGGGAGAGGGGATCAGGTCTGGCATGAGGGAGACCACGGGGGTGCGGAGAACTGCCATGGCCAGCAGAACCAGCGAGGTGGCCACCATGAACAGGGCAAATGTGCCAGAATTGCCGGCTATGCTGCCATTGAGCTCCGGCTTGATCCTCCCGGCTGCCAGGGGCATGACAATGAACGCCAGGGCTGCCAGCGGCGCCATAGTGAGTATGAATGGGTAGCGGCGGCCAATAGGTGTCCGGATGCGGTCGCTCCAGATCCCGATCAGAGGTAGGATAAAGATCGCCGCCAGGTTGTCCACTCCCATGATGGCACCTGTGGTGGTTGCGTTCAAACCGAAACCCAGCACATCCCGAGAAGATGTAAAGCCCGGATTCCCTGTTTGCAGGAAGATAGGCACAAAGGCATTGTAGATCTGCCAGATGACCATCGTGCCCAGGAAGCCAAAACCAATCAGAAAGGTCTTTTTCCAATCAAGTTTCATAGATCCTCCAATCTCCTCACTATTCCCTCTCAACTGTTCCAGTTACTGAGGGCTGATCAAACATGCATGAAAATGGGTTGGGAATCCGATTACAATCTTGCTTCTAAAGCACCCTGGTACGCCATCCAGATCAAGGTCCTGGTTGGTTTGAACCAGTGGGTTTCCAGACTTTCGTTGGTCCTGCGGGCCGGGAAGTTCAATCGCAAGGAGCGTTTGATCCCCGGCGCTGCCATCCAAAATGGCAGAAAGGCGTCCAGCACAACCCCTTCTGTTTCCGGCGACGAGGCCAGCCAGATCCAGTCGGCAATGGTTTTTGAGGACTGCAGGGAAACAGCCCCGATCAACTCTTTCCCTGCCATAACCGACCACTGGGAGATCTTAGGCTCCACCAGCATAAAACGCGACAAGCTACCCAGGATCCCGCCTCGCAGGTATTCCGGTCGAAAAGGCAGATGCCAGCGCACCTCGGGAGGATAGTTGTTCTCCAGCCAAGCATGCTGCTGCTTCCAATGGGAAGAGCGATGGGGTTCTACCGTAAACCCGGGCACACGCCAATCCAAGAACTCATTTGGGATATCGGTGGGCTTTAACATCCAGGTTGTGCGGCGGGAGACTTCCCGAAAATTGTGCTGCTGGTAGAGGTCGATCGCTCCCTGGTTGCCTTCATCGACCTGGAGCCAGATGCCGTCGAGGTCGCGCTTGAGGAGGAAATCCAGGGCTTCCCGGAGCAGGGATCGGGCAATCCCTCTGCGCTGGTAGTCAGGAT
>JBGCVQ010000057.1:0-4523 GCA_045888315.1 Anaerolineales bacterium | reverse complement strand
A
Organism: Anaerolineales bacterium; assembly: GCA_045888315.1. GTDB lineage: Bacteria > Chloroflexota > Anaerolineae > Anaerolineales > UBA11858 > B10-G9. Next base: position 4,522 of record JBGCVQ010000057.1, on the reverse strand, counting down.
GCCGGCCCCTGGAGGGCGATATCGCGTTTCTGGTCCTTTCCCGATCCGGGGTCTTTAAGATTGCGCAGGACTGCGGGTGCCTCCAGCTTGACCCAGGGCCGGTTGGGATCCAGGATCACCTTCCCATCATTGACCGCATTCAGCCAGTTCCAGTCCTTTTCCTCGTTGGAGGCATTGATGACCAGGTAGAAATAATCCTGGCTGACACGGTAGACGATCCCATCGTCGATCACACTGCCGTCTGGTGCCAGGAAATAGCCGTAGAGGGATTCCCCATCATTCAGCCAGGCAGCGTAATTAGAGAATACGGTGTCCAGGAAGGTCGCGGCATGGGGGCCAGAGATCTCAAAAACGCCCATATGGGCGACGTCAAACAGACCCGCACCGGTCCGGACCGCCTGGTGCTCCTCCATCACCGAAGTGTAGCGGACTGGCATTTCCCACCCCGCAAAGGGCACCAGTTTGGCGCCCAGCGCCTTATGGACCCCATGCAGCTCGGTCATCTTGAGGTCGGAATCCCCTTCCTCCCACCTCCAATCCACTGCCGTGCTCTCCGGGGCGATCTCCGCCAGGGCGGACTGCCCCACAAAATAAGGCTTGGTCAGGCTAAAACGCTCCGGATTGGCCCGATAGAGGTCCACAGCAGAGATTCCCGGCTGTGCCCGGGGGCTGAACTGGGTCTTGTCAGCTGGCACCAGTTCTACCACGACCGGTCCTTCCACCTTGCGGTAGATATCCAGCTCATCAAAGAGAGTGTAGCCATCGCTGATACCCCGCAGCCAGGAGATCACGGTTTCCAAAGCACTGGATCCGCAGTTGATCAAATAGCAGTCTCTGCCATCTTCATCCGGCGGGCAGCGACGGACCACAACCTCCGCAATCAGCTCGCCGGAAGTACCCAGCAAATAGCTGGTAAGCTTCTCATCAACAGCCAGGCTTTGCAGGTTGCCTGTGATCAGCTGGTTGAGGAACTGCGTGGCCCGAAAGCCGCTGACCCTGATCCGGCTGGGATGATCCTTCTGGATCTCTTCCGGATCCAGATTATGGGGATAGCCAAGGCCCTGCAGCTTAAAATCAATGCCCGCCTTAGCAGCGACCTCCGCAACTCCCGCCCGGACCTCCTCCAGTACTTCACGCTCCACCTTGGCGCGGGGCAGGACACCGACCAAGCCGTTGTATGAGAAGGGTTTCAGATTTGTGAGCAGTCTGGTGATCAATCCCGCGATCTGATCCATATCCTTCTCATCCAAGCCTCGTTGGGTGAGCCAGGGAGTGCCCAGCCTGATCCCGGTTGCCAGGGAGGTTTCCAGGTCTCCCGGTATGGTGTTTTTATTGGCAACCATGCCGGCCAGGTCCAGGATGCGGACAGCAGGTTCTCCCCAGATGGGGAATTCCTGTCCGGTAGGCTGGGCTGCCGGGGCTGGGATGGATTTCAGATCGAGCAGCAGCAGGTGGGTGTCAGTGCCACCGTATGCCAGGCGCAGGCCACGGCTGGACAATCCCTCTGCCAGGGCTTGGGCGTTCATGACGATCTGTTTTTGGAGCTCACGGAATTGATCCGTACGGGCAATCTCAAAGGCGACCGCCATGGCCGCGAATTTGTTCACATGAGGTCCTCCCTGTTCACCCGGGAAGATGGCCAGATCGATCCGGCTGGCCAGATCCTCATCTGTGGTCATCACCACGGCTCCCCGGGGGCCCATCATCGTTTTATGGGTGGTGAAGGTCACCACATCGGCATAGCCGATGGGGTTGGGATAGACCCCGGCAGAAGTCAAGCCGGCTACATGGGAAATATCCGCCATTAGATAGGCACCGCAGGCATCTGCGATCTCCCGGAAGACTTTCCAGTCCGGGGCCCAGGGATAAGAGGTATAACCAGCAACGATGATCTTTGGCCGATGCTCCAGGGCCAGGTCGCGGATCGCATCGTAATCCAGCCGCTCGGTCTTGGGATCCACACCATAGGAGACCACATGATAGCGCTGGCCGGAAATATTGAATTCCGAGCCGTGAGAGAGATGGCCGCCCTGGTAGAGGTCCAGCCCCATGAAGGTATCTCCCGGCTCCATCAAGGTCCAGTAAACACCCAGGTTAGCAGGAGTTCCGGAGAGAGCCTGAACGTTGACATGGATCTCATTGGCAGGTGTGTCCTCCGTGGCAAATAAAGTGGCCGCCTTACGCTGCGCCAAGCATTCCAGGATATTGGCATATTCCTTCCCCTTATAGAAGCGCCGGTCCGCATACCGTCGGTAGTTCGCCAGGTGCCAGGCGACATCGTGGAGCTGGTCCTCATTTGCCTGGACCAGCTGGGATGGCGGATATCCTTCGGCGTAGATATTCTGGAATCGAGAGCCGAGGGCTGCTCTGACCGCCTCCGGGACATAGGACTGGGAGGGGATGAAAATCAGCTTGCGGGCCTGGCGTTCGTCCTCCCACTGGATAAGGTCAGATACAAAAGGAGCCAGCTCATCGATTTCCTGACGGAAAAGGTAATCCTCATGACCTGCTTGTGACATCATCGCTCTCTCCTCGGTTGGTGATTGTCTCCCATCCCCCCGTGATATTTTCTACATATATCAGTGAGGGTCCGAACTCATTTAACCACAGACTCAGCACGCTTACATGTGACAAAAAACATGACATTTGAACACTTGAAAATCACAATCGTTGGATTTACAGTAAGGTGTAGTCAGCGCAAGCCGTTCTGGCACCCAGGCTGGAATGGTGGGCCTTCAAAGGCAGGAGAATATGCGGAACATCGACACTTCGTTTCTATCCCATGATGAATGCTGGGGTGTTCAGATCAACGGATTACAGCACTGTCAGCAAAACTGCAAATGGATCGGCATCAGCGCCTGTGAGGGCCAGAATATCCGCCTCACAGGCTATAACTCCAAAGGATACCGGGTAGGTGAGGAAGGTGTGATCCCCGAGGATTACGATCCCGCCTATGACCTATCTCTAGCAGGTCGCAGTCAGCCCCAAAACTAGGATTCCGCCAGGGTCTTCTTCATGAATTGAATGCGCTCGAAAGCAGCCGCATTCCCCTGCTGCTTGCCAAGTTTGCCCTGGAATTGGCTGACAGCCGAGTAATTATGCTTCTGGAGCCAGCTCTCCAGATCCTCCAGCATGGTTTCAATATAGCCAATGCCGTTCAGATAGAGAGTGGTGCAGACCTGCACCGCCGCGGCTCCAACCAGCAGGTGTTTGATGACTCCATCCGCGGTGTGGACCCCGGTATTCCCGGCAATATCACAGCCTACATGCCCCGCCAGCAGGGACACCCAGCGCAGCGAGTGGGTCATCTCCTCAGTACAGCTGTAAATGCTGCCGCCCACGACCTTTTCCTGATCGATATCCACATCCGGTCGGAAGAAGCGGTTGAAAAGCACGACCGCATCTGCGCCAGCAGCTTCCAGGCGCTGGATGAGAGCGCTCAGATTGGTGAACATGCAGCCCAGTTTGACGGCAATTGGGACATGGACATATTTCTTGACTTCGGTCACGATCGCAACATAGCGGTCTTCGATCTCCTGGCTGCTGATCTCCGCAGCAAAGGGCAGGATGGAGATATTCAGCTCCAACCCATCAATGCCGGCTTCCTCAAGCCTGGCTGCAAACTGGGGCCATTGATTGGGCGAGACGCAGTTGATGCTGGCGATGATCGGGATCGAGGTGCTCGCTTTGGCCTCTCGGATCAAGGACAGATAATCCTGGAAACCCTGCTCCTTGGAATGAGCGTTGATGTACTCAACGGCCTCTGGATACCAGAAGTATTTCTCATCCTGAGCCATGAGTTTATCCACATCCGCTAGCAGCTGTTCCTCGAAAAGCGACTTGAGGACGATCGCCCCCGGGCCATGACCGGCAATCTTCTTGATGTTCTTGATCTCACTGGTCAATTTGGAACTGCTGACGATGATCGGGTTTTTGAGCTTCAAGCCCATATAGGTAGTAGAAAGGTCCATAGTTATCTTCCTGTCCTTCATAAACAAGTTTTATCCCCAAATACGGTCTCGTACCCAGGCTGCTTTAGGACGCTCTGCATGGCCTTGAAGGCCTGGTCCAGGTTGCCCTTAGCCCTGGCTGAAATCCCTTCTTTGAAATCCCATTCATAGCCCTTGATGTGCAGCAGCAGCACCCGGGGATTCTTCTCGAACAGCTCTTGGCAGAGTTTGAGGATATATCCAGGCGATGCCGCGTGGGTGGTGAAAGCCAATTTGCCCCGGCCGTCCACCTCGCTGAAGCAGAAATCGTCTATCTCCTCTTCCGACGCATCCGCAAAGATCACCAGATCCTTGCTAGAGATCGCTTCCGCGTCCTCGATATTCAGCTGGTAGTTGCTCTCAAACGCGACCCCGTCCAGTCCCTGCTGTTCTACCCATTCCTCCAATTTAGCCACTAAGGCAATCCCCAGCCCATCATCCTGCCGGCCGGGATTCCCGTAGCCATATACCAGCACCCGCATCAAAGACTCAGGTCCTCTTCCTGTCGATCAGGCGATCCTCTGCATCATAGA
>JBGCVQ010000056.1:6359-11144 GCA_045888315.1 Anaerolineales bacterium | reverse complement strand
GGGATTGATATGAAAGACAAGGGACCGACACCTATCTTCAGCTGGCTGTTCACTGCCACCGGGATCTTCGCCATCCTGGGAGCTCTCTATACTTGGGGCGAGGGACCGATTCTGGAACAGACCAGCTTGTTGTGCATACTGCTTCCTTGGGGAGATCTGTTGATCACCGGTCCTTTTTCCCTGCTGACGGCAATCGGCTTGTTCAAACACACGAAATGGGCCCCCGTCCTGGGACTAATGACATCCGGGATCTACGTCTTCGGTTCTACGCTGGTCAATGTCTGTCTGGTCTGGAACGGACCTCCCTACCCACTGCAATTAGCCCTACCAGCTCTGGCTGGTTTGCTGATCGGGATCAGTTATCCTGGATGGTTCCTCCGCAGACTGGACCACAGTGATAAGAGATGGACAGACGCCCGAGCAATGGATAGCCAACTTAAAACACCTGAAGCGATCGGTACTGGTCATCTACCTGCTGCCTGGTTGTCAGTATCACCCATTCGGGAACCACAAGCCTGACCTGGAATTATCCCCGAATCCATTACCGACTGTCTTCCCTGGTGCTACAATGCCTATAGGGAGGGCGATCATGGATCAAAAAACCAAACTGCTGCTGGTGATTGACGCTTCGATCAACCTGGTTCTCGGGATTCTTCTGCTTATTTACCCTGCTGGGATCCCGGGACTCCTGGGGCTGCCCGTTCCCACCACTTATTTCTACTCGTCGATATTGGGGGCTGTCCTCTTTGGAATCGGCCTCGCGCTGCTCCTGGAGAGATATTCAAGTAACAGCGCTGCCAGAGGTTTGGGGCTGGCCGGGGCAATCCTCATCAATCTCTGCGGCGGAACCGCCCTGCTCTTCTGGCTGGTCCTCAGCAATCCAGGTCTCAGCCCGACAGGATCGCTTCTGATGTGGCTGATCGCGCTTCTGGTAGTCGGCACAGGAGTGGTTGAGCTGCTCCAGATCACCAGGAAAAAAGGGAATATCTCCCAGTCAGACTCTTAAGGATCAGGGGATGCCAGGATCTAAGTAAGAAAAACAATCCCCCCAGGAATGTTTAAATATATGTCTGGCGGCAAACGAGACAAACCAAGTTGTGTAATAAATCTGGTTCAATAGTAAAATAGAAATATCAACAACACTCCCTGTTAATCATAAGGAGATGCTATGCCCAAATTAACAGACGGCTGTGTCAAACCAGTCAAAGGGCCACTGCTGGAAGGGGATTCCGATCCCGCCGGCGCAGGGCCTGCAGCAGTCCAGGAGGTGAAAAAAGTGGTAGCGAAAGTCGGCAAAGAAGCCATCGATTTTGAAGCCAGCGCCTTTGTAGCAGGAGAGGGTTTTAAACCTGTCAAGCTCTCCGATTACAAGGGAAAATGGATCGTGATCTGTTTTTACCCAGGGGACTTTACCTACGTTTGACCGACAGAGTTGGCAGCGGTCGCTGCCCTCTATGACGAATTCAAAGCATTAGACGTTGAGGTCCTCTCCATCAGCACCGACAGCCGCTTCGTGCACAAGATCTGGCAAGCGGAGGAGTTATCCAAGATGGTGGAAGGCGGCGTTCCCTTCCCCATGCTCTCCGATGGTGGAGGCAAGATCGGCTCTGTATACGGCGTTTACGATGAGGCAGCAGGCGTGGATATCCGCGGCCGCTTCATCATTGATCCCGATTTCGTCATCCGCGCCATGGAAGTCCTTACCCCCGAGGTCGGGCGCAACCCCAAGGAACTGCTCCGCCAGGTGAAAGCCTTCCAGCATGTGGTGAAAACCGGCGAAGTCACGCCTTCCGGTTGGGAGCCAGGCGACAAGACCCTCACACCTGGACCGGACCTTGTCGGCAAGGTTTGGGAAGTCTGGAAGCCCTGATTCTCCCAAGAAATAGTGATCCAGAAGATGCGCCCAGCGAACCGGGGCGCATCTTTTTTTTCCAGCTGTCTTTCTTAAGCTAAAATATAGGATAAACCTCCCCTACCCAGGACGGTTCCAGGCCCGTGAGAGTGAATATCGTTGGTACCAGCGGCAGCGGAAAGACAACCTTTGGCCGTAAATTGGCAGAAGTCCTCGAGGTTCCCTTCATCGAAATGGATGCGATCTTTTGGGGGCCCGATTGGAGCTGCCTGGAGGATGAGCACTTTTTCCAAATTCTATCCAAGGCATTGGAGGGTGAGGATTGGGTCCTCGATGGCGGGTATTCTCGAACGACCCCCATCAAATGGAGCCGTGCTCAAGCCGTGGTCTGGTTAGATTTCAACTTCCCCCGCACGCTCTACCAGGCGGTCACCAGGGCTGTGTCCCGGCTGCTGACCAAAGAAGAGCTTTGGCCCGGGACCGGGAACCGGGAAACCCTGGCAAAATTATTCAGCAAGGATTCCATTGTGCTCTGGACCATTGCCTCCTTCGCCAGGAAGCGCAGGAAGCTGCCGGAAGTGATGGCGTCAGCTGAATTCCGGCATATCAAATTCCACCGGCTGCGGACTCCGCGCCAAGCAGAGGTTTTTCTCAGAGAGGTCAAGGATCACCCCGGGATGCTGATCAGCAGCCCCGCCGCTAAAGGATAAGAACATGGAAGCATACTTTGATAAGTATCGTCGCGGTATCATCGGCATTGATGCCCAATTAACCTCTCCGGACGGCCAAACCAGGCCGCTGGTCTACGCGGATTGGATCGCCAGCGGCAGATCCTACGGTCCGATCGAGGACCGCCTTCGGGAGGAGATCCTGCCCCTGGTTGCCAATACCCACACAGAAACCAGCACGACCGGGATGGCGATGACCCATGCCTACCACACCGCCCAACAGCGCATCAAGGACCATGTGCATGCCAGTTCGGATGACCTGATCCTCACCAGCGGATCGGGGATGACTGCCTTGATCAATAAGTTCCAGCGTATTCTGGGCTTGAAGGTCAATCCCCGCTACCAGGCAGATATCCCGGAGGCACAGCGTCCCGTCGTGTTCATCACCCATATGGAGCACCACTCCAACCATACCAGCTGGCTGGAAACCATCGCTTCCGTGGTGATCATCCCACCCACCGAGGACGGGCTGGTCGACCTCGATGCCCTGGCGGAGCTGCTGGATGAATACCGGGATAGAGAAGTCAAGTATGCCTCAGTGACAGCGGGATCCAACGTGACCGGGATCCAACCGCCCTACCACCGGATCGCCCAGGTCATGCATCGTGCGGGGGGATCCTGTTTTGTCGATTTCGCCTGCGCGGCGCCTTATGTTGAGATCGATATGCATCCCGATCTGCCGGATGGCGACCTGGATGCGATCTTCTTCTCCCCCCATAAATTCCTGGGCGGGCCAGGATCCTCCGGTGTGATGGTCTTTAACCGCTCCCTTTACCACCAGGCAATACCTGACAACCCGGGAGGCGGCACAGTCGATTGGACCAATCCCTGGGGCGGTCATAAATATATCGACGATATCGAGGCCAGGGAGGACGGAGGCACGCCGGCATTCCTGCAGACCATCAGGGCTGCCATGTGCATTACGCTCAAGGAAGAGATGGGAGTATCCCACATCCTGGAGCGGGAGCACCAGCAGCTGGATGTGCTCTGGGATCTGATCGCTCCCCTGCCCAACCTGCACATCCTGGCTCATCAGCATCGGGACCGGTTAGGCGTGGTTTCCTTTTATATTGACGACCTGCACTTCAACCTGGCTGTCAAGCTCCTGAACGACAAGTTCGGCATCCAGGCCAGAGGCGGTTGTTCCTGCGCTGGCACATACGGTCACTACCTGCTCCATATCGATCCCGGACGCTCCAGGCGGATCACAGACTTGATCGATAAGGGAGACTATTCAGAAAAACCAGGCTGGGTTCGCATATCCCTTCACCCCACCCTGACCGACCAGGAAGTCCGCTATATTGGCGAAAGCATCCAAGCGCTGGCACAGAACTACCCGAGTTGGAGGGAGGAATATGACTTCGATCCTGCTTGCCTGGAACTGGTGCCGAAAGAATCCAATCCTGATCAGGATATCCGCCAAGCCATGACAGAGGCCTTGGCTCGCAAATTCACAGAATAAGCTTGACTTCCGCCCAGGAGGCTTGATGTTTGGTCTTGATCAACTGGACACGCTCTTTGTAGTTTGGGCTTTCTTCCTCCAGATCATCCTGATCATCCATTTCGCAATCAGGAAGCCGTTCTTTGAAAGCTATACTTTAAAATACGGCTGGTTGGTATATGCCCTTTGTATTCCAGCCGCAGCCATCAGCCTGATTCTGCTGCTGGGCGGGAAAACCTGGTCCTTCTGGTTAAGCGGTTTCCTGTTCCTGGCCTTTGCTGTTTTCGGCTACAGGATCGATTATGTCAAAGGCATCAACTGGCGCAAGCCCCTCCGGAAAGACATCTTGTTCCCTTATGTGACCCTTTACCTGGCAGCGCTGATGTTCTACTGGTGGCCGCTGGCCCTGCTCTACAAACCGTTCTGGTACGCCTTCGGAGTGCTTTTCATTATCAGCAGCATATTGAACCTGACTTCACACTGATCAGTGATTCAGCCTATAATGAATAAGATCCGATTTTAACTGAGGTAAGCCAGCGGCACCGCTGCGCATATGATCCCTGCTGGACATTTATAGGGGGAAGGAAGAGTGAATCATGACCAGCAGCTTCGATCATTCTCTGCACAGGATTGTTATTTTAGGTATCTTGTGCATCATATCCCTGAGTGGATGCAGTGTTCTCGAAAAAAACAATATACAACCCCAGGCCGATCGTGAGCTGAGCAGTCAGGAGCAGGCTTTGATCCAGGAACTTCACTGCCCG
>JBGCVQ010000056.1:4060-6259 GCA_045888315.1 Anaerolineales bacterium | reverse complement strand
AAGGGAACCTGGCAGATGAGGGCAACGATCACAGGAACCTGCAAGAATGATAAAGTAAGGATCAATATCAAAGAGGAATGGATCGATCCCACGCTGGTCAGCGATTGTACAGGGCCGATCTCCCCAGGTGAAGGGGTGTATTCCGCTCCAGAACTGGACCTGGTGTTCAACTTGAAGGACGAGGTTCCCTCGGACTCTCTTGAGATCCAGGGAGGTGGTCCCGTGCAAGCCAGCTACGTCTATTATCTCTGGCCTGCTGGATACCAAGTGCCATTGGTCCCCCTGGTGCCGGAGAGATGACAGATCACCAGAATCAGGATTTAGCAGATATCAACTCGAACTCACTTCAAGAGTAATATAGGAAGAAAGATGTTACCTGGAGGCACTTTATGAAATATCTGGTCGTCTACGACTCGCAGTTTGGGAACACCAAAACGATAGCTGAGGCAATTGCCAATAAGCTGGCAGAAAAAGGCAGCGGTATCACAATAAATGTCCAGGATGTCCAAGCTGGCGATCTGGCTGAATTATCCCTTTTGGTAGTGGGTTCACCAACCCAACAGCTCTCTGCAACATCTGCGATCAAAGGTTGGCTCGATGATCTCCCTCCAGACAGTCTCAAAGGAATCCGGGCGGCAGCATTCGACACCAGGTTCACTCAGGAAAAGATCGATGAGATCAAACTGCTTTCGTTCTTTGTAAGCATTTTTGGTTATGGTGCCAAACCGATTGCCAACAGGCTTTCCAGGAAAGGCGCGCAATTGATTGCGGAACCTGAAGGTTTCTATGTGGGAGATACAGAAGGGCCTTTATTGGAAGATGAGTTGGAGCGAGCAGCATCCTGGGCTGACAGCCTTCTGCCATAACACTCCCCAGAAAGCGTGAAGCATATGCTCGATGTAACGGGAGGAAGTCCTCGACAGGGACTTTCTCCCTTCTTTCTTTTCACGGTTTAATGATCTTGCCTGACCGCTCCTTTCCATTGGCGATCACGGTCAGCGGCTCTGAGATTCGCACATGCCGGAGGTGTTCACTTTCCTCTTCCGCAGGGTGACTTTCAAGCCAATCCCAATCCAGGAAGTCCGTTTGCGACCCATATTTAACAAAGAAGTAGGGGATGCCTGCTGACGAGATATTATGGAAGAAATGGCTTCCCTGGGAATGATCCACCTGGAAATCCTTCAGATCAACTTCCATGATCACCTTGGCACCATTGATATCCGACCAGACCACGGGAATGCCCAGATGCCGCTCACAGGTCCCCCAACGTCCCGGGCCGATCAAAATATACGGTTTACTCTCCTTGACCAGTTTGTGGTTGATGAGGGTGACCTCCTCGACCATTTCCAGGGTCCTGGTATGGTTGAACTTCTCCGGTTTGACATACACGATATCCTGGATCCCATGCAGCGACCGATATCCTGAGACTACAGAGGAGTAAGCCAGCAGTCGATCCTCGGGGACATCCTGGTCCTGGATCATCATGCTTTCCTCATGCTCCAGGAATGGACGCAACTGCAGCAGCCGGAAAGTCGATCGCTCTCCGGTCTGATGGGCAAGATTGCCCGCAAATTCAAGCTCAACCGGGCAGCCCATGGCTCGTTCTCCCAACTCAAGCACTCTGTCGATGATGCCAGCCAGTGGGAAGGTATTGTACTTCAGGGCTCTATTGAAAGTGATCACAGGGGCGCCTGCTTTCTCATCCCAATAACCGCTCATCAAGCGGCCTCCCTGGGGATCATAGGTATCCGCGATCTCTGCCAGGGTGCCGTCCTCGATAGCCTCCCGCAGGGAATAGCTCTCCAGGAAGTTCTCTTCCCCTTTTTCTAGATCGATCCCCTTCTGCTGGGAGAGCCGGATCGCGAAAAAGCTGTTCTGGCTGCTCTTGATCTCATCCTGGACACTGCTGTAAATATTCACATCCGGGCGCTTGGGGCTGAAGCGGCGGCAAAGCCCGCCCTGGACCACGGTTGCTCCCAGGCCCAGTGCAGCAAAGGCGATCCGGTCCTCTGGCTGGAGATGCTTGCCAAGCGGGTAGTAATTATATGAAGCAGCCGTTCCAGAAAAACCAGGGTAATAGCGGTCTCCGTGAGCCTCACCTACCACTTCCTGAATGACCACAGCCATTCTGGTCTCGCCCAGGGAGATTCCCAGGGTATCGGCGTAGGAACGGGCCAGCTTCAGGTATGTCGAGGCATA
>JBGCVQ010000056.1:0-3960 GCA_045888315.1 Anaerolineales bacterium | reverse complement strand
TCCGGGAATTCCTTCCGGAACCCCTCATTGAAGGAACTCCGCAGGAAAAGCAGGAAAGCCAACCCCCTGCCCTTACCGCCCAGGGAACCAGGCCGGAGCCGGATGAAGCGCAGATGGGGGTGGTAGTTTTCTCGGTCAAAATCGACGATGATCCCCATCCGCTCGTGGAGGATATCCTCCACGGATGCCAGGATCAGCTGGCGCAGGTCTTCCTTATTCTCGAATTCAGACACCTTGCGCGGTTTCAGCTGCCGGGCGACAGCAAATTCACCTCTGGCTGCCAGCCAGCCTGAGAAATGGTCATTTTGAGCATGGAAGACAAAGGACTCCAGGGGAATTCGCTCTAATTCCCGGCGCAGCTCAAACAGGGTATCAGCCATCCCGACAACGGTGTCGTCCGGAAGCCTGAAGGTGAAGCAGCCAAATCCCATGTAATCCATCAGGAATGTTCGCAGGTCCTGGAGGAGGGAATGGCTGTTCTTATTGACGAAGAACCCCCGCAGTTTTTCAGATTCCTCCCGATTCCCCTCGTTGCTGGACTGGAGCATGATGGGCAGTGTTGGCGATTCTTCCCGGATCCTCTTCACCAGCTCAAATCCTGCATCCTCATCCAGCTGACCCCCTTTGGGAAAGCGGATATCCGTGATCATGCCCAACAGGTGGTCTTGATACTTGGTGTAATCCTGCCAGGCTTCCTCATAATTATGGGCTAGCAGGATCTTTGGGCGTGATCTCATCTGCAGCAGGGTCAGGTAATCATTGGCTCCTTCCGAAACCAAGCGCTGGGTCTGGAGCATGATCTCCGAATACAAGACCGGCAAATACAGTGAGTAGAACCGGATGGAATCCTCCACCACGATGATCACCCGGGTGTCCCCGATCTGGATGTCAGCGTCCACGTTCACCCGGTCTTCAAGAAGCTTGATGATGGCTACAAAGACGGTCGGGTTGCCGTTCCACACAAAAGTATGGTCGATCTTGCTGGTTGCCAGCGCTTTGGCCGGCAGGTATTGGAGTTCGGAGGAGTTGTTCAACAGCAGGACAACAGGGATATCCCGAATCTGCTTGACCTGTTCCGCGAATTTCAAAGGATTGATCTCGCCCAGCCTGCGCATGGTGATCACCAGGTCGAACTGGCGGTCTTCCAGCAGTTCCAGGGCCTGCGGAACTGAGGTCGCCCGGAAAATATGGGGCAAGGTCCTCAAATTGAGATTATGGAATTCCTCGAAGATCTGATCGGACAGCCGTGCATCCTCGTCGATGATGAAGGAATCATAAATGCTGGATACCAGTAAAATGCTGTTGATGCGGTTCTGCATCAAATAGCGGTAATTCTGGTATTTTGGGCGGTACTCAAGCTTGTAGCTGCCCCGGGAATCAGGGTTGGTTGTTGTCATAGTCCTCTTGTCTTAATTTGCCTACGATTATATCTTATCCCCCATATTCTGAAGGGGTTTCGTCTCCAACAGTAGCGCATCCCTCTCTGCAGAATGGGAACTGGCCCCTGCCTGACCTTAACCAAACCCTCATCTTCCCTCAACCGGGCCTGAATGAAATCGCTGTATCATCCACTCAGATCCACTTGGCGGGCAAACAGGCGGGCCCAAAGTGATCCAGGAAAGGAGATGGCTGATAAGCCCTGCCCGGGACCGGTTTCCGAATTGGAAGCCGGTCCTCAGCTATTAATAGAATCCCTACATCCCCTTAACAATTCCTTAACGAATGCCTGCTACACTGAGGGCAGATTACAGGAAGATTCTTTTCTGATCTGTTTTTCTCTCCCTTGGGGGGGCGGGAGCGCTGGCTGCGCTTCCGCCCCTCTCTAACTTAGAACGGTATAATGAAACGCAGACCAGAGACAGTGACAGAGGTATTCATGGCAAAAAAGATACTTGTCGTAGATGACAATCCCGATATCGTGGACATGCTGAAAGCCTATTTGACAGGGGAAGGCTTTGAGGTCGCTACTGCTTCAAACGGACAGAAAGCCCTTCACGTCGCCCGCGAGGAAAAACCGGACTGCATCGTGCTGGACATGATGATGCCGGAAATGAGCGGGGGAGAATTCATCCGCGTCTACACGGCTGAAGCAGATACGCCTATCCTGATTCTCACTGCCAGAGTTGAGGAAACCGACAAAGTGCTCGGGCTGGAGTTAGGGGCGGACGACTATGTCACCAAGCCTTTCAGCATGCGAGAGCTGACAGCCCGCATCAATGCCCTGATCCGGCGCTCTAAAAAGGGACCTCAAGAAATTGAGATCCTCAGAGCGGCTGATATCACTCTCGACAAGACAGGACACCTGGTGGAGGTCGGTGACCAGGCAGTGGAACTGACACCCTCGGAATTCGATCTGCTGGCTGCCTTGATGTCCGCTCCGGGCCGGACCTACAGCCGGACGGAATTATTGGAAGCACTGGGCGAGGCGACCTTCCTGGAAGGGTATGAGCGCACAGTTGATGTCCATATCCACAATCTGCGGGAGAAGATCGAACCAGACCCATCCCGACCGATCTATATCCAAACCGTTTACGGCACCGGCTACCGATTTGCCAGGGAAAGGAAATAAGAGGATGCGCTCGATCAGCATCAAGATCTTTCTGGTTCTCCTTGTGGTCAGTCTGGTTGGCGCTCTGTTCACAACTTTTTATATCCAATACCGGACCCGGAATGCCTTTGATACCTACATCCGGGACCAAAATCAATACCAGCTAGCGGACCAGCTGATCGCACATTACCAGGAAAATGGGTCCTGGGAAAATGTAGATGCTGTATTCAGGGAATTTTACGGAGCGAATCCCACTGGCAATCAAGGGACAGGCAACCAGGGGGCGGGCAGCAACGGAACAGGGGCCCAGGGCAGGAATCTCAACCGGCCCGGAGAGACTCAACCTCCCCTGCCGCCCTTTGTGCTGGTAGATCAAACAGGCGTTATCGTTGGCGGAACGACCAACCATCCTGGCTTCCAGCTGGGTGACTCGCTTCCCGATAAAGATATCAAAGCCAGCCTGGCACTCGAGATCGATGGAGAGGTCAGGGGATACCTGGCTGCTGTACCGATCTCCCCCAACCGCAATTTCATTCAGCAGGCGTTCCTGGAAACTGTGCAGCAGGGGCTCTTGATCAGCTCCCTGGCTACCCTGTTGATCGCCCTGGTCCTGGGCGGGATCCTGATCATGTCCTTCACCAGGCCGATCCGGAAACTGGTCGGCGCCACGGAACGCGTTGCCAGCGGGGAGTTAGGCTATCAAGTAGACATCAAATCCAGCGATGAGCTGGGCCGCCTGGCTGACTCCTTCAACAGCATGAGCAAGGACTTGAAAAACGCCGACCGGAGCCGAAAACAGATGACCGCTGACATCGCCCATGACTTGCGGACACCGCTCAGCATCCTTCATGGGTATACGGAAGCCATGAACGAGGGAAAATTAGAAGGCTCGCCAGAGATCTACAAGGTGATGCATCAGCAGGCGCAGCACCTCAACTACTTGATCGAGGACCTGCGGACACTGTCGCTGCTGGATTCCGAAGAGCTGAATTTCCAGATCCAGGAGATCGATCCTGCGATTATCCTCCAGCAAACCCTGGCTGCATTCCTACCCTTGGCCCGGGAAAAGGGACTCTCCATCTCCCTGGATATCCGGGATCAGATTTCCCGCCTGAAACTCGACCCGGACCGATTGACGCAAATCATGGGCAACCTGGTCAGCAATGCAGTAAATGCGCTTCCTGAAGGCGGCAGGATCTGGATCAATGCCTGGAACGATGCCGATCAGGTTTCGATCGAGGTCAGGGATGACGGACCGGGTATTTCCGCGGAAGACTTGCCCCAGATCTTTGACAGACATTACCGGATTGATAAATCCCGCTCACGGGGACCAGGGTCATCCGGCCTGGGATTGGCAATCACCAAGAAATTGGTCGAAGCCCAGGGTGGAGTGATCGGTACCTGGAGCGAGG
>JBGCVQ010000055.1:0-4376 GCA_045888315.1 Anaerolineales bacterium | reverse complement strand
GGTTTCAGCCAGCCGTGGTAGATCATGTGCTGGCCCTTGCTGGCGAAGGTGTCTTCCCGCTTGAAGTTCCAGGATTTTTCCTGGTTGATGTCATAGCCGATGATCTCGATCTTCTCTGGATCGCCAACGCCGAGGTCGTGCTCGTGGGCCAGGCGGATGAAGCGCAGGTCCAGGGGATTGAAGCCCTGGAGCTTGGCGGAGATGGCATCGATCGCCACCTGGTCAGCCGAGGCCAGCAGGATGTCCTTCTCATGCCAGCGCATGGCTCGCGGCCCCGGCCCATCGCCGGCAAAGGTGCCGTCCATGACCGCGAAGATCCCGGGATGGATCTCCTGCTGGATGGCCAGCAGGTCCACCAGGGTATCGTGGATCACCGCGTGGGTCCAGTGGCGCTCGCGGTGCAGCAGCCCGCCGAAAGCGTTCTTCATGGCTCCGGTGATCGTGGTGAAGACGTGGGTTTTGACCGTTGGCAGCTGGATGATATTCATCCCCAGCAGTGCCTTGGGGATGAACACCCCATCCTGGTAGACTTTGTCGAGCACCAGGTACTCGTGGTTCTTGGGGGTGAACTCAACCCATTCGAAATCCTGGTTGTAGAGGTACAGGCAGGGGACGTTGTACTGGTCTGTCACCGCCTTGTGTTTGTTGTTGGCCTCTCCATCGCTGGTATCGACCACCACGGTATCGTTGTGGACCCCGACCAGATTCGCATAGCCCAGGCCCTGGAGGGCGCGGATGACCCCTTCCAGCTGCCAGGGAGCGGTGGAGCAGGCCGGGTACCAGGTCTGCCAGGAGATATTGATCTTCAATCCAGTCTGGATATCTTTGTTCGGGAGGGCTTTCTCAACGCCAGCCAGCTCCAGCAGACGCTGGTAATCATCCAGCACGGTCTCGGGGGAGGTTTTCAGGACAGCTACCTGGCCTTTTCCGGGAAAATCGCTCATAAGCTTCCTTATTATTGGGTTATTGATCAAAGGTCATTCCCTTCCATTCTATCAGGAATTAGGCCGGTTTTCCTTTTTCAGGCCTACCATTTTCTCTCTGTTTTTGGATGACCCGACATTGAAAAATGATAGAATTGGATTACTGTTTGGATCGAGATCGATAGGGATGGAGTATGCCAGATCTGCATTATTCTGAGGAAGTTTGGAAGGCACTGGAAGAGAACCAGCCGATTGTCGGACTGGAAACGGCTGTGGTCACTCACGGTCTGCCATACCCGGTGAACGTCGAGCTGGCCCAGGCAATGGAGAACGCCATCCGGCAGGAGGGAGCGGTTCCAGCGACCGTGGGTGTGCTGGGCGGGAAACCCCAGATCGGGCTGAATAAGGAAGACATCCTGCTCCTGTCCCAGGACAAGGATGTCATCAAGATCAGCCGCCGGGATTTCGCCCGGGCAGCAGCCCGCAAACTCAACGGGGGAACCACTGTAGCGGGGACGATCACAGCTCTGCACCTGGCAGGTATCAAGGTCTTCGCAACCGGGGGCATTGGCGGCGTGCATCGGGACGCCCCCCAGGACGTATCTGCTGACCTTTATACCCTGGCGGAGATACCTCTGCTGGTGGTCTGCGCTGGCGCGAAATCCATCCTGGACCTTCCCGCAACCCTGGAAAAATTGGAAACCCTCTCGGTCCCCGTGGTTGGCTACCAGACCTCGGTCTTCCCGGCCTTCTATTCCCGCTCCAGCGGCCTGGCTCTGGACAGCTCGGTTGAGGAGCCGGAGGACGCAGCTGCCCTGGCAAAAGCCCACTGGGAGATGGGGGTGAATTCTGCGGTGCTGCTGGCTGTCCCTCCTCCTATCCAGGATGCGCTGCCCGAGGAGGAGATGCAGGAAGCGGTCGACCAGGCCCTCAAAGAGGCCAAGCGCCACCACATTCACGGCCAGGCGGTAACCCCCTATCTGCTGAAGCGGGTCAGTGAACTGACCGGTAAGGCCAGCCTAAATGCCAACCTGGGATTACTGCTGAACAACGCCCGGGTGGCAGCCCGCACCGCGGTGGAGCTGGCGAAGATCTCCTAGGACCTCGCTTTATTGGTCAGAATTCCAGAGTATTGATAAAAAAAGGGCGACCCTCCCTCGTCTCCGCTCGGGACAAGGCGGGGTCGCCCCTACAATTTAATTGGGGGGTCAGCACTTAACACTGACCACTGACAACTGGTAACTGATCACTGACCCGTAGGGGCCGGAGTTCTTGTGACTGTCACTGTGCTGGTAGGCGTCACTGTCGGCGTCATGGTCACCGTTACCGTTGGCGGTTCACCGACCACAGTGAAGGCACCTCCAATAATAAAATCTGTTCCCAGAAAGATGTGGATGGCGTACTGGCCTGGCAGCCACAGATCGGGGGAAGGATCCCAATCCGTATAGCCGATACCTCCGCTGCCCCCGTTCCAGGGCAGGGTCTCGAAATGCACCAGGTCTCCCTCGCGGTACCACAAGGCGGACCACTGGATATCATCCTCCATCTGGGCGTAGCTGAAAACCGCGTAGAGGTGCCCAACCGGGTTGGTGAACTGGATTCCCGGGCCGATGGGGTTATAGTCGTCGTCCAGGCCGATATTGGTGAACGTCAGCTGGCTGAAAGCCGCTTCCGCCGGCGGAGTGAGCTTGCCCTCGAACCGGCCTTCCACGGCCACCGGGATATGGGGCGTGGTGGTGGTCGTCGGTGTGTAGGATTCTGCCGGAGTGAGGGTGATGGTTGGGGTCAAGGTGATGGACGGAGTGATCGTTATCGATGGTGTGATGGTTGGAGTCAGACTGGCTGGACGAGTGGGGGAGGGGGTGATGAAATGATACGCCACCGGTTCCCCGTACAGGAAAACCAGGATGCCAGCGATGATCCAGAAGACCCCCAGGGCGACCAGCCGCCAGCCACGCAGCATCTGGTCTCGGCGCAGTTTGAAGAATTTCACCTGGCGGCCGGAAAGCACAGTCTGCAAACCGGTGATGGTGCTGATCAGGAAGAAGACCGCGGTCAGGATGGTTGCCGCAATGACCCCGGCCCGGATATCTAGATTCATAGGATGTTCCGCTCCGACTGGGCGACCGGGTTGCTGAGAGTCCCGATGCCCTCGATCTCGACTTCCACGGTATCGCCGTCTTTCAATGGGCCAACACCTTCTGGTGTTCCGGTCAGCAGCACGTCCCCCGGCAGCAAGGACATGAAAGAGGAGGCAAAGGCGATCAGCTGTTCCACCAGGAAGACCATCTCCCGGGTGGAGGCCATCTGGCGCAGATCGCCATTGACCCGGCAGGAAATGATAGCGTCCGCGGTATTGAAATCAGTCTCGATCCATGGGCCCAGGGGGCAGAAGCTGTCAAATCCCTTGGACCGGGTCCAGAGCAAGTCTTCGCGCTGGTAGTAGCGCTCGGTAACGTCATTGGCGGCTGTGTAGCCCAGGATGTGTTCCTGGGCTTCCTCGGCCGGGATCCAGCGTCCGGCTTTGCCGATGACCACTGCCAGCTCAGCCTCGTGCTCTACCCTGCGGGCTTGGGGCGGGAGGATGATGGTTTGTCCGGGACCGATCACCGCTGAGGGCGGTTTGAAGAACAGCACAGGGATCTCGGGAACCTCGGCGTCGTGCTCGGCAGCGTGAGCAGCGTAGTTGCGGGCGACGCAAATGACCTTGGATGGGACGACTGGAGGCAGGAGTTCGACCTGATCCAGAGAGGTCCGGGCTTCTCCCCGCTGGTAGGTTCCAAAGATGTCGCCCTTGATGGGACCGACCTTATCTTCCAGCAGCCAGCCGTACCCGGGATTCCTGCGCGGGGTTTGATAGCGGATGATTTTCATGCCCTTCTCGCTGATTGTGATACTGGAGAAAGTGTAACATAGGTGGGAGGGGTTTGACAAATACTGAGATACTGCTAAGTCTTCAGTTTTCAGTGATCAGTTGTCAGTGATCGATCACGCAATGCCATTTGATGATGATTGGAGTTTGGAAACTGACCTCTGTCCACTGGCCACTATTTTTCAAAGCGTTCCCTTTTCTATACACACTACAAAGAGTATAATAACTCCACGAACCGGGCGGTTAGCTCAGCTGGTTAGAGCGCCTCCCTTACAAGGAGGAGGTCGTTGGTTCGAGTCCAATACCGCCCACTTTAGCAAACCAGCCATTTGCACCCTGGAGAACGGTGAGCTGCCGTTCTCCAATTATTTTAAATCTAGAGAGGGATAGATTCTGAGCCTAAGTGGCAAATCAATTGCTATCTTCCTGTGACCCTCTTTCTACCAGATACCCGCTCAGCACTCCTTGCAATCATTCAGTTCTCGATGAGTCTGGGACCTGAAGCAGTGCTGGGAATGAGTTTGTGATGCCCACGGCTGGCCTGGTGCGAGGCTATCGATCCAATAGGTGAGAATGCCATA
>JBGCVQ010000054.1:0-9442 GCA_045888315.1 Anaerolineales bacterium | reverse complement strand
CCAGGCGGTTGATGTCCAGGAGGGATTTGGTCAGCCTCTGGATGCGCACAGTTGAGCGGTTGGCGATATCAAACAGCGCTTGGATCTCAGGGTCATCGGTCCCGGGCAGGGAAGCCTGGATGACGTCCAGGCTGGAAACCACATTCGAAAGCGGGGATCGCAAATCGTGGAAGATCATCGAGGTCAGATCTTCCCGCAGTTGATCCAGGTTCTTTCTTTCAGTGATGTCCCGGAAGATCCACTGCAGGCGGCATTCTCCCGCAATCTGGATCTGGTGGACATTGACCTGGATCGGGATCTCCGTGCCATCCCTGACGACCAGGGTGGATTCATAACCGCTCGAGATATCCTCGTCCAGGGTCTTATAGCCAGTGCCGATCGCATCCCAATCGATCTGATGAATATCGGATACCGTCATGCTCTTTAGTTGAGATTCCGTGTATTGGATGGTTTGGAGTGTGCGGTGGTTGGTCTCCAAGATATTGCCTTCCAGATCGGTGATCACAATGGGATCGATGCTGTTCTCAAAAAGGTCGTAATACCGGCTGTGTGTGTTCTGGAGGTCCTCGTAGAGCTGGGCATTCTGGATGAAAGATCCGGCCAGGCTGCCAATCCCTGCCAGGACTGGAAGAGCATCGGGTACGAACTGACCAGCAAAAGGATTGATAGCTTCCAGTACCCCGAGCACTCGTCCTGGGATGAAGATCGGGGCAGCCACGATGGCAAAGGGCGACATCTCGGGGTAGACCTTGTTGGTCTGCAGGAAGCGGGGATCGTGCTTGGGATCGGAAACGATTTCCCCTTCTCCAGTTTCAGCCACACATCCCGCAAATCCTTGGCCGATCATGATCTTCTTCCCCGCCAGCTTGGAATGCAGGTCCATGGTTTCATGGATGGCTGCTTTATATTCCAGGTAGCCTCCTTCCACGTCTATCAGAGACAGGGCAACAGATTCGACCTGGAGAGCATGCTGGATCTCCTTGAGAATGCTTTGAAGCACAAGCTCCAGTTTCAAGGTGGATGACATGGCTGCGGCTGAATTGGCCAATGCGGTCATCACCCGGGCCTGGCGCTGGCTTTCCCGGTAGAGGCGGGCGTTCAGCACCGCAATCCCGGTCTGGTCGGCAATGGCATGGACCAGGTCAAGATGGCTTTCCTGAAGATAATTGGGTTCGGGGTGGACCAGTGTGATCACGCCTACCAGGTCATTGTGGACCATGATCGGGGAAGCGATCACCGATTTTGGTCCGGTCTCTGCATCGTCTGGTCTGTGAAGCCAGCGTTCGTCCGAGCTGGTGTCGGAGATGACAACGGAATTCCCATTTTTCACCACCCACCCCGCCAGGCCTTCATCCAGAGTAGCGCGGAGCTGTTCGTTGGTATGAGTGATCAGCTGGTCATGGACAATGATGGCTGATTCGTAGGGATTCCCATTCTCATCCAGGATGATAATGCTTCCCCGGATCGCTCCGATGGCGTGAATCGACAAGGAAAGGGCTTTTTCCAGCAATTCGGCCAGGTCAAGGGTCGTGGCAACTTCCCGGCTGATGCGGTATAAGAGCTCCAGCGAGGCTTTTTGGTTCTCTGATCCTATGGTTGTGTTGTTCGTAATCTTTCCCATTTTTAAGAATACCGCTACCCCTATTTTATCCCATATCTGGCGATTTCAACCCGGGTTGAGTTGGCTGTTTCCCGGGAATCGCCTGACTGGCTGCCCGGCTTGATTACAAGGGATTATCGGTGAAGTCCAAGCTTGAGTGTTTGACAGTTTTGTATACTGCCAGTCTGCCAGGATGGCGGCCTTCGCTGAACTTTGCACTGCTGTCCCCCTGAGTATAGCATATGGCGCCCAGCCAGGTTCGGCAGGTGTCGGATCAGACTTTTTCCAGTTTCTTAGCCAGGGAGCTAGACCCTCAGCGTTGGCAGTTGAAGGAGCAGGTCTTCCAGGGTCAGCTTGAGATTGGCATTCTCCTTCAGCAGCAGGTGAGCACTGCGGAAGAGGTCCACCGTGGAAAGGGCGGTCTCAAGGTCGATCATCTTCGCGATTTGGTCCAGATCAGCCTGGCGGTCGATATTCTGCAGGGGGGCGCTGGAATTCCCTTTTAGCAGCAGGAGATCATGCCAGAATGAGATCCAGGTATCGATCAGATCCTCAACCATATCCTGGTTTTTGCTGATCCGGTCAGCATAGGTAAACCTTTCGACCGAGTTTCCCCTCAGGACTTCGAGATGTTCATTCAGCAAGTCAGTCCTGCGCTCTAGCAGTGCGGGATGCTGGTGGTATGCCAGCGCCTGGAGAGGTTTTCCTCCCGAGATATGAGCTAGCATGCGAGCTTGGTCAGCCTGGATCCCGTGGAGTTCCTGCAGCCCCTGGGCGGCCTGCTGGAAGGGGACCGTGTTGAGTTTGATCTCTTCACAGCGAGAGGTGATGGTCTCCAGCAGGGAACTCGAGGAGACCGCGGTCAGGATCAGGATCACGGACGCAGGAGGTTCCTCCAGGGTTTTCAGCAAAGCGTTCTGGGTGGAGGGATTGGCAAGCTCAAAATCGCACAGCAGGCCAAAACGGTGGGATGCCTGGTACGGTGATAGGGACAGGTTGTGGATCAGGTCCCGAACTTGATCGATCTTGATCTGTTTGCTGCCTTCCTCAAGAAGGATAGGAAACAGATCAGGATGCTCGAGGCGCTCCAAGCGCTGGCAGGTAGGGCAGGCCAGACAGGGTTCGGCGGCTGCTTCTCCCTGGGGGCAAACCAAAGTCTGGATGAACCGCACGGCCAGGGTCTTCTTTCCGATACCATGGGGACCGGTGATCAAGTAGGCGTGGCGGAGGGATTTGTTCTGAATATGTCCCCGCAGCATTTGAACCGCCCAGCCGTGTCCGATCATGTCCCAGGTCATGGACCCATTCTACAACGGGGTGGGTAATTCCGCAATGTTGTTGACATGCATCTGGCAACCCATTAGAATCACCCCAGTATGGATATCCTTAATTCTCTGAACCCCCAGCAGATCAAAGCAGTGACCGCAAGTCTTGGGCCAGTACTGGTCCTGGCTGGACCTGGATCCGGCAAGACCCGCGTGCTGACCCACCGGGCGGCTTATCTGATCGGGGAGCAGGGTGTCCGGCCTTTCCAGGTGATGGCCGTGACTTTCACCAACAAGGCTGCCTCGGAGATGGGACAGCGTATTGCAGGTCTTTTAGGACAGAACACCCACGGGCTGACCCTGGGAACTTTTCACGCGACATGTGCTCGGATCCTGAGAATAGAAGCGGAACATCTCCCAGTGGACGCCAATTATGTGATCTTTGATGCGGATGACCAGGTCAAGGTCGTCAAACAGGTGATCCAAGATCAGAACCTGGATGAAAAACGCTACCGGCCGCAGTCAGTCCACGCCGCTATCTCCGCAGCCAAGAATGAACTCTATCTCCCGGAGGATTTTCCCATCCAGACCTACCGGGACGAGGTTGTTGCCAGGATTTACCAGGAGTATCAAAAAACCCTGCTGCTCAGCAACGCTCTGGATTTCGATGACCTGCTGCTGTGGATGGCGATCCTTCTGGGAGATCAGGATGCGATCAGGGAAAAATATGCCCGCAGGTACGAACACATCCTGGTAGATGAATTCCAGGATACCAATATGGCTCAATACACACTGCTGAAGCACCTGGCGTCCTTCCACCAGAATATTTTCGTAGTTGGCGATTCCGATCAATCCATCTATCGTTGGCGGGGAGCGGATTACCGCAATGTCCTGCGCTTCGAGGAAGATTTTCCAGGAGCGGATGTGATCCTCCTGGAGCAGAATTACCGCTCGACCCAGAATATCCTCGATACGGCGATGTCGATCATTGACCGCAACACCAACAGGAAAAAGAAGAAACTCTTCACCGAACGGGGTTCGGGAGAGAAGATCATCATCAAGGAAGCTTACGATGAGCGGGAGCAGGCTGCCTATGTGGTGGAAACCGTTCTCAAGCAGATTGCTGAAAACAAGGCCTCACCGGGTGATTTCGCGGTCATGTACCGCACTAATTCCCAGTCACGCTTATTGGAAGAAGCCTTCCTGTCTGCCAATCTGCCGTATAAGCTGGTAGGTGCCCAGCGTTTCTATGGACGCCGGGAGGTCAAGGACATGATCGCTTACCTGCGGTTGGTGGCTAACCCGGATGACAGCTTCAGCCTTTCCCGGGTGATCAACACCCCCAGCCGTTATATTGGCACAAAGACCTTTGCTGAATTGGTGACCTCTTCAGGCAAACAGCAGATCAGCCCCGGGGAACTGCTGCTTCATCTGGCCGAGGAAGATGCACCGGAGCGGGAGTCATTCTCATCAGCTGCCGGAAATAGGCTCGCAGAGTTTGGGAGGATTTTCCAGAAGTGGAGAAGATCCTATGAAACGCTGCCTCCTGTGGAGATCCTGGACCAGATCATTGATGACATCGGCTACCGGAGCTACCTCGAGGATGGCAGTGAAGATGGATTCGAACGCTGGGAGAACGTGGTGGAGCTGCGCCGGCTGGCTGCTGAGTACCAAACAGTGGGCCTCATGAAATTTCTGGAGGACATCGCCTTGGTTTCCGATCAGGATACCCTGGATCCCACATTAGAAGTACCGACCCTGCTGACCTTGCATGCTGCCAAGGGTCTGGAGTTCAAGCAAGTGATGATCATCGGGGTCAACGAGGGCATCCTCCCTCACCAACGGTCCTTTGATGATCCGGAAGCGATGGAAGAAGAAAGGCGGCTTTTTTACGTTGGCATTACCCGGGCCAAGGACCGCCTCTACCTATTCCATTCCTTGAACCGCTACTCCTTCGGTTATTTCGAGCCCCTGGAATCCTCTCGCTATTACCGGGATATCCCTCCTGACCTGCGCACAGATGACAATCCCCCTGGGATGCAAACAACCTCCTACACCACGAAGACCGTGGTTGGTCGGTCCTGGAAGGACCTCCAGGAGGAAAGCGCTCCCAAGATCGCCAAAGAGAACCAGTATCACCCCGGGGAAAAAGTAGACCATCCTAAATGGGGTCAAGGTCTGGTGTTGAACAGCGTGCTACAGGATGACGATGAGATCCTGGATGTCTTTTTCGAGGGAGTTGGAAAGAAGAAGTTGATCGCATCCCTGGTCAATCTCAAGAAAATTGGCTGAGCGTGGATGGTAAAATTATTTTGTGGAACGAGCCTCCAGCAGGAAGGATGAACCGCAATGGCTGTTATAGAAAAAGGCTCTATCGAGGTCATCAGCCGCAGTCCCAACCAGACCCGGCGGGTGGGGATGCGTCTGGGTGAGCTCCTTCAGCCCGGTGATGTCATCTGCCTGGAAGGGAACCTCGGCGCAGGAAAGACCACCCTGGTCCAGGGCATCGCTTCAGGCTGGGGATCTTACGATTCTGTGACCAGCCCATCCTATGTCTTGGTCAATGTCTACCGGCGTTTGGATCAGGAACAGCTTTTCCATCTTGATGCGTACCGCCTTGCTGGACCGCAGGAAGCGATCGATCTCGACCTGGATGCCATGATCAGCCAGGGGCCGATGCTGGTGGAATGGGCGGATAAGATCAAGGACGCACTCCCCGAGGACCATCTCTGGTTCAGGATGAGGTTGATCAGTGACGAACAGCGCGATTTTATCGTCCATGCCAAAGGTGATCGGCATAAACAGATCCTGGAAAGCTTCCGGGAAGATATTTATGGAGCATGAACATGTTGCTGGGTGTTGATACTTCAACCCAAGCAGTAGGAATTGTCATTTACGATGGCTTTCAAGTCCTGTGCGAGGAAAGCTGGATGTCGCGGCGCTTCCACACCGTAGAGCTGGCCAAAGCTGTCCAGGAGAACCTGAACCGGGCTGGTCTGTCTGCTGAGGACCTGGATGTGCTCTGTGTAGCGATCGGTCCTGGATCGTTCACGGGTCTGCGAATTGGACTGGCTCTCATCAAAGGCATTGCCTATACTCACCAACTCCCAGTGATAGGCGTTCCCACTCTGGATATCACCGCCAAAGCAGTCCCCGTTCAGAAGAAACGCCTGGGAGCAGTCCTGCAGGCAGGCAGGAAGCGCCTGGCAGTCGGTTGGTACCAAGCCAAGAACAACAGCTGGAAATCGGCTGCTGAGTTGGAGAACCTTTCCCTGGATGACCTGCTTGCCCGCCTGGACGAGCCAACCATCCTCACCGGCGAGCTTTCACGGGAGATCCGGGAGCGTTTGCAGGATCATGAAATGGTGACTCTGGTAACACCAACCACGGCCATGCGCAGCCCGAAATATCTGGCAGAGTTGGCCTGGGACCGCTGGAAGACGGGGGATGTGGACGACGTCCTGCAGTTGAAGCCATTTTATTTGCATAAGGGTGATCCAATCCCCGGTTAGCCCCCATTCCTTCCAAGGAGTCCTTGAACCTCATGAATTCGGACCTCGAGCTCAAAAATATAGCTGATGCCGTGTCTGTTTGTAATAAATGCCAGCTGCACCATTCCCGAGAAAAAGGTGTGCCCGGTGAGGGTCCGCCGAACGCGGAGATCATGTTCATCGGCGAAGGTCCTGGATTTCATGAAAATATGCAGGGAAGGCCATTTGTTGGGGCTGCTGGTGATCTGCTGGTCGAACTGCTGGCTGGGATCGGCATGAAGAGGGAACAGGTGTTCATCACCAATGTGGTGAAATGCCGTCCGCCGGGGAACCGGGATCCGCAGCCGGAGGAGCTCCAGGCTTGTGCTCCCTACCTGGAAAAACAACTTCAAATCATCCATCCCAAAGTGGTCGTCACCCTGGGTCGGTATTCAATGGCCCGTTTCATCCCCAATGCCAAGATCAGTGAGATCCACGGCCAGGCGGTCCGGGTCAAAGGCATGCTGGTCGTACCCTTCTTCCATCCGGCGGCTGCCTTGCACCGTCCTTCCCTGCGAACAACCGTGGAAGAGGATTTCGCTAAACTCCCGGAATTGATCAAGAACGCCCAACAAGCCCCCGCTTACGAGCCGGAGACCCAAGTGGAGGATGACAACCACGCAGAGCAGCTGAGTCTATTTTAAATACGCGTTGGGTGAATCATGGAGTGCATCCTATGAAAGAAGATAAGATCCTAGTCAAAAAATTGGAGAACCGTTCGGCCAGCGTAGTAGTGCTGGGTATGGGATATGTAGGCTTGCCCCTGGCAGCCGTGCTGGCCGAGGCTGGCTACCAGGTGACCGGGGTGGACCTCGATCAGACCAAAGTAGACCGCCTTAATCAGGGGATCAGCTACATCGATGACGTAGAGACCAGCCTGGTTGGCAGGTTGGTCGAGGGAGGCTCCCTGCGGGCCACGACTGATTTCTCAGCTGTCAAGGAAGCCGATGCAGTCAGCATTTGTGTTCCAACCCCCCTGAGAAAGACACGCGATCCAGACCTGTCATTCATCGTCTCGGTATCCGAGTCCATCGCTCCTTATATCCATCAAGGGATGGTTGTGATCCTGGAATCGACCACCTACCCGGGCACAACCCGTGAGCTGGTGCTGCCAATCCTTTTGGAAGACAAGGATCTGACCATCGGGGAAGACTTTTACCTGGCTTTCTCCCCGGAGAGGGTGGATCCCGGCCGGGAGGATTGGACCACCAGGAATACCCCCAAGGTAGTGGGAGGACTCACGCCGGCCTGCACCAGAATGGCATCCCTCTTCTACCAGGGAGCGATGGAAAATGTTATTGAGGTCGATAATGCTGAAGTGGCCGAAATGGCCAAGCTGCTGGAAAACACCTTTCGGATGGTGAACATCGGCCTGGTGAACGAGATGGCCATCATGTGTGACCGGATGGGGATCAATGTCTGGGACGTGATTGAGGCTGCGGCGACCAAGCCCTTTGGGTATATGAAGTTTACACCGGGCCCGGGCCTGGGCGGACATTGCATTCCGATCGACCCCTTGTTCCTATCCTGGAAACTGCGGTCCTTGAACTACACTGCCCGATTCATCGACCTGGCTTCAGAGATCAACACGGGCATGCCCCGCTACGTGGTCGGAAAAGTCCAGGAAGCCCTCAATCAGCAGGGCAGGGCTCTCAACGGCAGCCGGGTGCTGGTACTGGGCGCAGCCTATAAGCCAGACATCGATGACTTGCGGGAATCCCCTGCCCTGGATGTGATTGGGCTGCTGCAGCAGGGTGGGGCAGAGGTCAGCTATCATGACCCGTTCATTCCGAAGCTGCATCACGAAAACATCGACCTTTCCAGCGTGCCGGACTTGATGGATGCGGTCAGCCAGGCTGATTGTGTGGTGATCGTCACCAATCACAGCCAGTACGACTACCAGGCGATCTATGAAAAAGCCCGCTGCATCATGGATTCCCGCAATGCTCTGGGAGAGATCGCCAAGGGGGATCCCAAGGTCATTCGCCTTTGAACCCCGAGTGAAAGAGAGAGTGGAATGTCCAGATATTTGGTAACAGGAGCGGCGGGTTTTATCGCCTCCGTGGTAGCGGAAAAGCTACTGGAAGATGGCGCGGAGGTGGTGGGCATTGATAACCTGAATGACGCCTATGATCCGCGCATCAAGGAACACCGGCTGAAAAAGCTCCAGGGATACCCTGGATTCAGCTTCCTTAAGCTGGATGTAAGCGATCGTGGGCTGTTGGAAGATGACAGGCTGCTCGGACGGGATTTTAAGGCAGTCATCAACCTGGCTGCCCGGGCCGGTGTGCGGGACAGCCTGAAGGATCCCTGGGTCTACCTGGATACCAACGCGACCGGAACCTTGAACCTGCTGGAATTCTGCCAGCGGGAAGGAATCGGTAAATTCCTGCTGGCTTCCACTGCAGGAGTGTACGGCGAAGGGGCTGTCCTGCCCACTTCGGAAACAGAACCCAGCGACCACCCGCTTCAGGTTTATGCAGCCAGCAAGAAATCAGCGGAATCCCTGGCTCATGCCTATCATTACCTCTACGATATCGACGTGACCATTTTCCGGTATTTCAACGTCTACGGTCCAGCGGGCAGGCCGGACAGCGTCATGTTCCGGTTCGTGAAATGGATCCAGGAAGGAATGCCGGTCCACCTCAACGGGGACGGTTCTCAATCCAGAGGATTCACCTATGTGGACGATATCGCCCGGGGCACGATTGCCGGGTTGAAACCAGTGGGATATGAGATCATCAATCTGGGAGGGCATGAACTGTTTTCTATCACTTCCTTGATCGGAATGCTGGAAGGGATGATCGGAAAAGCGGCTGATATCGTCCAGCATCCCCGCCATCCAGCTGACTTACTGGCCAGCCAGGCGGATATCAGGAAAGCCAAAGAGGTATTAGGATGGGAGCCTTATGTCTCTCTGGAAGAAGGCATCCAGCGGGCGGTGGATTGGTACCAGCAGGAGCGGGAGTGGGCCAAGTACATCAAGACAGAATAAAAATTGAATCCACAAAGATTTGGAAAGAATGACATTTATCCATCAATTCCAT
>JBGCVQ010000053.1:0-16403 GCA_045888315.1 Anaerolineales bacterium | reverse complement strand
AGATATTGGCGATCTCGTTGATGAAGGAGATCTTGGTCGCCAGGAAGGCGTTGGAGGCGTACTTGATCATCTCTGCTGTGCGCAGATCGGTGACCACAATAGGTGCCCGCAGCGGCAAATGCAGCTGAGCGACCTTTTCAGCGGCTTCGGGATCCAGGGAGCCGACCACGATGCGGTGGGGTTCCGTGAAATCGCCAATGGCAGAGCCTTCGCGCAGGAATTCAGGGCAGGACACCACCGAGAATTTCCCCGCCTTGGGGTTCTGCTCCCGGACGATATCTGAGACCCAGTCCCCGGTGCCCACCGGAACAGTGGACTTGTTGATGATGATCAAGCCCTCGCTGATGTGGTCTGCGATCGAGCGCGCAGCGGCGGCGACATACTGCAGGTCGGCTTCGCCATCCACCCCTGACGGAGTGCCTACCGCGATAAAAACGAACTCGGCATCCTTCAATCCCTCGGCATAGGAATTTGTGAACGAAATGCGGTTTGCCTGAACATTGCGGTCGACCAGCTCTTTCAAGCCAGGTTCGTAGATGGGCATGATCCCTTTGTTCAGGCCATCGATCTTCTCTTTGTCGATATCCACGGCAACGACCTTATTGCCCAGATCTGCAAAACAGGCTGCGGTGATGATCCCCACATAGCCAACTCCGACAACACAGATGTTTTTCATGTCATATCCTTCGCTGTTCTTTCTGAAGTGCAAGTTTTTCCTGCCAAATCTTACCATACCAGCACCCGTTTGGGGGCTGGAGTGGAGCTGAAGTTGACTAATTTCCCGTGATCTATCAAAGCTGAAAAGCGCTGACCCAATTGTCCTGTTAAGAGGAGGACTGCCTTTCACAGTTGATATATAATAGGATTGCTGGAGCTTTTAATCTCTGGATGGAAGGAGCGAATTATGTCTGGCCCTCGGGAAGTACACGCACCGCGTGGAAGTGAATTGACCTGTAAGAACTGGATCATAGAGGCAGCTTACCGGATGATCCAGAACAACCTTGATCCGGATGTGGCTGGCGATCCGGACAACCTGATCGTCTACGGCGGCAGCGGCCGGGCAGCCAGGAACTGGGATGCATTTGATGCCATCCTCGACAGCCTGGTCAACCTGGAAGAGGATGAGACCCTGCTGGTGCAGTCCGGGAAGCCAGTGGCTGTTTTCAAGACTCACACGGATGCTCCCCGGGTGCTGATCGCCAATTCCAACCTGGTCCCTCACTGGGCTACTCAGGAGTATTTTGACGAACTGGTTTCCCAGGGTTTGATGATGTACGGACAGATGACAGCTGGTTCCTGGATCTACATTGGCACCCAGGGTATTCTCCAGGGCACCTATGAGACCCTGGGTTCGCTGGCAGAGCAGCAGGGCTGGCCTTCCTTGAAAGGGAAATTCGTGCTTACCGCTGGTCTGGGCGAGATGAGCGGTGCCCAGCCGCTGGCGATCACCATGAATGAGGGCGTGGGGTTGATCGTGGAGGTCAATCCGGATCATGCCCAGCGCAAGTTGTCCATCGGCTATGTAGACGAGGTGCTGGATGACCTCGACTTGGCGCTGGAAAGAGTGAGGGAATATCAGGAAAGCGGCACTGGGATCTCCATTGGCCTGGTAGGCAATGCCGCTGAGGTCTTCCCTGAATTGGTCAAGCGGGGAGTGATCCCCGACGTGGTCACCGACCAGACTTCCGCCCACGACGCCTTGGATTATGTGCCCAAAGGGCTGAGCATGGAGGCAGCCCTCAAGCTCAGGAAATCCGACCCAGCAAAATACCGCCAACTTGCCCTGGATTCGATGGTGGACCATGTCCAGGCCATGCTCGATATGCAAGCGGCTGGGGCGGTGGCATTCGATTACGGGAACAACATCCGCCAGCAGGCTTTCAACCAGGGGCTGCAGAACGCCTTTGATTTCCCTGGCTTTGTGCCCGCCTATATCCGTCCCCTGTTCTGCGAGGGCAAAGGTCCTTTCCGCTGGGTTGCCCTTTCCGGGGATCCGGAGGATATCTACCGGACGGATGAGGTCATCCTGGAGCTTTTCCCGGATGACCAGCACCTGGCGCGCTGGATCAAGATGGCCAGGGAACGCATCCCCTTCCAGGGACTGCCTTCCCGGATCTGCTGGCTTGGCTATGGTGAACGGGCCAAGGCGGGATTGGCGTTCAATAAGTTGGTAGCGGATGGAGTCGTGTCGGCGCCGATCGTTATCGGCCGCGATCACCTGGATTCCGGCTCGGTGGCCTCCCCTAATCGGGAGACGGAAGGTATGCTGGACGGATCCGACGCAATCAGCGACTGGCCGATTTTGAACGCGCTCATCAATGCCGTAGGCGGCGCCAGCTGGGTTTCCTTCCACCATGGCGGAGGGGTGGGGATTGGCTACAGCCAGCATGCAGGGCAGGTGATCGTTGCTGACGGCACCAAGGCGGCCGCTCAGCGCCTGGAACGCGTGCTGACCACTGATCCAGGCCTGGGGATCGCCCGCCATGTTGACGCGGGGTACCCGCAGGCTATTGCAGCTGCCAAGCGGCATGGGATCAAGATCCCCATGTTGAAGTAGGATTCGCAGGGCCATTCATCGTGTGTCCAACTAGAAGGGAACAGACCTATGAATAAGATCGGCATACTGACCAGTGGGGGGGACTCTCCGGGTATGAATGCTGCGCTGCGTTCCGCAGTGCGGGTTGCCCTTGATCTGGGCATTGAGGTGTGCGGGATCTGGGAAGGATATCAGGGCATGGTCCAGGGGGGAGACATGATCCGGGACCTGACCTGGGATTCCGTTGGCGGCATCCTCCAGCGGGGAGGCACGATGATCGGTACTGCCCGCAGCGATGAGTTCCGGACCCGGGAGGGCCGGAGAAAAGCAGCCAGCAACCTGGTCAGCCAGGGGATCGACGGGTTGATCATCATCGGGGGTGACGGCAGCTTGACTGGTGCTTCCGTGTTCCGGGAGGAATGGCCTGCTCTGCTGGCGGAATTGATGGAGGAAGGCGCGATCCCAAAAGATAGCCTTGAGAAATATCCTAACCTGCTGATCGTGGGTCTGCCTGGTTCAATTGACAATGACATGATCGGAACCGATATGACCATTGGCGCGGATACCGCCTTGACC
Source organism: Anaerolineales bacterium (assembly GCA_045888315.1). Taxonomy (GTDB): domain Bacteria; phylum Chloroflexota; class Anaerolineae; order Anaerolineales; family UBA11858; genus B10-G9. Next base: position 13,291 of record JBGCVQ010000053.1, on the reverse strand, counting down.
CGCATCACTGACGCGGTGGATATCATCACCAGCACAGCATCGAGCCACCAGCGCAGCTTCGTGGTGGAAGTGATGGGTAGGAACTGCGGCTATCTGGCGATGATGGGCGCCCTGGCTGCAGGCGCAGATTGGCTGTTCATCCCCGAAGTGCCCGCTGATCCAGAGAGATGGCGGGATGAGATGTGCGCGGCCCTGGAAGCCGGACGAAAGGCTGGCAGAAGGGACTCGATCGTCATCGTGGCCGAAGGGGCTCTGGATAAGAACGGCGAGCCCATCACCAGCCGCCATGTGAAGGATGCCCTGGAAGAGATCCTCGGAGAGGATACCCGCATCACCGTGCTGGGCCATTACCAGCGGGGAGGCTCACCGACAGCTTTTGACCGCAACCTGGGCACTATGCTGGGACACGCGGCTGTCAAGAACCTCTTGGAGATCAAACCGGAAGATCCGCCCCAGCTGATAGGAATGAGGGGCAACCGGGTGGTAAGCTCTCCGTTGATGGAATGCGTGGACCTCACCAGGAAGATCACCGACTATTCCAAAGCCCATGAGTTCGAGAAGGTCCTGGAACTGCGCGGTGAGAGCTTCCGGAACACCTATCAGATCCTGCAGACCCTGCTTCAGGCCAAGCCGAAACCCAAGAAGAAAGGGGAAGACCACTTCCGCATTGCTGTCATGCACTCCGGTGCACCGGCCCCAGGCATGAATACAGTGGTTCGGGCGGCTGTGCGCTGGGGATCCAACCAGGGCCATACCATGCTGGGAGTCTTCAACGGCTATCAGGGTCTGATCAAAGGTGATATCAAGGAGCTGGATTGGATGGATGTCCGCGGCCTGGTCGGTCTGGGAGGAGCGGAGATCGGCACCAACCGCAGTGTGCCTTCCGGAGGGGATTATTATCGAATTGCCCGGTCCATTGAAGAGCACAAGATCGACGCCCTGTTGATCATCGGTGGAGAAGCTGGCTATGACGGGGCTTACGAGATCTCCAGCCGCCAAAAGGAGTATCCCAATTTCATGATCCCCATCGTCTGCCTGCCGGCAACGATCGATAACGACCGTCCCGGGTCTGAGCTGAGCATCGGCGCTGACACCGCGCTCAACAGCATCGTCAGGGCAGTAGACCAGATCAAACAATCTGCTGTTGCCTCCCGGCGCTGTTTTGTGGTCGAGACCATGGGCCGCTACTGCGGATACCTGGCTTTGATGGGAGGCCTGGCGACCGGAGCGGAGCGGGTCTACATTCACGAGGAAGGCATCACCCTCAAGGACCTCCAGGATGACGTGGACCACCTGGTGACCGGCTTTAAAGAGGGTAAGAAACTGGGATTGATGATCCGCAACGAGAGCGCTCATCCGGTTTACACGACCGATTTCATGGTCAGGTTGTTCGAGGTGGAAGGCAAGGACCTGTTTGACGTCCGCCAGGCGATCCTGGGGCACCTCCAACAGGGAGGGAACCCCTCTCCCTTTGACCGCATCCAGGGAACACGCCTGGCTGTCCGGAGCATTGATTTCCTGCTGGAGTGCCTCCGGGAGGGAGATCCCCGGCATATCTATATTGGCCTGGAAGGTGGGAAGATCCAATTCAACGGGTTGGAGGACTATCCTCGGGTGGCAGACCGGGAATTTGGTCGGCCCAAGACGCAGTGGTGGATGGATCTCCGACCCATCGCCCGCGTTCTGGCTCAACCTGGGCCAGGAAAATGGAAATAACGCTGCTCTGCAAAGGAAACAACAGGGCCGGGAGACCGGCCCTGTTCCTTTTAATGGATTGTGGGATTCATAAAGCGGATCAGATCAGGTATTTCTCGACCTGGACATTCTCCCGGCCCAGCATATCCCTCAGCTGGTTGAGCAGCGGTTTGCTGATCTTGGTCGAGGCATTGGGGAATTCCAACAGGTGGGTCTTTTCGTTCTCGATGATCTGGAATGCGAAGCGGTCTGTCCCGGGATAGCTGATCAAGGTGCCATAAACCTGGCGCAGCCTGAGTTTGTCGCGCATGCTGTCTCCGCGGTTCTTGAGGATGACTGTAACCAGGTAGGTAGCGTCCTCTTCCAGAATGAGGTTTTCATCGGCCAGTGAAGTTTGGGGGGCGATCTCGCCTTGAACCGGGCCCGGGATATCTGCCAGAGGCGGCTCCAGTACATGGTCCACTGCTATCTGGGGAGATTCCTGGTCCTCTTCTTCAGTTTTGACCGGCAGGTGATCCAGCGGTGGAGACATATAATCCGGTGCTGGTACGGATAAGCCAGCGTCATCCAGCGGTGGTGGGACTTCCAGGGCAGGTGGGCCGGATCCAACCCCTGCAGCAGTCCGCTGGGGTTCTGCTCGCACTTCCCGGGTTGGGGAGCGTTCTGCGCGGAGTGCTTCTTCCGGGAGCGGCTCGATCTGGGTCAGGCTGGTGGCGATCTGGTCGACCAGCACTTTGGTATCCCCACCGTTGGTATCGGCTTTCCCCTTGACGTAGATGATCTCATCGAAGCGCACCAGTTCACCAAACTGGTTCCAGGTCTTGGGGAAGATCACCAGGTCGATCGTGCCCTGAATGTCCTCGATGGTCGCAAATGCCATCGATTTCCCGTTCTTGGTTTGATGCTGGCGGATCTTGGTGACGATCCCCGCAACGCTCACCCGTTCTCCCGGGTTGGCTTCAGTAAGATCCTGAGCGAAGTGGCTGACATGCTTCTTGAGATCGTCCATCACCGTGCTCAGAGGGTGATCCGTGACATAGAGGCCGATCAGCTCTCTTTCCCAGTCCAGCTGGGTGCGGCGGTTGATGGTAGTTTTCACTGCCGGGAGCTTGATGAGCTCGGTCAGGCCAGTGGACTCTCCGAACATGGAGATCTGGCCGGCATCCGCAGCCTGGAAATTGGAGGCGCTGATGGCCAGAATGCGGTCCATGGCTTCCAAGAGCGCCAACCGGCTCCCAAAGTCATCCAGGGCGCCTACCTGGATCAGGGATTCTAGGGCGCGCTTACCGACTTTTCGGAGGTCTACCCGGCGCAGGAACTCATTGATATCGCGGAATTTCCCCTTTTCCCTGCCTTTGATGATCTCCTCAACAGGTCCTTCTCCGACATTCTTCACTGCACCGAGGCCAAAGCGGATGCAGGATTCTCCTTGGGGGCCGTCCTCGATCGTGAAGCCCCAGCAGCTGTAGTTGACATTAGGTGCCAGGACTTCGATGCCCATCTGGCGGCATTCAGAAGCGTAAAGGGTCACCTTGTCCGTGTTATTCTGGTAGACCGTCAGCAGGGCGGTCATGTATTCCACTGGATAATGGGTTTTCAGGTAAGCGGTCTGGACCGAGATCAGCCCGTAATCCGCGGCATGGGCTTTATTGAATCCATAGCGGGCGAATTTCTCCCAATCCGTGAAGATGTCCTCCGCGGTCTGCGGGTCCAATCCCCGCTCCACAGCGCCGGCAATGAATTTCTTCTTGTGTCTGTCGAGTTCTTCGGCCTTCTTCTTGGCGACCGCTTTCCGGAGGCTGTCGGATTCTGACGGGGTGTATCCGGCGATAGCAACCGCGCTGTGCATGATCTGTTCCTGGTAGACCGGGATGCCGAATGTCTCCTCGTAGATCGGTTCCAGGGCCTGGTGGCGGTAGCTGATCTCCTGGCGCTTATGCATGCGGTCAATATAATCGGGAATGAAATCCATCGGGCCGGGCCGGTAGAGGGCGACCATGGCGATCATGTGCTCCAGCTTAGTAGGTTTCATTTCCTTCAAGTAGCGCCGCATTCCCGAACTTTCTACCTGGAAGAGACCGATGGTCTCTCCCCGCCCGATCAGCTGATAAGTCTCTGGGTCATCGATAGGGATGTTGTTGAGGGTGAGGTGGACACCGTGCCTGTCTTCGATCAGTTGACAGGCCTGGGCCATGATGGTCAGGGTGGAGAGCCCCAGGAAATCGATCTTGAGCAGGCCAAGTTTATCGACCACCGACATCTCGAATTGGGTGACCGTGTCGATCGGCGTGTCGCCCATATTCCCCGTGGGTCGGTGCAGAGGTGTGTATTCTTCCACCGGTCGGTCCGTGACCACTACCCCGGCCGCGTGTGTTCCAGCATTTCGGACAGTGCCCTCCACGCCCTTGGCGGTGTCGATCAGAGCCTGCAGATAAGGGGCATCGTTGTAGAGCTGTTTGAACTCGGGTGATTTTTCCAGAGCCTCTTCGATGCTCATGGGAGGGAGGTTGGGGATGGCTTTGGCAACCCGGTCGACTTCCTGGAGGGGGATGTCCAGTACCCGCCCGACATCGCGGATAGCAGCCCTGGCTTTCATGGTTCCGAATGTGATGATCTGGGCCACTTTGTCATGGCCGTATTTTTCGGCGCAGTAATGCATCATTTCCGCCCGCCTGTCGTCCGGGAAATCCAGGTCAATATCCGGCATGGAGATCCGGCCGGGATTCAGGAAACGCTCGAAGATCAGGTGGTGCTCCAGGGGCTCGATGGGTGTGATCTCCAGGCAGTAGGAAACGATCGAACCCGCAGCTGAACCGCGGGCGTTGTACCAGATGCCGTTCCGCTGGGCGTATTGGATCAGGTCCCAGACGATCAGGAAGTAGGCATCAAATCCCATGGTGTGGATGATATCCAGTTCGTAATCGAGTCGATCCCTGATCTCGGGATTGTCAGCCCGGTCTTGATAGCGCTTGCGAAGGCCGGATTCGCACAGCTCCCGCAGGTAGCCTGCGGCGGTCTTGCCTTCCGGAACCGGGAAGTTGGGGAGGTGGTATTCCTTGAAACCGAGATCGACATTGCAGCGTTCGGCAATCAACAGCGTGTTCTCGACCGCTCCCGGTACCTCGGCGAAGATCGTCCGCATCTCCCCGGGAGAGCGCAGATAGTAAGTCTCATCGGTCATGCGCATGCGGTTGGGATCGCTGAGGATCTTCCCGGTCTGGATGGCCAGCAGGACATCCTGCAGGGCGGCGTCATCAGGGTTGATATAGTGGACATCATTGGTGGCCACGTAACTGGCATTATAGCGAGGTCCCATTTCTACCAGGGCCCGGTTGATGTCCTTCAATTCCGGGATATCGTGCTCCTGAAGTTCCAGGAAGAAGTTTTCAGGGCCAAAGACCTCATAATACCAGTCCAGCTTCTTGCGGGCGTCCTCCAGCCTACCTTGTTTGAGGGCACGGGGGATCTCAGCTGCCATGCAGCCGGAAGTGGCGATGATCCCTTCTGAATGAGCTGCCAGGAAATCATGGTCTATGCGGGGGAAATAATAGAAGCCGTTCAACTGGGCTGCCGAGGAGATCTTCAGCAGGTTCTGGTAGCCGGTCTGGTTTTCAGCAAGCAGCAGCAGATGCGAGGAGCGCTTGTCGAATTGGGGATCGCGGTCCTGCATGCCCCTGGCGGCCAGGTAGCCTTCGACACCGATGATCGGTTTGACCCCTTCGGATATTGCGGCATGGTAAAAATCGACCACACCGAACATGGTGCCGTGGTCAGTGATCGCCAGGGCTGGCATGTCCATTTCCTTGGCGCGCTTGACCAGTTTCTTGATATTGCTGAATCCGTCGAGGATGGAGTATTCAGTGTGGACGTGAAGGTGTGCAAAAGACATATCGTTTACGGATAAAAGCCTGTAGTGGACTACTCCTATTATACGCTCGAAACGAACGATTTCCGCCCCGTCTGCTTAAAAAGAAGCCCTTGAACCTTAAAAATTTCAGATTGAGGAATGGGAAGGGCGGGGAGTGGTCTGCCAGCTGCAGAAAAGTCAGGAGGATCCCCCGAGTAATGTCTTGGGGACGGTCAGGTCCTTAAACGGTGAGAGTCGGGCGCGCCATACCCGACTCTCTCTAAGGAGGAGAAGAAGAGAAATTTTCTACCTGATATCAGTGTAGCACCCAGTGGGACTCCCTGCTTGACGGTTACCTGACGCTTAACCTACGCTTTCCCTACGAATAAGAATATCCTTCCTGGATGGTATACTGGAAATTGCACTTCTGGCAGTAACTGGGAGGTAAAAATGGCAGTTCCCGTCTTCTTAGGGCTGATAGAGACCGATTGGCTGGGCTTAGTAGGCGTGGCGGTGTCCCCACAGGGACTGCGGCGCCTGCGGATGGACCTGGACAGCAGTGAGAGTTTCCTGCGGATGAACCAGGTCTATGAGGATGGGGAGTTCTTCTACGCTGACGAGCAGACAGCGTTCTACACCGACCAGGTCCGGGATTATCTCACCGGTCGGCTGCGCGCTTTCTCCCTCCCCATCGATTGGACGGTCTATACACCTTTTCAGGCGGCAGTCTTGCGGGAAACCCTGCGGATCCCTTATGGGCAGACCCGCTCCTACGGCCAGGTAGCTGCTTCGATAGGAAAACCCCGGGCATCCCGGGCTGTCGGCCAGGCCGAGAAAAGGAACCAGATCCCGCTGGTGATCCCCTGTCACCGGGTGATCGGGTCGGACGGCAGCCTGACCGGCTACGGCGGCAAGGACAACACGGAACTCAAAGCCCGCTTGATCGCATTCGAAAAGGGGAATGCAGGATCCTAGTCGATCCAGGTCACAGCCTGGTTTTCAAGGACGTCCCACGATTTCATGAATTCCCCCTCGTAGATCGAATAGTATCTGGCGCCGTCCACAACCGTGATCTTGTGCTCTCCGTAGCCAACCACGATCACGGTGTGTTCGAATTTAGCCACTGTGGTCTCTTCCCCGTCGGAGGAGGTGTACGGCACTGGCGTCCCTCGGTTGACATGACCAACAACCCAGACGATCACCGGCCGACCGGCCGCGATTTCACCCTTGAGATCTTCCAGGGTCATGTGGCGCACGCTTTTTGCGTTCAGGCCGTACTCTCTTAAGCGCTGGGCGATGGGTTCGGCGTGGACTCCGTAGTCATCGGGAGGGATCTGCCCCCAGCTTCCGTGGACGTCGCCTACGAAACCTTCTTCAGGATTGTCGTCAACCGGGATTCCAGCAAAGAACTTCCCCTCCTCGATCTCCCAGCCGAAATACGCCGCCCAATCAACCGCGGAGCGGGCTTCACAGCTGAGCGGCATTGACTGCCTGTGCCCCTGAACCCCTTCAATGGAGGCACTGGGGGGCAGGGTCGGACTGGGGCTGGGCGTTTCTGGAGGCTGCCAGGTCGCAGAAGGGCTGGATGTGGCTGCGGGAAGGTTGGTGGGCGTGTGTGTGGGATCTGAGCTGCCGTGGGGGACTGACTGCTGGACTACCTGGGAAGAAGTCGGGAGAACAATAGCAGATGCCTGCCCGGAATCCACTGAGCGGAATAAGGACAGGACCAAAAACCCCCCTATCCAGAGAACGTTCATCCCGATCAGAGCAGGCAGGCTCCTGCCCCGCGGGCCTAATTGCCCCATAAAGGATGAATATCCGCTTCTTCCATGCGGCTGTGGTCTGCTTGTTGAGCTCATAATCCTTTCCGCTGGGCTTTCAACTCAGCGGCATGAGTTGTAAAGTACAAACATTATACCTAAAGACAGTGGCGGCTTTTGCCAGACCCCTGGCAGCAGACCGGTTCCAGCGCCAGGTAAGGGAGAAAAGACTTGGCAAATCAGGGAGATATGTATAATTAAAATGACAATGGAAGCAGTTATGAGAGTTCTTTCGCACATTCTCAGACGGATCTGGATGGCCTTCCCCGGGCTGATGCTGATCGGCGCTCTCACCGGATGTGGAGGATCTCTTGCGTTGAGCAGCAATCGTCTGTCCAAAGCGGATCCTACTTCTACCGCGATAAAGCCCAGCGCCACGCCGGCTCCCACCGCTTCCTTCACCATTGAACCCTCGCCGGCTCCGGAGGACACCCCGGTAGAGGGAGAGAGTGAGGAGATGATCACCATCACCGTCGTTTATGATAACTATCCCTATCAAGCCGGCCTGGGGACCGCCTGGGGATTTGCCGCCCTGGTGGAATACAAGGATACGCTGCTGCTGTTTGATACCGGTGGGTCTGGACCCCTGCTGCTGTCCAATCTTACAGCCCTGGGTTATAAACCCGGGGATATCGGGATCGTGGTCCTCTCTCACGAACACAATGACCACACGGGCGGGCTGCAGTCGCTGTTGTCTGCCGGCGCGGATCCTGTGATCTACATCCCTCCTTCCTTTTCAAATTCCTTCAAGAACCAGTATCAGAACCAGTTCCAACTGATCGAGGGCCGCCCAGGAATGAAGATCGCTGAACGGATCTATACCATCGGGGAGATGCCTGGACCACCCCCGGAGCAAGCCCTGGTGATCGATACCACCCAGGGACTGGTGGTCATCACCGGCTGCGCCCATCCTGGGGTGGATAAGATGATCCTGGAAGCTAAAAGGCAGTATAAGGAAGATATTTACCTGGTCCTGGGGGGATTTCACCTGGGAAGTGCCAGCGATTCCCGGGTCAATGCCATTATCAAGGAGTTCCAGCGGCTGGGTGTCAAATACGCAGCGCCTTGCCACTGCACGGGGGACCGGGCGATCGGCATGTTCCGGAATGCGTTTGGAAAGGACTTCCTCCCGGTAGGCGTGGGAGCGGTGATTGAGATCGAAGGCCAGTGAGTTCGACCACCTTGAAGTGTTCCTTAGATTTTTCCCCGCCTGGGATTTTCAACTGCTGAAGATATTCAGCAGATCAGCCAGCAAGCCGTAAGCAGTTGTCCGGGTTGAAGGATTCTCCTCGATCAGGGTCAGTTTTACCAGCACATCGCTGGCTATCTCGACAATCGAGGTCGTCCCATTGATATTGTAGAGGTACGAATCAGGGCCAACCAGCTGGGGCTGGACCACAGCCTGGATGCCCCGGGGGCTGTCTGGATCACGCTGGGCTGAGCAGACCAGTTTCCAGCGCTGGCCTTTTTCAGCGGCTTCCTGGATCAGGTCATGGGTCAGGCCGCGAATCCCCGTTCGCTGGACCTGTTCCGGAATGAGTGGGATATCCATCAGGACGGTCGCCAAGGCTGACACCTTAACTGCGGCATCCCAGCCATCCACGTCGCCGCTGGGGTCCGTTTCCGCAATGCCGATCGACTGGGCGTAGGCAATGGCTTCTTCTTGGGTCTCGCCTCCTTCCATGCGGGTCAGGATCAGGTTAGTGGTCGAGTTGAGGATCCCTGTAAAGCCGCTCACAACTGCGCCTGGCAGCCCGTGGCGGGCGATCGAGAATACCGGGGCGCCGTCCATAACAGCGGATTCAAAATAAAAACGCAGCCCTTTCTTCCTGGCCAGACTGGTGAGCTCCCGATAGCCGTGGACCACCGGCCCTTTGTTGGCAGTGACCGCGTGCATGCCGCTTTTCAAGGCCTGGCGCAGGTAGGTCAAGGCCGGTTCGCCGGTCTGGTAATTGACCGGGGTGGTCTCGATCAGAGCATCCGCCTTACAGGCTGACAGGAATTCCTCGCTGGAGCCCAAGGGGCGGCTCGAGAAGTCATCCAGCGCTCCGCCCGCCCGGTAGGCGTCAAGCACTTCCTGCAGTTTTAATCCTTTGGGGTTCACCGCCTGCCCGTGGCTTCCCGAAGCGATGCCAACGATCCGGAAGCTGATCCCTGGGTCCGCAGCCAGATCTGACGCTTTTTCAAGCAGCAGCTCGAGGAAAGCCTGGCCGACATTGCCAAAACCAAGCAGGGCCAGTTTGTATTCCTGGTGGGGTGGGGGCGTGGGTGACATGGGCGGATCTATCCTTTTTTATGGCGGGTCTTGATGGATTGGATCTCTTCTTCCGAGAGCTCGGGAACTTCCGAGGTTGAGGTGATTCCCAGGGCCGCTTGCTGGGCTTTCCGCCAGCGAGCCAACCGTTCGGCGATCTCGGGTTCGGAACCCTGGTCAGAGGGCTTATAGAAATAGGTGCCCAGCAGCTCATCCGGCAGGTACTGCTGGGGAGCAAAATGGCCGGGGCGGGAATGAGGGTAGACGTAATCTCTGCCGTGACCGAGGGCCTTGCCGTCTCGGTTGCCGTCCTTGAGGTGATTGGGTACACCGGTGCGGGCGGATCTCTCGATCAGGTCATAGGCTTTGAAATAAGCGCCGGCAGAATTGGATTTGGGAGCGGTAGCCAGGTAGAGCACCGCCTCCACGATCGGGTAGATGCCTTCTGGAAGGCCGATGTAGTCAAATGCTTGGGCGGCGGCATTGGCCATTACCAGGCCCTGGGGATCGGCCAGGCCAATATCTTCTCCGGCCGAGATGATCAACCGGCGGAGGATGAAGCGGGGGTCTTCCCCGGCATAGAGCATCTTTGCCAGCCAGAACAGGGCGGCATCGGGATCGGATCCGCGGATGGACTTGATAAAGGCGGAAATGGTATCGTAATGAGCGTCGCCGTCCTTGTCATACAGCACAGCCCGGCGCTGGATGGAATCCTGGGCAACCTCCAGGGTGATGTGAACCGTCCCCTTATCGTCCGGCAGGGTGGATTCTACCGCCAGCTCCAAGGCATTGAGGGCATTGCGGGCATCACCGCCGGCCACCCGGACCAGGTGGTCCCGGGCGTCTTCTTCAAGCTTGATATCCAGGTTTCCATAACCCCTCTCGCTGTCCTTTAGTGCGCGGCTGAGCAGGGAGCGGATGTTCTCGTCCGTCAAGGACTTGAGCTGGAAGATCCGCGAGCGTGAGACCAGGGCTGAGTTGACCTCAAAATAGGGGTTCTCGGTCGTAGCACCAATGAGGGTGATGGTGCCGTTCTCCACAAAGGGCAACAGTCCATCCTGCTGGGCTTTGTTCCAGCGGTGGACCTCATCCACGAAGAGGATGGTGCGTTTTTGATAGAGCTTGCGGAGTTCACTGGCCTGGTCGATGACCTGGCGCAGATCCGCCTTGCCGGCCATCACTGCGGAGAGGCTGGTGAAGTGCGATTCGGTGTGGTTGGCGATGACCATCGCCAGGGTGGTCTTGCCGGTACCTGGCGGACCCCAGAAGATCAGAGAGGAGAACAGCCGGTCAGCCATGATCGCCCGGTAGAGCAGCTTGCCTTCCCCGACGATGTCTTCCTGGCCGACGAACTCGTCCAGGGTGCGGGGGCGTAGGCGGGCAGCCAGGGGGGCTTTGCGCTTGAGTTCATCTTGCATGGCATGGTCGAAAAGGTCCATGCGACTATTCTATCACGGGGAGTGGATCCCAGATCTGCCTGGGATGGACCTGTATTTCCCCCACCAGGAGGGAAGTTTGAAATATAATGAAAGAAGCGGACCGATTCCTATATTGCAGGTTGTTGGTTCATTTACCTGTTTCCCATCATCAATCATCACCAGAGCGCTGTCCACCGAATGTTTTCCGAGAAAACACGAGGATGCCTTTTCCACAGGCAGCGGGGCAATCTCCGACAATTCTGCTGCCCAGGTTGTTGTGGGTCAAAACCAAGCAAGGAGGGATGAATGATGCGCGGTAAATCGACCTCTTTACTGATCATCTTTGTACTGAGTTTGATCCCCCAGGCAGCCTTTCCTGCACATGCCAGCGACCTCAGATCCCTGGATGATGCTCTGACACTGCTGTATGTCTCCGATGCTATCCTGCTGCCCGAGGACGAGATCGATGACTCGGAGTCTGAGGGGCTCTTGTTCTCCATCGTTTCCTTCCAGGGAATCAGCCCTGAAGACGACCAGCTCCTGGCGCGCTTGATCCATGCCAAGAAACAGGAGCGAAATGATCTAGATGCGGCATACCAGCTCCTGTACAACCAGCTGCGAGGGGAAGGTGCGGACTGCGAGGCGGATCGGGTTCAGCAGAAATGGAAAGAACAGCGCCAGCAGATCAACGCGGATATCGGCATGCTCCATCAGGTAAGAGGTGATCGAAGGAAAGCCTTCACCAGACTCTGGCACTCCATCAAGCGCTCTGGACGGGGCTTCTGGCATAAGATCGGCCCGATTGGACGGAATTTCCTACGCCGAGTAGGCCCGGAAGCGCTCCAGATCGTGAACTCGGGCGGAGTGCTGACAGGAGGGGTGATCAAGGAGCTCTTCAAGCACACTGCAAAAGCCATGGTGCGAGAACGCATCAAGGCGGTGGTCTACGAGGGGATCCAGCGCTTGGTAAGGGTCCAGTTCAACCTGGCCCAAGCAGCCGGTGTGGATATCTGCGCTGAGGAAGAGGATCAGCCCGCGGAGGAGTCCGCGGCTCCAGCGCTGGAGGTGAGTGAAGATGAAACATCATTGGACCTGCCGGAATCAGGCGTCAGGGAGCTGCCCTGCACCTTCACCCTCGAGCCTTTGAGCTACCAAACCCATCAGGTAGACTGGTCCCTGACCGTCGATTGGGGGACAAGGACCTGGACCAGTTCCATCGAAGGAGTGACCAGAGATAAGGACGTGGATTGGTACTCGGTCTGGACGGCGGATGCCAGCGGCGAGATTGACGACCAGGGCTACTTCACCGGATCGGCCACTGAACTGGAGGTCATCTACAGCTATGGGAAGGAGGGGGACCATTACCAGAGACAGCTGAAGTGGATCGGTGCCATTTCCACCTCTCTGGACCGCATCTGCCTCTACCGGGGAGGGGACCAGGAATGGATGACCCCGGAGTGGATCGAGGCCAATGACAGAAGTGTGTTCATTGCCGCAGAAGGGGGGTTCTGTGAGGCTTTATGCCTCACCGGAGCTGGCCAGTGATCCCGGATTGAGCTGATTCATGAGCAGTTAAGGACGGGTCAAATCGATATGTCGGCTGAATGTCGTGCACACGACATGGTATTTTGGGCTGAATCATCTACAATGGGGGCAATTCTGAGGAGGAAATCCAATGAAGCAGCCTGAACTGGGAATCAAAGTTGCCGAATTGAGGCGTGAAAAAGGATATACCCAAGAGGGGTTAGCGGAGGAGTGCCAGATCACTCCCCGGACTGTCCAGCGCATTGAAGCGGGAGAAGTTGAACCCCGGTCCTACACACTCGCCAGCCTCAGCGAGGCCCTGGATTTTGAGCTTGGCAAGGATGAGCTAGCAAATGAACGCTTCTGGCTGGGGGCTTTGCATCTCAGCAGCGTGCTGTGCATTGTCTTCATTCCCCTGCTGATCTGGTCCTGGCTGAAGACCAGGAGCTACCTGGTGGACAAACATGGGCGTCAGGTCTTGAACTTCCAGATCACTATGACCCTGGTGTTGTTTGCCGGTGGATTCTGTTTAGCAGCCGGGTTGCTAGCTGGATTGATCCTTGTCGAGCAGCAGGCGGCCGATGTCATGCTGATGAGCATTCTTGCATTGGCCGCCCTGTTTCCCCTGCTGCTGGTGGGTTTATTCGCAGCATATCAGGGGATCATCAACGCCCTGCGGGTCCTGAACGATCAGCCCACGCATTACCCGCTGAGTATCCAATTCCTGAAATAG
>JBGCVQ010000052.1:0-7038 GCA_045888315.1 Anaerolineales bacterium | reverse complement strand
GTTGGGCTGCCTCGAGCAGGTGCTCAAAGTTGTCAATCAGGAGAAGCAACTCCCTGTCTTCTAAAAACGACTTCAAAAATACCTCGGCGGGCATACCAGCGGAGGAAATCGATCCAAATGACTCTGTGATGACATCTCCTACGCGCTCTGGCTTTGAGACTGGGGCTAGCTCCACAAAATAGATCCCATCGGGGAATCGACCAGTATCCATTAACGACTGGGCAGTCTCCAACGCTAATCTTGTCTTGCCCACCCCGCCGGGGCCGGTCAGGGTCACCAGCCGGTGGGATTCCAGCAGGGTCTTGATCTCTTCGATCTCCTTTTCCCGGCCGACAAAGGACGACACAGGTGCCGGCAGGTTGTTGGGGATCCGTGAGGACGGCTTCTCGGGGACAACGTCCTCTCCCAGCAAATCGAGCCTCTCAGCCGCGGCGACCGCCTGGGTACGGCTGCTGACTCCCAGCTTGGCGTAGATCTGGCGGTTGTGCCATTTGACCGTATTGAGGCTGAGGTGCAGCTGGTGGGCGATCTCCTTATCCGCAGCTCCGCCAGCGATCAAACCCAGGATCTCCCGCTCCCTCTCACTCAACCCTTCTTTAAAATGCACCTGAACCATTCTTTTCCCATTCCTTTGGGTGGTGACAACCATTCCAAGTTTTCGCTATGCTAGTGGCATAGAAATCAACCCGCTAAATTTCCCTCAGGAGGAAGCCATGTCCCCCACACTCTATTATGAGACCTTCAAGACCCAGCACGAAGAACTGATCCGCCAGGCCGATCACGAACGGCTGATCAAACAGGCCCTGATGGGACAGCCCAGCACCCTGGATCGGATCCAGACCGGGTTGGGCAGGTTCCTGATCAAGTCCGGGAACCACCTGCGGGGAATCCCCGCTCCCCAAAAGCCAGCCCTGAACGGTTCAACCGAAGCTTGAGCCTGATCTCACACAAGTTCCTCTCCTTCAGGGGGCGCAGGTTTCACCTGCGCCCCTCAGGCTTTAAAGAACAAAAACACCGGACGAGAGATGGCTCCGGTGTTCCATAGATAGGACGACTCAAGCGGGCAGCGATGAGCTCTTGTGAAATTCACTATAACATTCAGGTGATAAAAAATCAAATCTGGGACCGGCGCAAGATCCTTGGCTAAAACGAGGGTCGAAGACAAAGATTGTTACCTGCTTCGCCTGGCCCCAGGACTCCCTCCAGGTCATGTTCATAGTAAAATTCATTTCAGAGGAAAAATGACCAGGGATTTTCACTCTTCCGAAATCGAAGATATCTCCGCGGAGCTGGTATCCCGCTTCGACGCCGCCTGGAACGAGCGGGATGCAGACGGCCTGGCAGCCCTGTTCAGCGAGGATGCCGATTTCCAGTTCTACTACGGCCATTTAGTCCGGGGCCGAGAGAAGATCAGGAAATACTACCAGGACAAAGTCTTCCCCTACCTGGAGGAGGGCTTGCGGCATGTCACCAGGAAGTACCAGGTCCGGGTCCTGACCGAGGGGGCGATCCTCGGCACCGGCCGGGTCGACCTGGTCGAGGTTGACAGTGCAGGTCGGGAGGTCAAGATCCAGCGCCGGGTCAGGGTGACCACGGTGGTTGTCTGGGAAATTGACGAATGGAAGTTCGCGGCTGTGCGGGTGATGGTCCCTGTCAAATAGCGGGGAACTTATTCACTGCTGGGGGAGTCCTATAAGTATGAAAACCTATCCCATCTCAACAATTGGTCTGCTTTTTCTCACTCTTCTCCTGATCTCCTTATCCGCCTGCCACCCTCAGCCCCTTGAGTTCGGTATCCTGGAGGGCCAGGTCAGTATCGGGCCGCTGGTGCCAGTCGTGCGCGAAGGGGAGAGCGAGCCCACCCCGGCACCGGAGGTCTATGCTGTCCGGCAGGTCGTGGTCTACAAAAAGAACGGAAAAACAGAAGTGGTCCGTCTGGAGATCGGGACAGATGGGGTCTACCGGGCCGAGCTGCCGGTGGGGGTCTACCTGGTGGACATCAACCACGCCGGGATCGACATGGCTAAGGGTTTACCGCAGGAGATCACCATCACCGCTGGCGGAGTGACGCGACTGGATATCGACATTGATACCGGGATTCGGTAAGTCAGTAAGTAGTGAGTAGTTAGTAGTGATCAGTTGTCAGTTGTCAGTGATCTGTGATCAGTAATCACTAAGTCAGTTTTTTCAGTCGTCCCAAAGGGACCCCGGTCTTCAGTCGCGGCGTCAGCCGCCCCGGTCCTCGGTCGGAAGGTCCTTCGCCGGTCTTCTGTCCCAGCCGCAGATTTCCCCACCTCTCAATTTAGTTAACCTCCATTGAAGGTCGCTACCTTCTGCCTTATACTTCCTGAAATCTCAATATCCGGTAAGCTCGAACCGATCGGCGCCGCGAATTGCCAGCTACGGATTGGAATCCCAGCACAAGTTGAACGGCAATTCTGCAACGATCATTCCAGGAGGATTTCCTTCATGAAAGCATTACGATTTCTCGGCCGGCAGCTGCTGGCTTTGATCACAGCAGTGGTCTCCGGCCTGCTCGCGGGCCAGCTCCTAAGCAGGCTGCCTACTGTCCTGTTCAAGCTGCTGGGCAGTTCCACCGTGAACCAATACCAGACCTGGATCCAAGGAGTCTTCTGGACGGTTCCCTTCCTGGTAAGTCTGTGCGTTTCTCTGCTGATATCAATGATCATTCGAAAACGAACTCCTGGGAGGGCTGGGGCATGAACACAAGACATTCCCTTCCCTCCCATTTCCTGGCCCCCGGAAGCAGGGTTTGGCACTTTCTGTCAGCTGCTGTAGTTGTCATCTCGCTGGTGATCGGTGCCCAACCAGCGGCTGCCCAGGGTTCTGACCCAATCACGGGCTACGGCCAATCCTGTGCCGATATCGAAGGAAGTTATGCCTGTTTTGATTTTGAGCTCACTTTCGTGGTGGTGGGCGGCGATGTCCAGGCGGTCGGCTACCGGGACCAGGTTATCACCCAGAACGGAGTCAGCGTGCATGTGATCTCCAACCTCAGCTGGGTGGGCAGCTTTGAGGGGGGAGATGGAGGTTCCCTTTCCGGCACCTGGAGCGGGGAATCCACCATCGAACTGCCCGAAGGGCAGAGTTATTCGCAGCCCTCCGGGGGAACCTGGGAAGGGAATCTCTACGCGGACGGTACGGGCTCCGGGACCTGGACCGGGGAAACCCTCAATCAAACCGGGACCTGGTCGATCAGCTATTCGGCGGAAGAATTCCAGGCTGGTTTGCCCCCCGCCCCGACCAGCACGCCTGAACCCACCAAGCCAGCCCCCACTCAGCCTTCTCCGGAACCCAGTGAGGCTCCCACCGCTGCCACGCCGGTCGCTCCCCTGGTGGCCACCGAGGCCGCGGAATCCCCGGACGCCCAGGAAGACCAGGACGGCGGCATCGATCCTGCCCTGGAAGAGAAGGCGGCGGAAGCTGCGGGCGACCCGCTCAACGCCCTGGCAGGCGGAGCTGCCGGCACCCTGCTGGGAGGTTTGCTGGCTTACATAGCTGCCAGGAGCTCGGAGTTAGCTGACTCGGGATCGAAGTTGATGTCTGACCTGCAAGAAGCCCTGGACCAATATCAGCAGGGAGGTCAGGAGCGGGATCTTACATCCGGTATGTCCCTGGAGGATCAGCGGAAATTACAGGACATCATGAACAGCGTCAAGATCAGCACTGAAAAGCTGGGAGGAATCACAGGCGAAGTAATAGAACCCGAAGGCTATCTGGAGGGCACCTTCCGAAAACTCGCCACCTACAAGGACGATGCCTGGCAAAAATTGGGCCAAACGCTGAACGGATTGAGCGTGGCGGAGAATCTCGCCAAGCTGAGAGGGATGGATACCTCAGTCTTGAAGCGCCTGGGGCCGATCAGCTTCCTGTATAACACCTATGACCGCAGTACAAAACTGCTCAAGCAGCGGGGGGATGAACCCCTGCATTACAAGATGAGCACGGTCCTAGAAGCCACAGTAGTCGAATTGGTGAAAACCGGTGCGACAGCCAACCCCTACATCTTCATTGAGGATCAGCTGATCGGCCAGGCAGCTGGAAAGCCTCCTTCAGAATATGTCGCGGATGAATCCCACAACTTTATCCAGAACACCTATCAAAAATACCGGGACTTGTCAGCCCCGGAAAATGTCGACAATATGGAATGGCGCCGGGAGACCATTAAGAATCAGGCCCGGGAATTCAAAGAAGAGTTCGAAGCCAAGATCAAAAGCGGCGAGATCAGCAAGGAAGAAGGTGAAGAAGAACTGCGGGGAATCCTGGCAGCCTACCGAAATGATTATATGGAACTCTCCGCCAAACTCAACCAGCACAACGCTAGCTTTGCAGATTAACTATGGATAATCAACCTTATCACCTCACCCCTGAAGAACTACTCTTCCTGCTGGGTCTGCTGGACCTCCAGCCCCTGCCGGAGACGATCCTGGCAGACTGGCTGACCGCTATCAATATAGATCTACTGGCGGAGCAAGATGATCTCACACCTGCAAAATCCCTCTTAGAGAAAGGCTGGATCTGGCATGCCGATAGCAGCTGGCATATGGATGACGGGCTTGCTCAAAGCCTGGAGCTGATCGCCCAGGCCACGACGGACGCCATCTTCCATCTGCAAGCGGAAGGCAGTGTTACCTCCTTCAGTTATGCCCAGTACCGGGATCGGTGCTGCCGCTATACCCTGACAAAGGACGGTTTTTCCCTCGAACCTCCCCAAGCTGTCCAGGATGTCACCAAAAGCCTGCTTCCAGAGGATATCCAGCCAACAGGCAAGCTGCAGTTCCGGGATGAATTGGACCTTCCCTCGCTGTTCGTCCTGATCGAAGCCGGCTGGCAAACTGCCCGGGCAGGCTTCCTGGAGCAGGAGGATCTCAGCTTTACCATGGAGGACCTGATCAGCGGTCTGGATCATTCCCTGGTCAAACCCGCCGCCCAGAGCTGGCTGGGGCTGGAGCTCGAGGTCGATCTGGAAAAGTTGTCCCTGCACACGGTCATCCAGGATCTCATCAACCAGGACCTTCTGATGCATCTGCCAGGGGGACGACTGCGTCTGGCGAGTAAAAGCGACCCCTTCAACTTGATCATCAGCGACCCCAATCTGCTGGGGCTGTCGTGCTCCTTCCATAACCAGCACACTGGAGAGGTAAGAATGGCCAGCTGGCTGTTCGGCTCCGGCGAGCTGCTGCAGATCGAGGCAGTAGGTGAAGGGCAATATCAGGTTAACACCTTGTTTGCAACCCAAATCGCCCAGGAATGGATCGAGAACGCCTGGAGTTCCTTTAGCAAGGTTGAGCCGCCTTCCAGGCTACCAGAATCCAGTTCAGATTCCCCCAAATCACGTAAACTGGGATCCCTTTCCACCTCAAAACAAAGGCCTTCTGGATTCTTCCGCTTTGTTAAGGGGTTGGCAGCAACGCTCCTCAGCGCGCTGGTGATCGGGCTGCTGTCATCTACGATCCTTGGTTTGATCCAGGGCGAGCTGACAGTCGATCAGCTTGCCAGCCAGATGTCATCTGGATTGAGCGCCCTGGCAGAGGATATCGGATTCTCACTGTCCAAATCGGGAAGAACAAATTCCAATCAGGTTTCCCAGTATCAAGAATCCCAGGCAACGAGGTTGAACCAGGATGCTGTTTCAAGTGGAGAGTCGAACACAAGCAGCTCTGAGGCAGAACTGCAAGCTGCCTTGGCCGAGGTCAGCGTCCAGGAAAAAGAGCTGGCGCAGGATGGCTACGAGGACTGGTATGCCCTGGCAATCCTCCAGAACAACAGTGAACTTCCCCTCTCCAGGCTGGAGGTGGAAGTTCAGATCCAGGACTCGAGCGGCGAAGTGCTTTACAGCGAAACCGGCTGGACCCGTACCTCGCTGGCGCCAGGAGAACAAACCGTCCTCGATCTCTACCTGTACGGATGGGAGGGAGGAGGAACTGACTTTCAGTTGGAGATCATCCCTGTAAAAGCAGGACTGCTTCCAGACAATAAAACATCTGCAATAGAGCTAGAAGATCTGCAGATCCTTTCCACGGGCTATGACAATTCCTATGTGACCGTGCTGGGAGAAATGGTCAATCCCACCCAGGATCTGGTTACCGTGGAAGTGGGATCACTGCTGAGGGGTGGTACCGGACAGCTGGCTGTAGGCCGGCACAGCAGTGCCCTGCAGAGCGCACTTCTTCCCGGGGAACGGGTCCCGTTCAGCATCCGCTTCAATCCCCCTCAGCCCATCGAGAATTTAAGCCTGGAGGAGAATCTGGAATTGTTTGTGGTCGGAGTGACCGCCAGGGAATCCGTCCGGGAACCTGATATCCAACTCTCCCGTGAACAGCAGGTTTACGTGGATACTTCAGGAGGGTTCCATATCGCAGGCCAGGTTCTGAATGGCGAGGATGGTCCCCGCCGAATCCAACTGATCGGAGCGGTCTATGACCAGCAGGGAGTGCTGGTCGATGCTTGCAGTCAAATGGTGGTACCCAGAGGGGTGCCGTCCGGCAGCGTGGCTTATTATGATCTATTCTGCTGGTTCGTTCTGGAAGACCTGGACGAGAACCCTGATCTGCGGGAACGAGCCTTTACCTACGATATCATGGTCGACCGACTGATGGGTATAGAGGAAACCGACCGAACTGCCATTCCCCTGGAGATCAACGATCTGACAGTGGAGAGCAGTGATGGCTATGTCCATTTCAGCGGATCCCTGGGGTCCGCTATCCCAGAAGATGCAAATGACGTGATCGTGGTCCTGAATGTCCACGACGTGAACAGCGGCAGCCTGGTCGCGGTTTATTATGCATATCCAGATTGGGATACTCTGATGTTCATCGATGGCAATTCACTACCGGAATCAATCCCTGAGCTGACCCCGGATTATGAAGTGAGCGCGGAGGCTTTCGCCTATTGATCTGGTTGCAGGTCAAGGAAGATTGGGAGCTATAAGAGCAAGAAAACCAACAGGCTGCCTCAGGAGATCGCCATCACCGCCTATGCTGTGACGCGGTTGGAAATCGAAATTGACACCGGGAT
>JBGCVQ010000051.1:0-79362 GCA_045888315.1 Anaerolineales bacterium | reverse complement strand
ACCAAAGCCAGGCACCTGACTTCAGGAAGGAAGCTCGGGCGATCCGGGGATATCAAGCGTCCTTTGGTTAAGAACTGGCGCGGTTCCGTTCAGATTATGACAAATTTTGAACCTTTTGTCAATTTACAGGGGCCATTCAAGGATTAAATACATAACCCACACCCCATTTGTTCTTGATGATCCGGGGGTTCTTCGGATCCAACTCGATCTTCTCTCGCAAGCGCCGAACATGAACGAATAATCCCTGCCTGGTCCCCTTTTCGGGTCCTTCCCAAACGCTTTCTAGCAGCTGCTCGTAGGTGACGATCTGCCTTCCCTGACGCGATAGATAAAGAAGCAGATTGTACTCAATAGGCGTGAGATCCACCAGAGAGCCCCGGATCCAGACCTGACGGAAGCTGTTATCGATGCGTACAGAACCGGATTGATAGATCTCCGGCAGACTGGACTGATAGAGACTCTGCTGCCTGGTAATGAACACCCGAACCTTAGCTAGCAGCTCCTCAACCAGGATCGGTTTATGAAGGTAATCGTCCACACCAAGCTGATAAGCATAGAGCTGGTCATCCGTACCGCTGCGGCTGCTGATCATGATGATCGGAACCGCGGACCAGCGCCGGATGCCCTGGGAAACCAGCAATCCATCCATCCCGGGCAAATTCCTGGCCAGGATCACCAAGTCGGGATTAAGCGTCTGGACCATATCCAGCGCAGTGCTGCCGTCCCTTGCCAGATCCACCCTGTAGCCCAAAGAGGTGAGTTCCTCTCGAAGGCGGACCTGGTACTCGGGCTGATCCTCTGCAAGCAGGATCCTGCCCACCGACTGCTGCGCTGGATCCTTGGTGTCCTGGCTGACAGGGGTAAGCTCGCGAAAATTCTCCTTCACAGGGAAATATATTTCCATGTCCGCCCCGCCCCCTTCCTGAAGTGGGCGGTCGCGGAGCGCGATCTTGATCCCTTGAGTGGAGAGCATTTCCCGGGCGACCAGGAGTTTGGCAGGTAATCCCGCTGGGTGGCCAGCCGCAGGGTCAGCGCTCAAACCAGGAAGGGGCAGTGTCCTGGGACTGATGAATTTCAGCACCAGGAATTCATCCTGCACTGTGAGGACCGCCTCAACTTGGGGGCCGGTGAGATTATGGCTCAACAGTTCATTCAGGAGCGTTTCGACTGCCACCTTGGTAAGTGCCAGATCAACCGCAACGGTTGGGAGGGGCTGGTCTGTTTGCTGGTTGTCCGCGATCCGGACTGCCAGTTGAGCGTTCTTGCCCACAAGCTCTGCCAGAAGATCACCAGGTTCGATAGGCAGTCTGTATACCGGGAGATTTCGTATCAAAGAGGTGTAACTCAAAGCCAGGTCAAGGGATTCCTGGATCCGGTCGATCTGCGCTACAGCCTGGCCTAAGAAATCTGCCACCACATCCAGGTTCCAGCTGTGCAGGTTCTCGTTCAAGGCAGTCAGATTACCAGCGGCTCCAGCCGCTGCCATCCGGGTACTCCCGCAGATCTCGGAGATGGTTTCAATCTCGGCCATGTGCTTTTTCACCTGGCGGCTTCCGTCACTGATCCAACCCATGTAATCACCCTCGCTTGGGTCCCCTTCGGACAGCGAAGCCAGCTTGATATCGAGATAGATTCCGTTCCGGGTCAAGTAGCTGAATTCTGATCTACCATTCCTTAAGAGATCCTGGCGGGCCTGCTCCACCGCCTGTTGGGCGCTTTCTCCCTCCGCTCCCAGAGAGCAGACGGCATTCCAGAATTCCTCTTCTCGAGGCTCTCTGGCTAGCTCCAAGCCGAGCTGGTGACCCACGGTCCGATTCAGCTTTACTTTGCAATCGGGTCCGTTTACAATGAACATTCCCAGGGGCAAGTGAGAAATCAAATCACCCCACGCCTGCTCACTCACAGAAGGTTTGAGCACCCGGGATTCGCTTCTTGCCGGGATTTGTTCCAAATCAGCTTGTTCACCCATAAAAACATTCTAGCATGCCTGAAATTCCCCGTCAATGTAAGCAATTTGTAATATCTTAGTATTTTCTTCTATTGCATTGTAAGTTTTTAGCGGTATACTAGGGGGGAGATAGGCAGGCGTGGAATGATCCACGCGCTTTTTAAAAAAGCAAAATAATCAAAATTCAGGCCACTTTTCACAAAAAGGGTGAGAATTGCAAGTCTCGCCCTTTTATATGTGAGGGCCGAAAAGAAAGGATGTGAGAAGTCTTGGCTGTACGAGTAGAACTCCGACCCAATGAATCGCAGAAGCAGATGATGAAGCGCTTCCGGAAGAAAGTCTCTCGCAGTGGCGTGTTAAGCACGGTCCGCCGCAAGAGATGGTTCGTTTCCAAGAGCGAGCTCAGTCGCATTCAACGCAAGAAAGCGATTCGCCGGCGCAAGAGGCGCATGGCAAACAAGAGACGTCAGAAGAAACAAGGCATTCAGGCGTACTAGAGACAGAAAACGATCCGGGCTCCGGAGGGAGATCCAGCAGGACATCCCTCCAGCCCTCATCTGTCACAGGCAAAACAAGAGGTTGCATGGCAAAAAACGATGACAAATTGAGAATGGAAGGGACGATCGTCAAAGCGCTTCCAGGGACACAGTTCATGGTGGAACTGGATAATGGACACGAGATTCTCGCCTATCTTGCAGGAAAAATGCGCAAATACTATATCCGTGTCCTGCTTGGGGATCGAGTCACTGTTGAGATGTCAACTTATGACCTGACCCGGGGCCGGATCGTTTACCGTCATAAAAAAGGACAGCCTGAAAGCTCACCTGAGGAAGACAAAAGTGATTGAACCTGGGTGAAACCAGGTATGTAACTCTGGGAGTGGTTGATACGGTACCCATCCACTCCTGGCATTGTGGCTGCATTACCGCGAACTGCCCTCTAAACATTTATCAACTATGAACCGTTTCAAATAAAATCTATGGGCAAAACCACACCAAACTCATCTAAAACTGACAAGAAAAGCCTGTTAAATCCGATCAACGAACTGATAGAACTGGGACACTCCCAAGGTTATGTTACCTTCTCAAACATCCTGAATTACTTCCCGGATGCCAAGAAAGACGTTTCAAGCCTTGAAAAAGCTTTCGCGTCCCTCTTAGAGGAGGATATCCCCTACCTGGAGGAGGACGAGGAAGAGGAGATGGAGGCGATCTACAGCGAAGATAGCGGCAACGGGAAGATGGAAGATGAGGATGAGCTGGAGGATGACCTTGAAAATCAGCTCACCAGTATCGACACCAACGACTTGATCGAGCTCTATTTCAAAGAGGCAGCCAGCATACCCCTGCTCTCTAAAGATGAGGAGAAGGAACTATCCAAGCGTATCGAGCGTGGACGATTGGCCCGCAAGGAATTAGCGCGGGGGAATGTTCCCGAGGAACGCCGCGAAGAGCTGCACCAGATGATCGAGGATGAATGGACCGCCCTGGACCATTTGATCACCGCCAACTCCCGGTTGGTGATCAGCGTTGCCAAGAAATATATGGGCCGCGGTGTCCCCTTCCTGGACTTGATCCAGGAAGGCAATATCGGCTTGATGCGAGCTGCCAAGAAGTTCGATTACCTGCGGGGCTATAAATTTTCCACTTATGCGACCTGGTGGATCCGCCAGGCTGTCACCCGGGCGATCGCCGACCAAGGGCGGACCATCCGCGTGCCGGTCCATATGGGCGATAAGATCTCGAAAATGTTCCGGATGCAGAACGACCTCAAACAATCCCTGGAGCGCGACCCAACCATCGAGGAACTGGCAGAGGCCCTCGATGAGGCTCCCGAGAAAGTCCAGTATATGATGAAGGTTGCCCGCCGGCCCCTTTCCCTGGAAATGCCTACCACCAAGGAAGGAGACGCTGTGCTGGGCGACTTTGTTGAGGACCTGGAAACCCCTCTGCCGGACGAAACCGCGACCAAACATCTGCTCAAAGAGCATCTGGAGGAAGTCATGGAGGCCCTGCCTTCCCGCGAGGTTCGCATCTTGCGCTTGCGATACGGAGTGCCGGACGGCAAATCTCACACCCTCCAGGAAGTTGGAGAGAAAGTCGGCGTATCCAGAGAACGAGTGCGCCAGATCGAAGCCCAGGCGCTGCGCAGGCTCAGGCAGCCTCGCATTCAACGGATATTAAGAGACTATCTTGAAAAAACCAAGAATTCATGACCAGCTGTGATACAATAGCTGGCTGAATGATTGCTCCAGCAGATGTGGATCAATTGGAGTAGATCATGTCAGAGGAAATAAAATCGTTCAGGAAAGGAGATTGGATATCCCATCTCCACCATGGCGTTGGCCAGGTGGAAGGGAAAGAGAAGAAGTCCCTGGGCGGTGAGAGCAGAGAATACTACAAGGTCACAACGCGCAACGGGACTTATTGGATTCCCACGGACGATCTGGATCCTGACCGGATCCGCCGGGTAGTAAGCGAGAAAGACCTGCAGAAATCCCTGGCCATCCTGGAGTCTCCAGCGCAGGCAATGGACAGCAAGCACACGGTGCGTAAGAGCCGCATCAACCAGGTGATCGCGGACGGCGATCTGGAAGGGTTCTGCACCTTGCTGAGGGATCTGCATGGGAAGCGGGTCGCGGATAAACTGAATACAACCGAGCAGCGGGCTCATTCCACGATCAAGAAGAAAATTGCCGCAGAATGGTCTGCTACCAGGGAAATATCCCTTCAGGATGCCAATAAAGAGCTCAACAAGCTGCTCCGCAACATTGAAGCCCCGCAAGAGGGGACAAAGAAGAAAGCAAAGAAATAATGGCGGGCACTACCTGCTGAGAGGAAGGAAAGGATACTATGGCGAAGAATAAAATCAAAACCCATCAGGCTACTGCAAAGCGCTTCCGAAAAACCGGCAGCGGGAAGATCATGCGCACAAAAGGCTACCACGGACATCTCCGACGGCGGAAGTCCAGCCGGTCCTTGAATGATATGGAAAAGATGCATGAGGTTGAGGCCAGCGGATTGAAGAAACGCATCAAACGGTTAGCGCCTAATCTTGGTCGATAAATTATCGCTATGAAAAACAGCCGTTTCACCTTGTGGAACGGCTTTTTTTATAGCAAATCCCGGGATGCCCAGGGGATTAAAGGGTGAAGAAGATGGAAGCTGATAACAATTCCACGGAAACCCACACCACTACCAGGAAACCCACCTCAAAAACAGTGCCTGGCGTGATCCTCAGGATCTTGCTGGTAGTGATCATCGGATCGGTGATAGGAGGAGCCATCTACTTTTCCGCCGTAGGCTGGATCCCCTACCTCGATCAGCGCGTTTTCCAACCTATCGACGCCCACCAGCAGGAAATCCAGGGTTTGCTGGCCACCCAGGGAATACTGGAAACCCAGGTAGCGGACCTGTCAGCTGCTCTGGATGGTGTGCGATCGGAAAGCTACCAGGATTTGCAGTCCACCCAATTTTCCATCGAGGGCAGTGTCACTGTTCTCCAGGACAGCCTGGAAACCCTCAAGGACACAGCTGACCAGAACGCCTATTACAGTTCCACTTTGCTTCCTTCTCTATTGAGCACAGTCTCGGCTCAGCAGGAATCTACAAACCTCAACCTCTCGGCCCTGGCAACAGCCCAGATGGACCATTCCCTGGACAGTCGGGAAGCAGAGCTGCTGAAGGTCTTGGCCCTGCTTTCGCGGGCCAATCAATTCCTGCTGCACAATAATTACGGATCAGCCGAGGATGTTTTAAAGGCTGCCAACGATTACTTGCTGAAGATCAGTGGGGGATCGACTGGCCAGGACCCGCTGGTCGATGAATTGCTGGGGCTGATCAATGGAGCCAGCGGCGATCTCCCGAACCAGCCCGAGATTGCCGCCGGCAAGCTGGACCTTGCCTGGCAGCTGGTCCTGGTAGGGTTGGATGAACCGGCAGCTGGCACATCCACACCGACCACTGCTCCTGACGCATTGCTGACAGCAACGCCAACACCCAATTGACCGTAAGTTGACCAGGATACACGCCGCAATCCTGTACAATTAACTCACGGGTTTTGCTGCCATTATTATTGATCATTCCTTTCATGAGGAGAATGCCATGCCGGGGATTCTTTGTGCAATCCGGGGGGGACCTTCCAGCCAACCCACCATACTGAAATCGATCCAGCTTGCCAAAGACTCGAAGAAGACGATCTATTTCCTTTATGTGGTCAATCTGGACTTCCTTGCTCACACCAGCAGCAGTAAGACCGACCACATCTCCAAAGAGATCGAGGAGATGGGAGAATTCATCCTCCTGACCGCCCAGGAACAAGCCCAGCAAGAAGGTGTTAAAGCGGAAGGAGTCATCAGGGACGGCAAGGTGATCGATGAGATCGTTGCCTATTGTGAAGAAAATCAGCCTGACTATGTCATCCTGGGCCGTCCCCAGGAAGACCACGAGAACAATCTCCTCACGATTGAAAGACTGCAGGCATTTGCGGACCGGATCCAAGAGGTCTGCAGTGCGGAAGTGCTTTTCACCCCCCAAGGGCCACCTGCCGAAGACTGAACGCGACCGGCTGAGAAGATCCACAGACTTAGCCGCAACCGACTGTTTGCCTTAGTTTGAAGGACCTGTATAAGTGAAGATCCAAAAATCCATCCTCGGGATTATTCTCCTCTGCCTCTCTGGGGCGATCCTGTTGATGACAGGGAGCACACCAGCTGCTGCAGAGGGTGATGAAGCCGCCATCTTTATCTACGGCAAAGTGGAGGATGGACAGTTCCAACCGGTCCGGGATGTCCAGGTATCCCTGATCGATCCAGCTGATCAGGAAGTCCTTTCAACAAGCCTGACATTATCGGATGGACGATACGCCCTGGAGCTCCCTGAACCCTTGCCCGAAGAACTTGAGATCGATTTCAAGCGACCCCACTTTACCAATACAATCCTGGCAATCGACTCTGGTGTGATCGAGATCCTCCGCAACGGAGGCTCGATCACCCTGCCCCTTGTCAAGCTGGAAAGGGAGATTACTGCTGCGTTCTGGATCGCTGGATTCGTGTTCATAGCCGTCCTGATCCTGATCGCAACCGGATTCCTGCACAACACCTTGGCGGCATTTACAGGCGCCAGCGCACTCTTGATGGTCAGCTACCTGGGAACCCCGTTCTCTCCCAACCTGCATATCTTCAGCTTTTCCCAGGCAACTTCCTATATTGACTGGAATGTGATCTTCTTGATCATGGGGATGATGATGGTGATCGCTGTTGTCGAGAACACCGGCATCTTTCACTGGCTTGCATATCATGCCTACCGAATCTCAGGGGGAAGGATGTGGATCCTCCTGCCGGTTTTAATGCTCATCACCGGGGTCTCCTCGGCCTTTCTAGATAACGTCACCACCATGCTTCTGATGACGCCTATCACCGTCCAGATTGCACTCACCCTGAACATCTCCCCGCTGGTGCTGTTGGTCCCGGAAGTATTCGCATCTAACGTGATCGGGGTCAGCACACTTATCGGCACCCCGACCAACATCCTGATCGGTTCCTATGGTAAGATCACTTTTAACGATTTCCTGGTTAATCTGACCCCTGGGATACTGGCAGCCTTCGTTGGCTTGATCCTCTACAGCTGGTTCGCCTACCGCGACGAACTAGAAGGTGAGAAGTCCGGCTCTCCCATACTTCTGAAAAAACTGGAAGAGAGGGGCAAGATAACCAACCCGGACAACTTGAGAAAGGCAGGCTGGATAGGGGCTGGGATGCTGCTGCTGTTCATCTTTGGGGAAAGGGTCCATCTCCTGCCCGCGGTGACAGCGCTGATCGGCGCCTCGGCTCTGCTGATCTGGATCCGTCCGGATGTGGAAGAGATGATCGGCGCTGTTGATTGGACCACCCTGGTGTTCTTTATGTCCCTGTTTATCGTTGTCGGCGCCATCCAAGAGGTAGGTTTGATCAGCATGATCGCTACCGTGATCGGGCGGCTGATCGGCGAGAACCTGGTTCTGGCTATGATCGTTGTCACCTGGTTCAGCGCAGCGCTGTCCATGATCGTGGCCAATATCCCCTTCACAGCAGCTATGCTGCCTGTGATTGGCTACCTGACCCTCATCGTCCCTGGTGCGGATTCAAAGGTGCTGTTTTACTGCCTCTCCATCGGAGCTGCCTTAGGCGGCAACGGCTCCTTGATCGGGGCATCTGCAAATATGATCACTGCCGGCATCGCAGATCGAGCTGGCTATAAGATCACCTATAAATATTTTTTGAAAAAAGGAGTACCGGCCCTAGTCATCACGGTGACGATTTCCCTCATCTGGCTCTTTATCCGTTTCTGATCCACCAGCTGCTGCTGAAGCTCGGGCACTACTGACCATGAATTGGTACCGGAAATTATCACATATCCTGGACCCCGCTGAATGGGTGATGGTCTTCCTGAGCTGGATGATCTACCTGGGGGGCATGGTCTTTTTCGCAGGAGAGGGGAACGACTGGGCTATCCTGGCTCTGGGAGCCCTTCCGGTGCTGGTCACTGCCTGGTCACTGGGCATGGCCTTTGGAATCGGTTCAGCCCTGCTGAGCACAAGCCTCCACCTCTTGAATCATATCCTGGCCGCAGACCAGCTATCCGATATCGGGACCAGACTTTTCCAGCATTTGATCGGCTTCACCTTGCTGGCGATCACGGGGATGTTCGCTGGCCATTTGCGCGAGCTGCAGCGTCAATCCCAGGCTGAATTGTCTGCGCTCAAGGAAAATAACCGCAAACTGGACCGCCTCTCGAAAGCCCTGGAAACCACCAACCGACTGACAACAGATATGGCCACCACCCGGGAATGGATGGATCGGATCCCCGACCTGCTCAAGAAAGTGGCCGCTGGAGCAGATATCGATCACTTGTTCCTGCTCCAGCTGACAGCCGAAGGAGTCAATCACTGCTCCAGCAGGAGCTACCACTATTGGACGGAGTTCCAGACCAGCTATCCAGAGGATGACGTCACCCAGATACCTTCTGTCCTGACTGTATGGATCGATTCTGCCCGGAAGGACATCCCTGTCACAAAAACCTTGGAAGAACTGGACGATCAAGTCAGAGAATACTTCTACCTCCAAGAAAGAGGGTTGTTCGCTTTCTTCCCGGTCTTTGCGGATCGAGCGCTGTGGGGCTTCGTGGGATTTGAATCGCTGGCGGACAAGCACCAGTGGGATTCCACAGAACTCACTACCTTTCAGGGTATCGCCCAGACACTGGGAGCGCTGATCTATATCAAGCACGTTGAGGATGACCTGGATCTACGGGCAAGGGAGCTGGATTCGCTCCAGAAAACAAGCCTGAATCTGGCTTCCAGTGATCATCTGGAATCAGGTTTGCACAGTGTCCTGTCCCAGATCTACGAACTGACCCCAGCTTATGATACGAACATCTATCTTTACAGGACCAACCAGCTGGTCTTCTACCTTTCGCTGGGCAGGAATGGCCAGCAGACCTTACCCTACTCCCATCCCGGAGAGGAGAAGATCTCCCTTCTGGTCGCACAGTCGAACCAGGATTACTTCATCAGCAATCTAACAGCTTTCGATGACATTCAAGGCTTTTCGGTAGACCAGGAAGAGGCGCTGATCTCACTTTCCCTCAAAGCCGCCTCGGAAGTGATCGGAGTCTTGAACATCTGGTATCCAAAGGCGCGCAAGTTCACTCGGGAAGAGAAGACCATCCTGCGGCTGCTGGCAGACCAGGCAGCAACAGCCATCGTCAGCATGCAGTTCCTCCAGGCAGAAAGAGAACAGCGCATCCTGGCGGACTCACTGAGAAAAGCCAATCTCCAGCTCTCGGATAACCTGGAGCTTAAGGATGTGCTGGAAAGCATTCTCAACCAGGTTCTGACCCTGGTGTCAGCCCGCGACGCTCAGATCTTCCTCTACGATGGAGAGACTCTAGAATTCGGGGCAGTCATCTACGGGAAAGGGATCGAACCGGACCCGGTATTTCCTCCCAGGAAAGAGAGCGTCTTTTACAAGACCGCCCTGGAAGGCCGGCGCATCCAGATACCGGATATCCGATCCGAGAAGAACCTGCCCGAGAATTGGAAAAGTGGTGCCCTGGTCAGCCTGCCCTTGATTTTCCACCACCAGGTGATCGGGATCATGAATGTCAGCTTTATCAAACCAGGTGAGTTGGAGGAAGGGTTACTGCAGGTCTTGGATCTGCTCAGCAACCAGGCTGCAATCGCCATTAATAACGCCAGGACCTTCGAGGCAGAACGGAAGCAGCGCAAGCTTGCCCAGGCGTTACAACAGACCGGCCACACTATCCAATCCTCGCTTGAATTGGAGATCGTTCTCGACCAGATCCTGGCTCAAATGGCATCGGTGATCAATTTTGATTCTGCAAATCTGATCCTGATCGAGAACGGAACAGCTCGCTTGGTGCGCCAGATCGGTTACAGCGGAAGCGGCACAGCCGAGATCAAGCCTGAACAACCCAGGAAAATCGATATCTCCCGATTTGCTACCCTGCAGAGGATGACAGAATCCAACAAACCATTGATCGTACCTGATACCACCCGAAGCGCAGATTGGATCGTCACGCTCACCACCAAGGATGTGCTTTCCTGGGCTGGCGCTCCTATTCTGGATGGCAGCCAGGTGATCGGCTTCCTGTCTCTCAACAGCCGCATCCGGGATTTTTACAGCGAGGACCAGGCGGAGATCCTGGCCGCCTTCGCAGACCAGGCTGCCATTGCCTTGCGGCATGCCAGTCTCCACAAGGAGATCCAGGAATTAGCGATCACAGACCCGCTGACCAAGATCCTCAACCGGCGGGGTCTGGAGCGCTGGGGGCAGTACGAGATCGACCGCGCGAAACGGTTCAACAGCTCCCTGGCCGCGATCTTTTTCGATCTGGACCATTTCAAGGAGATCAACGATACCTACGGTCACGAGGCGGGTGACGTCATCCTGCAGCAGGTGGTCAGCTGCTGCCAGGCTGTGATCCGCAAGATCGACATCTTCTCTCGCGTGGGTGGAGAGGAATTCTTTATCATTCTTCCCGAAACCCCCCTACCCATCGCTTTCCACGTCGCCGAACGCATCCGTAAAAAGGTCGCTGGGCAGGAGTTCCAAACCAATTCTCACGTTGTGAACATCACCATCAGCCTGGGGGTTGTTGAACTGAGCGGTGAAATAGAATCCCTGTCTGAGCTTGTCAACGCAGCAGATCAGCATATGTATCGGGCGAAACAAGCCGGCCGCAACCAAACCGCTTATCCCACCAGCTGAGTATTCTTGCCGCCCAGCCTGCTTGACAGGCAGGGCGAACCTTTGTATACTATAACTGACTGACTGGTCAGTATGTTATTTTCCGAGGTAAGATGGCACCCAAGTCCGATGTGTCCGAAGAGCGAAGGCACCAGATCCTGGAAGCAGCCAAACTGGTGTTTTCCAAACACGGCATTCATAAGACCCGCATGTCAGATATTGCGGAATCCTCCGGGTTGAGTAAAGGGGCTCTCTACTGGTATTTTGACAGCAAAGACGCCATCATTCTCTCTCTGCTCGATAAGGTGTTTGAACCGGAGATCCAAGAATTGGAAGCCTTGCTCGATGATCCCCGTTCGGCGGAGGAGAGATTGATGCTCTACGCAGAACGGGGCGGCCAGGATATCATCGACATGTTGAAATGGATGCCCCTGATCTATGATTTCTTCGCCCTGGCGTTCCGCCAGCCAGCCATCAAGGAATCTATCACTCGCTACTACCGGAGAAATCTCTCCCTCCTGGAAACCCTGATCCGCCAGGGAATTGAGTCCAGCGAATTTAAAACAGACAGCCCTCTGGACGCTGCCATCACCATCGGATCGATCATTGAAGGCACGGTCATGCTCTGGCTGTACGACCCTGAAAGCATTGACATCATCCAGCATATCAAAAGCAACACCCGCTTGCTGCTGGATGGGTTGCGAGCCTGATTCAGAAAAGGATAGATATGAATTTTCCCCAACCGCCCCGTGGAATCAAAGCCCTGCCCTGGAGGCTGCCCATCTTGATCTACCGCCTTGGTCTGGGATGGATGATGGGCAAGGGCTTTCTGCTGCTGGAACATATCGGACGAAAATCAGGAAAACTCCGCCGGGCAGTCCTGGAGGTAGTCTCATCCTCGCCAGAGAGCGGACGCTATTACGTTGTCTCCGGATTCGGTCCCGGATCCCACTGGTACCAGAATGTCCTGCATAATCCCCAGGTGACCATTCAAGTGGGCAGGAAACGCTTCCGGGCAACAGCCCAGCAGCTGCCCCCCGAGCAGGCAGCCAAACTGATGCTGACCTACTCCGAGGAGCATCCAGGCAATCTCAAAGCCTTGAGTTCGTTATTAGGATATGAGATCGAATTGACCCCTCAAGGCATCCAGGATTTCGGAAGAGAGATCCCGGTGATCCAGTTCTCCGTTGATTCTCCAATGTCGGAGGACTTGAGTTAACACAAATGGGTAAATACCAGAAGCCAGGTGATTTCCAAGCTATTGTTCAGAGGAGGCAAATATGCAGATAGTAATACTTGTCGTTGTCATGGTCCTGGTCGGTTTGTTGATGGGTTTTCTAGCGGGCATGATCTGGAAGGACAACCGTCCCATCGGGGTCAGTGGGGATTATATCGCAGCCGTGATCTCTACCGTCGCGGTCGGCTTACTGGACTGGTTTGTGATCCCGGCCATGGGATTCGGCGACTCGATCAAATGGCTGGGTGTGGCTCTTGAACCGGCTGCATCTGCGCTGATCGTGCTCTGGATCATCCGCAAAGCCAAAGAATAATCCAGGGGCTGAGCACTTGAGATGGTCCTCATTGGAGAGACGCATTTTTCGATGACTTCTGATCAGCTCTCAGCTGATTCATTGATCATATACACCCTTAAGGCAAGATGACAGAGCAAGCATACATCAAGATCGATGGGTTGACCCGAAAGTTCAAAGATAAGATCGCTCTGGACGAGATTGATCTCAGCATCCAGCAGGGAGAGCTATTTGGTCTGGTCGGCCCGGATGGCGCTGGAAAAACGACGCTGCTGCGTACGTTGGCTGGCTTGCTGGGGATCACTTCCGGCCAGGTGATCGCGGCTGGATTCCAACTTGATAAGAACCCTGAATCCATCAAGCCTTATATCGGCTATATGGCCCAGGAATTCAGCCTTTATGGGAAATTGTCCGTCCTGGAAAATATGCGCTTTTTTGGTGACCTTTATAGCGTTCCCAACGAGATCCAGAAACAGCGCATTCCCAGCTTGCTGTCATTTGCCCAGCTGACAGACTTCCAGGACCGTCGGGCAGCCAAGTTATCTGGCGGGATGAAGAAGAAACTGGCCCTGGCTTGTACCCTGCTCCACCAACCCCCTATCCTGCTGCTGGATGAGCCCACCACCGGTGTCGATCCAGTGTCAAGGCGTGAATTCTGGAACATCCTCAATGATCTCCACATCCAGGGCACGACCATCATAGTCAGCACCCCCTACATGGACGAGGCTGACCGCTGCTCACGGGTAGCGCTGATCTACCAGGGATCGATCGTCGAATGTGCTCCTCCTGCCCAGATCAGGAACAAACTGGGGTCGGAAGTGCTGAAAGTCATCACAAACCAATGGCAGGAGGCTCGCCGGATCCTACAGGAGCTTCCCGGGGTCCATGAGGTCCAGAGCTATGGCGAAGCGCTGCATGTGCTGGTCGACTCCGCCGAAAAGAGAGCTCCCAGCATCAAGAAGGCTCTTGCCAAAAACCAGATAGAGATCAAGGAGATCAGGGAGATCACACCCAGGATGGAGGAAGCCTTCATCTCATTGATCCGCAAGATGGAGGGGGAAGATTAATATGTCAACACGTCGCTTGTGGGCGGTTGTTCGAAAAGAGATCCAGCACATCCTCCGGGACCGGGGCACATTCATCCTGGTTCTCATCACCCCCACCCTTGTCTTGCTGCTGATGACCTACGCCCTGGCAGTGGATATCGAGCATGTACCGATAGCGCTGTTGGACTACGACCAGAGTGCGTTATCGCGTAAGTTCGTCCAACAGATCACAGCGGGAAATGACCTGGACCTGTATGCATCCGTCAGTTCTATGGATGAGGTTGAGGAGCTGCTGACCAGGGGACAGATCAAGGCTGCAGTGATCATCGATCCCGAGTTCAGCGAGGACCTGCTCTCCCTCCAGGGATTCAAC
The DNA here is from genome assembly GCA_045888315.1 of Anaerolineales bacterium. Taxonomy (GTDB): domain Bacteria; phylum Chloroflexota; class Anaerolineae; order Anaerolineales; family UBA11858; genus B10-G9. Next base: position 65,219 of record JBGCVQ010000051.1, on the reverse strand, counting down.
CTGCAGGTGATCATCGACGGCACTGAACCCGAGACCGGCGGATTCGCTGTGGATCACATTGGCTGGAGAGCGGAATCCTTTGCGAACGACGTCTTGGCCGGACAGCTTCAGGCAGCCGGGATCCCCCTGGAATCCCTCCAGCCCATCGATCTGCGCATCAGGGCCTGGTACAACCCCAGCTTAAAACCCCAGGTCGACCTCCTGCCGGGCCTGCTGTCCATCGTGCTTGGGTTTCCCGCGTTCTCTGTAGCTCTGACACTGGCAAGAGAACACGAACACCGCACAATGGAACAGCTCTTAGCAACACCTATCAAACGCATCGAACTGCTGCTGGGAAAGATGATCCCTTATATTCTGGCTGGCCTTTTGAACGTCATCTTCATTCCTCTCTTAGCCCTGGCCTGGTTCAAGGTACCGTTCCACGGCAACTACCTGGTATTCCTGTTCCTATCAGTCATCTTCCTGTTCGCTGAACTGAGCATGGGGATGGTGATCGGTGTCTTCATGCGTTCCCAGTCGGCAGCCCTGGCCCTGTCCTTCCTGGTGGTGATGTTCCCAGGTTTCTTCTTGACGGGGATCTTCTTCCCGATTGCCTCTTTACCAGACATGATGCGCATGGAATCCCTTTTCCTGCCGGGAACCCATTACGCCGTCATCACCAGGGGAGTGTTCTTAACAGGCATAGGTCTGGATATCCTTTGGCCATACGCGGTCATGCTGGCGTTTTTGGGTGTGATCTTCACCGGTATTGCGTCCTTGTTCTTCAAGAAGAGATTGGCTTGAGGCCCCACTTAAATGATCAGAAGAATCCTTGCTCTCGTGAAAAAAGAATTCCTCCACCTCAAGAATGACTGGTGGATGCCGGCATTCATGCTCTTTGGTGGCGCACTGGAACTTTTGCTGATCGGCTGGGCTACCTCGCGACCGATCAGCAATCTCCCTTTGATGGTATGGGATATGGACAAGACAGCTGCCAGCAGGAACCTGGTAGTCGCCCTGGAGAACACAGATGTATTTGCGCTGGACAATCCGGCGGGGTCGATGCAGGAGATCGAGGAGCAAATGGACCGGGGAAATATCAATGCGGCGGTTGTCATACCCCGGGGCTATTCGGATCAGCTGAACTCACCAACCGGCTCTCCAGTACTTCAGGTGATCCTGAATGGGGCTGAAAGCATCCCAGCCAGAGAAGCCCAGCGTGCTATTGAGGGGGTCATCCGGGGACTGGGAGAGAAGATCACCCTGGAGCGGATCGGCTTACAGCCAGACCAGCTGGCAGGATTCGATTTCAGCCTCCGGGTCTGGTTCAACGAAGCCCTGAACGAGGCTTTTTTCACCACTCCGGCTGAACTGGGATTGATGCTGGAATTCACTATCCTGTTATTTGCCGCCCTGACATTCTCGAGGGAAAGGGAATTTGGGACCCTGGAACAATTGCTGGTGATGCCTTTTTCATCAGCGGAGATCATCATCGGGAAATCCATCCCGGTTATCTTGGTAGGGTTAAGTGACTTTACATTGATGCTGAGTGTGGTCCATTTTGGATTCCATGTCCCAATCCGGGGATCGCTGATCCTGTTGTATTTGCTGGCATTCATTTATACGCTGGTTGAACTGGCAAAAGGAATGGCCATCTCCGTTTTTTCAAAGAGCCAACATCAAGCCTTCCTGCTCGTGTTCACGATCGGGATGATCGATTTCATGTTCACAGGGTATGCCGCACCTGTGGAATCCATGCCCCGGATCATGCAGATCCTGGCCAAGCTGATTCCCGCCCACCACTGGCTGGACATCTTACGGGGCTTGCTGCTGAAAGGGACCGGCATTATGGATATGCTTCCCAATATCCTGTGGCTGCTGGCACTGGGAAGCGTGATCGGCGCCTTCTCTCTCATGTATATTCGCAGGAACCTGGACTGATCGACCATGAACGCAGAAAATACTATTGTCACTAAGAATCTGGAGAAAAATTTCGGGGATTTTACCGCGGTCGACGGTGTCAGTTTTTCCGTGAAGCAGGGCGAAATCTTCGGTTTCTTAGGTCCGAATGGATCGGGTAAGACAACCACGATCCGCATGATGCTTGGCCTGCTCCCTCCCAGCCAGGGATCTGTGGAGGTATTGGGAGCTGCTATACCAAAGCAGATTCAGGAAATCCTACCGCGGATCGGGTACATGTCACAGCAATTCTCGCTTTACAACGATCTCACAGTACATCAAAACCTGGAATTTTACGGCCAGGCATACGGCCTGGCAGCCAACGGCATGGAGAAGGCTATCACAGATGCCATCCATATGTCAGGACTGGATGGATATGAAAAGACCACCACCAGCGACCTCTCAGGCGGCTGGCGCCAGCGGCTGGCACTCAGCGCTGCCATCCTCCATCGACCTGAAGTCCTCTTCCTGGACGAGCCTACAGCCGGCGTAGACCCCGTCTCGAGACGTGCATTCTGGGATCTGTTATACGAACTTGTCGGCCAGGGAATCACAGTCTTCATCACCACCCATTACATGGACGAAGCGGAGCACTGCCACCGCCTGGCGTTCATCCAACACGGCAAGATCATCGCCCAGGGCACACCCGAGAGCATTAAGGAGAATGATATGCCGGGGACAGTCCTGGAAATCGAATCCCCTAACCCCGAGGAATTGGTCAAAGGCATCTACAGCTTGAGGGACGAAGGTTCCCTGCCTGTCCTGGAGGCTGAATTATATGGGTCATTGATCCATGTAGTCACTAGAGAGCCCAAGCAGTTTGATAAAAAGCTGCGTGCTGGCGCCAAGAAATTAAACATCAAATTGAACAGAGTAGTTGAAATCGAACCATCTTTGGAAGATGTATTCATTGCGTGCATGCAAGGCCGCAAAATTGGAGGAAACCATGAAAAATAGATACGCCATTACTGCTGTCCTCGGCATCCTCATCCTTGGCGCTCTCGCAGGCTGCAGTACTTCGATCGGCAGCAGCTCAAACAAGACTGACGCCATCGAAGCCTCCGGTGTGATCGAGGCGGAGGAGGTGAATATCGCGCCCGAGCTGTCAGGCAAAGTATCCCGGATCTATGTGAAAGAAGGAGACCGGGTCAACGCCGGGGATGTGGTGCTCAGCCTGGACGATGACATGCTCCTCGCCCAACAAACCCAAGCGCAGGCGGCGCATGATGCCGCTGCTGCCCAGGTTGACAGCGCCAAGGCTGCCCAGGTTGCCGCACAAGCAGCCCTGCGATCAGCTGAACTGGAGCTTGAAGCTGCCCGCATCGCTTACCAGTCTACCCTCCTCCAAGTAAGCCAGCTGGAAGGCGACGACAGGGTTGCTGATTGGAACGAAATCACCCCCAGTCAATTCGATCTGCCCGCCTGGTACTTCCAGCAACCAGAGAACATCGATACCGCCCAGAGGTTGGTAGATCAAGCCTGGGACGCCTATCAAGCTGAGCTGGAAAATTACCAGGACACTGCAGCAGATGTCGGGGGGGACGACTTTCTGCAAGCCGAAACGCGCCTGGCGGAAGCCAAGGCAGCTTTCGAGATCGCCGATAATCTCAGGGATCGCCCACTGGGGTCTACAGGACGACAGGAAATCCAGGACCAGGTCGATACCATCTACGATGAGGCTGACGCGGAATTGAAGGCAGCCCAGAAAGCCTATGATCTGCTCCTGACCAACCCGGATTATGATGAGATCCTGGAAAGCCGGGCGCGGGTCTCAGTTGCCCGGGAGCAGTACGATTTGACCAGAGATTACCTGCTGGGGCAGTACGTTGGTGATAATTCGCTGGCAGTTCAGGCAGCCAACACGGTGGTCGAACAAGCCCAAGCCGGTCTGACCCAAGCACAAGCCCAGGTCGACCAAGCTGCAAGCTTCCGCACGAGCGCAGAAACGTCCCTCCAGCAGGCGCAAGCTGCCCTGGACCTGGTGTCCCTCCAACTTGAGAAGCAAAACTTGACTTCGCCGATCTCAGGCGTGATCCTGAGCCGCACTGTCGAAATCGGAGAAGTTGTCGGAGCGGGATACACCATGCTAACGGTCGGTGATCTGGAGAATCTCACAGTTACCGTCTACATCCCGGAAGATAAATATGGGAAAGTTGCCCTGGGCGACCCGGCGGACCTGACCATCGATTCCTATCCAGACAAGGTCTTTGACGCAGAAGTCATCTGGATTTCAGACCAGGCTGAGTACACACCACGCAACGTACAAACCCAGGAAGAGCGCCAGAACACGGTCTACGCGGTGAAACTATCTATCAAAGCTAACAGCATCCTTAAACCAGGAATGCCCGCTGACGTGGTATTCAGCACCCAATAAATATTTTCCCCCTCAATAAAAAAAACCTGGCTGTTTCAGCCAGGTTTTTTTGGTTTCATCCTTGCAGCGCTTTATCCAAGCGATTCAGGTCCAAGTTATCTTTCACAAAGCTCATGAATTTATCGAGCTTTTCTTTTTGCCCCAATCGGGTTTTGCCAAAGACCCGATCCAGGGCCTCGATAGTCTCCATGGTATTGCTGGGAACGAGCAGGATCGGCACACACATATTTTCGGCTTGTTTGATGATCAGGTTGCTGGGGTGGAGATTCCCGGTCAGGATCAAACAGGTCGTGGACGTCTCCATGGCCGCCAGCTGGATATCTGTCCGGTCGCCCCCGGTGATGACCGCCTTGTTGGGCTGCTTCCTGAACCGCCGCAGCGCCGAGTCCTCCGTCATAGCGCCAACCATCAACGCTTCCACAAGCGCTTCCGGATCATAGCATGACGTCAGAACTTCCGCATCGAGAACATCAACGATCTCACCGACTGACAGAGCAGCCAGGGCATCATCATCAGGCAGGACGCCGAGCACGGGGACACCTTTCTTCTCCAGGAATGGCACTGCCAGATTATTGACAAAGCTCAGGGCATGTTTAGGAACCCGGTTGATCACAACACCGGTCAGGGAATTGGGAAGCCTGAGCTTGGCAACCAGCACATCGTCCAGCAGGGTGATATCGTCAGTGTACTTGACCACCACGATGATAGCGCTGCCCAATTCACGGGCCACATCGGGGGTGGGCAGATCGATCACATAACCTTCCCGCAAGCTCCCCCCGCCTTCCAGCAGCAGGAAATCCTTCCTGTCTTCCAGTGATTTGGCAGCTTCGATCACCTGGGGCATATAATCCACGGCTTCCTTGGCGGTCAGATAATCCCGGAGCATTTCGGAAGTGAGCACCACTGGAGCCATCTCCCAGGGCTTGGCATTGATCCCGAGGATGTCGATCACGAAGGCAGCGTCCTCGTCAGCGATCTTGTCCCCGATCCGCCAGGGATGGAGGCTGAAGGGTTTCAAATACCCAACTTTGAGACCGCGTTCCTGGTAGATCTTTCCGAGGGCCAAGCAAAGAGCAGTTTTGCCGGAATACTTTTCGACAGAGGTGATATATAAAGACTTCATTTTCTACTCCTTATGTTTCTCACTTGCTAACACCAATCGCATATCAATCGCTATTGCTCCTTGGCCTTCGGGATATACGATGAGCGGGTTAATATCTAATTCTGCAATTTCCGGGAAATCCTGGACCAGCTGCCCGATACGCAGCAGCGTGTCCACAACTGCTCCTTTGTCGATCGGGGGATTGCCCCTCACGCCTTCCAAGAGGGTCCGCGACCGGATCTCTCGCAGCATGTCCTCCGCGTCCTTGCGTGTAAAGGGGGCTACACGGAAGGTCACATCCTTCAGGGCTTCCACATAGATACCACCCAAGCCAAATGTGACCAGGGGTCCAAACTGGGGATCTCGGTTCATACCGATCAGGATCTCCATGCCGCCCGGAGGGGCCATTTCCTGTACCTGGCAGCCCCAAATCTCAGCATCTGGCAGGTAGCGTTCAGTTCGGAAAATCATCAGATCGAAGGCGTCCCGGACCTGGTCCGCGGATTCCAACCCCACCTTGACGCCGCCGACATCGGTCTTATGCAGGATATCGGGGGATGCGATCTTGAGGACCACAGGGAAACCGATCTCCGAGGCGATCTCAACCGCCTCATCGGAGGTCTTGGCAAGCTTCGATCTGGGAATGGCCAGATCGTAGGCCTTGAGGATGTCCCAGGCTTCTGCATCGCCGATCGCATACCGTCCATCCTTCTTTGCCCCATCGATCACTCGTTGAACAGCGGCATTATCCGCGTCATAGCGCTCAAATACCGGGTCTTTACGCTGCGTGACCTCTCGATATTGGGACATGGACTGGAAAGCAAGGGATGCTCTTTCCGGGAATGAATAATTAGGCACATCATACTCGCGCAGCACGCGGATTCCCTGCTGAACCTTGGCTTCACCCATGAAGCAAGCCAGGACTGGTTTGTCAATTCTCTTTGATGTCTCCCCTACTGCTTTGGCGGTCTCTTCGATCTCGGTCATCGCCTGGGGAGTCAATACCACCATGATGCCATCGACATTTGGATCCCGGGAAACCACATCCAGGGCAAACTGATAGCGATCGCCTTTAGCATCCCCCAGGACATCGACCGGGTTCGCTGCGCTGGCCGCATCAGGAAGATACTGCTCCAATTCCTGGATGGTTTCTACCTCCAGCCTGGCCAGGCTCATTCCACTTCTCTCCAGAGCGTCTGTAGCCAGAATGCCGGGGCCTCCTGCATTGGTGATGATGGCAATCCGATCATCCTTCAGCAGCGGCTGATAACCCAGTGCCAGGGCCATATCAAACATGCCCGCCATGTCGCTGGCTCGCAGCACGCCCGCTTGATGAAAGGCTGCCTGATAGGCTTGTTCGGAGCCCGCCAGTGATCCTGTGTGGGAGGAGACTGCCCGGGAGCCTGATTTGGTGACACCGGACTTGATAGCCACAACTGGTTTCTTCTTTGTGACCTGCCGGGCTACTTTTATGAATTCCTCTCCGTTGGGAAGCCCTTCGCTGTACATCAGGATCACTTTGCTATCCGGGTCATCCGCCCAGGCTTCCAGCAGGTCGATCTCGCTCACATCGGCTTTATTACCCAAGCTGACGAACTTTGACAGTCCCAAGCGGCCTGCTTGAGCCCAATCCAGGATCGCGGTTCCCAGGGCGCCGGATTGGGACATGAAAGCCATCGGACCCTGAGGCGGTGTACCCGCAGAAAAAGAGGCATTGACAGGAGTAAAGGTATCGATGATCCCCAGACAGTTCGGGCCGATCAAGCGAATGTTGTACTTCTTGGCGATCTCTACTAGCTCCAGCTCGCGTTCCAGGCCTTCCATTCCAGCCTCTCGGAAGCCCGCGCTGATCACTACCACGGCGGGGATGCCCTTTCTACCACATTCATCGAGAACTGCTGGGACATAGGCGTAGGGGATCACTACGACAGCCAGATCGATCTCTCCTGGGACTTCTGATACAGACGGATATACTTTTTGACCCAGGATCTCATCGGCTTTCGGGTTGATTGGATAGATCTTGCCGACATTGACATATCCCCCTTCCACCAGGTTGTCAAGGACTGCGTAACCAAGTTTGTCCGGTGAAGTGGACGCTCCGATCACCGCAACTGATTTTGGATCAAAGAATTCTTCCAACATATGCACTTCCCACTAATTCAATTTTAAGGCCAAGGTGTTTTTAGCGGTCAAGCTTCCATTTCTTGCGCGATCAATGGTCCCGATCGAGATAAAGACTACTCAGCCAAACACCGCGAGCCATTATACTCTAAAAGGTTTTATCTGTCGTTGATCACCAGGTTACAAATGGCACGCAAACCCCTGAAGGAATACCCATCTGCTCTCATCCAAATCCGGTTCTGGCACTTCCAGGGAAGCGGTCAGGAATCGTAAACTCCGGGATTCCTGTCCTGCAGGACCGGCATCCATTCGCGGGTCTTCTGAGTCAATCCCAGGTCGATCTCTGCCACTAGTACAGCTGGGCTTTCATCACCCTTGACGAGATAGTTACCCATAGGATCGATCACCGCGCTCCTTCCACCCAGCGGAGCTCCTTTACTGGTCCCCACCTTATTGACGGCAGCGATGAAGCATTGGTTTTCCACAGCTCGCGCCTGGAGCAGTATATCCCAATGAGCGATCCGCTTCCGGGGCCATTCCGATACCAGGAATATGATCTCTGCCCCTTTTACTGCGTAGGCCCTGAAGATCTCGGGGAACCGCAGGTCATAGCAGGTAGCCAAAGCCACTTTCCCCCAGGGAGAATCCAACAGCACCAGTTGATCGCCGCCCTTCAAATATTTCTCTTCCTCCAGGAACCGAAAGAGGTGGATCTTACGGTACGCGCCCAGTCGTTGACCAGTGCGGTCCAGCAGCACGAATGTGTTGTAATAACTGCCCTGGTCTTTCTCGATCAATGATCCTCCCACAGCGATCTGATTTTCCTTTGCGAGGGTGGCCATACGATCGAACCAGCCCTTATCCAGAGGGCTGGCATACTTAGCACAGTTCTCGAGGTCATAACCGCTGGCCCATAATTCCGGTAGGAGCAGGACTTCTGCTCCCCGCTCAGCGGCTTCCCGAGCAGCTTCTGCGGCTGCCTGATAGTTATCCTCTGGCTTTCCTTGCGGCAAACTCAACTGTGCCAGGGCGATATTATAGGTCATTGGGATCCCCTTTTTAAGGTCATTTCAAGGCGCGACAGCCCGATCGGGGTCGGTGATCCATTCACTCCACGAACCAGCATACAGGCGAGCCATTCCTAATCCGGCTTCAACCATCGCGATCAGATTATGATTGGATGTCACTCCCGAGCCGCAGTAGACGACCACCTGCTCTGTGGGTAAACCGTTCAGCAAATCCTCATACCTGGCTTTTAGCTCCTCGCGCCCCAAGAAATAGCCTTCTTCGTCCAGATTGAGGGCGAAAGGCGCAGTCACTGCTCCGGGGATATGGCCGGATTTCCTATCAATTGGTTCCTTCAAACCCCAGTATCTCTCTGCCGAGCGAGCATCCAGGAGAAGGAAATCATCATCTTCCCGGATCTGGTCCACAAAATCACTATCAACCAGGTACTCGGGGTGCTGCCGGGGATGGAACTCCTTCCTGTCGCGAGAGTTCTTTCCTCCTTCCACCGGCAGATTTTCCCTCTCCCAGGCCCGCCAATCACCATCGAGGACCGCCACCCGATCGTGTCCCAACCAGCGCAGCATCCACCATAATCGGGCTGCCATACCCCCTCCTGTGTTATCGTAAGCTACCACCTGGACAGTCTCATCGATCCCCCAGCATGATAACCGCTCTGTGAAAGTAGTGACATCAGGGAGCGGATGGCGACCGGTCTTCCCGGGTATGATCTCTCCGGAGAGGTCCCGATCCATGTGAATGTAGATCGCGCCGGGAATATGGGCTTCCAAATACTCTTCATAGCCCCGTTCCGGCTCTGCCAGATAATATCTGCAGTCCATGACCGCTAGTCCCGGATCCCCCAGCCTTGCTGCTAATTCCTTGGTAGAAATGATGGTCTGATAGTCCATAGTCGATCCCTGTCGGGTCCCAACCGAGTATTTCGAGTGTCAATAGTAAAGCTTATTATCATCCAGATAATCGGCTACCTCGGCATCCAGGAAATGCCGGAAAGGAGCTCTCTGCCGGATCCGCTCCCTGATCAAACTGGACGAGATCTCCAGGACGACGCCCTGAAGGAAAACGGTTTTCTGGCTGATCCCGGGAAGGCGTCCTTCCAGGCCTGCCAGATCTGCCTGGACGCCAGGTCGGGGAGCAACTGCCAGCTGGTCCAGCGCCTCCAGGAAGCGGGTTGGCTGATGCCAGCCGGGTAAGTCTTGCAGCGAATCCTCCCCTAGCAGATAGATGATCTCACAGTCAGGGAACTGCCCCCGGGCAATTTCAACGCTGTCGGCTGCGTAATGGGGTGGCGGCCGATCCAGATCCAGCCGGGAAATATCAAAATACGGGACGGACTTGACAATCCGATCCAGCATCTCCAGCCGGTGCTGGATCGGGGCGATCGCCGCTTCCTTTTTATGTGGCGGATCCGGGGTGACCAGCCACTGGAGCGAATCCAGCCCCAATTGATAGCAGGCTTCTTGGGCCAGGATCTCGTGACCCAGATGAGGTGGGTTGAAAGTACCTCCAAAGAAGGCGACCCGTTTTTTTCTCATCAGTCCTGCCATTCCAATTCATGATCACCGATGAACACCGAGTCCCCGGGTTGTACTCCGGCGTCGCGAAGGGCTTCATCGATCCCCATGGCTTCCAGGATCCTCTGAAACCGCCTGATCGATTGATAATGCTCCCAGTAAGTCATAGCCGCTGCCCGCTCCAGAGCCTCTCCTGATATCCTCCAGCCCCGGTCAGTCTTCAAGATCAGGTAATCCTGGGAGTCCTTGTCCAGCCGGTAGACCGGCATTTCCGTTGAATCAGCCGGGGTTGTATATACATATTCTGGCGTTTCTTCCAGCAGCTGAGCAGCCCGGTAGAGCACGGGTTTTACACCATCCCTGGTCAGCGCAGAGATGGCGAAGATCTCCTGGTAGCCTTTGCGCTTGAGTTCTTCTCGCAAGGAGGGCCATTTCTCCTCTACTTCCGGCAAATCCATTTTGTTGAGAACCACGATCTGCGGTTTTTCCCCCAAGGCAGGATCGAACAAGGCAAGTTCAGAATTGATCTGGGCAAAATCAAGGAGGGGCTCTTCCGCAGTCCCATCCAGGAGGTGAATCAGGACCCGGGTGCGCTGGATGTGGCGCAGAAAATCATGGCCCAGCCCTTCTCCCTTGTGGGCTCCCTCGATCAATCCGGGGATATCCGCTAATATAAGCTGGATCTCCTGATCGACCTCAGCCACACCCAGATTAGGCTGGAGGGTGGTAAAGGGATAGGGTGCGATCTTGGGCTTGGCATTGCTGACAACAGAAAGCAAGGTGGATTTCCCAGCATTGGGTACGCCGATGATGCCAACATCGGCGATCAGCTTCAGCTCCAAGCGGAGCCTTTTCTCCTCCGGCGGCTCTCCTTTCTCGGCCAAGCGGGGAGCTTTGTTTGTAGAGGTCTTGAAACGCGTATTGCCTCTGCCGCCCCGACCACCCTGGCAGGCCACCAGCCTCTGACCGATTTCAACCAGGTCTCCCAATAAGCGGCCGCTGTCCTTGTCAAAGACCATTGTGCCTGGCGGCACCTTGATGATCAGATCCTCACCGGAAGCGCCTGTTTGATTTTTGCCGCCTCCCTTCGCGCCGTCCTTCGCCTTGAAGTATTTCTGATGCCGAAAATGGCCCAGGGTGTTTTGATGAGGGTCAACAACCAGGACGATATCACCGCCCCGTCCTCCGTCTCCTCCGTCTGGGCCTCCCCGGGGAACGTACTTTTCCCGGCGGAAATGGATCACGCCATCGCCTCCCTTTCCGCCGATCACCTCGATTTCCACTTCATCAAAATACATATACTGGTTCGTCCTCGTGAATTGCGGGAACTCCGATCTACCATCCCCCTGGGCGGGCTGACTGCAGGCTATTATACCATCTAGGAAAATCTCGAATTATTATGGTAAAATTTGAAAAATTATCACAAATCTGATAGAAATTGCCAACTATTTGGAATATTTTGGATAAAAAATGAACCGGAAAATTCCCCGCATCATTATCGGTAGAATACCTCTTTACCTCAGAGCTCTCACCCGGCTGAAGAAAGAGGGTTATAGTTTTGCCTCATCCCGTGAATTGGGTAAGCTGCTGGATATCTCAGCTGCTCAGATTCGCAAGGACCTTTCCCATTTTGGAGAGTTGGGAAAGCGCGGGAAAGGTTACGAGATCGATTTCCTGATCAGCGAGCTCAATCACATCCTGAATATTGAGGACATCTGGGATATGATCGTGATCGGCGCTGGGGACCTCGGTAGCGGTCTGGCCCGCTACAAGGGCTTTGCAGACCGAGGTTTCCGAGTGGCTGCTGTATTTGATATCGACCCTGCTAAAATCGGTAAGCAGATCGGCAACCTGATTGTCAAAGACCTGGCAGCGATGTGCGATTATGTCGCGGAAAACAAGATCCAGATCGCCGTTCTGGCTGTACCGGCAGAAACCGCCCAGCATGTGATCGACGACCTGGTCGAGGTGGGGATCACCGCCATCTTGAATTATGCTCCGATCTATATCAAGACCCCCGATGGTGTGCAGATCGAGCATATCGATCCTTCTGTCCACCTCCAAAAACTGAGCTATTATTTGAAATAGCTTCACTTCTCTGGACCATAAAAAAACCGTAATCAAGTTGATTACGGTTTTTGATTTGGCTGGATACAGTTCTCAATTGATGAGATTTCTGCGGATCTTGGGGAAGATACCCGGCGAGAACGCTCTTGAGGCACCTTCCACCACACAGGTGGTCGGATTATCTACCAGGTAGGTTGGCACACCCAATTCTTTTGTGAGCAGTTTTTCCATACCTGGAAGGAGGGCTGAGCCGCCGCTGAGCGCGATGCCCCGATCGATTATATCGGAAATCAGTTCAGGTGGGGTCTTTTCAAGGACTTTACGGGCGGTCTCTACAAACTCCTTCAGCGGGGGCTGTAAAGCCTCTACCACCTCATCGCTAGAGATGGTCAGCGGTTGAGGCAAACCGGTTACCTGGTCTTGGCCCTGGACCTCGATCCCTGATTTGCCATCCAGGGATACGGCTGCACCGATCTCCAGCTTGATGCGCTCGGCAGTTGGTTGGGCTATGATCAGTCCATATTTGCGGCGCACATAGGTGGCGATGGCTTCATCCAGGTCCGCGCCGCCTTTCCGCAAGGTAGCGGCGGAAACAATCCCATACATAGCCAGCACCGCAGCCTGGGTCGCTCCACCGCCCAGGTTGAGGATCATATTTCCGGTAGGTGTATTGATGGGCAGGTCGATACCGATGGCAGCCGCTAGAGGAGTTGGAATCAAGAACACCTCTCGGGCGCCGGCTTCCAGAACTGCTTCCTCGACCGCCCGGCTTTCCACGCTGGTGACCCCGTAGGGAACAGACACCATGATCCGGGGATGGAAGAGGCGGATCGGGCCGGCCACTTTCTTGATCATGCGCTCCAGCAATTTCATGGTCACTTCGAAATCTGCGATCACACCGTGTTTGAGGGGCTGGGCGATCTCCAGCGAGTCCGGTACGCGGCCGTACATATCCTTGGCCGCCTGGCCAAACTCAACGATCTTCTGCTCATCAATGGCGATTGCCGCTACAGTGGGAGCGCGTTCGAGGAGCACTCCCTCTTCCGCGATCATGGTGTAATAGGTGCCGAGATCGATCCCAAAATCCTGTGAGAATAATGCCATAATCTTCCTATTCTGAACTTCCCATGCCTGGAGGGCGGGAGCGCTGGCCGCGCCTTCGGTACTGGTCTACTGTTTTCAAACGCAGGTCGGACCGTCTGAGCGCTGCCTGGATGCGCAGGTAATTTTCGGCATCCGTATCCTTGTATTCCTCGAGTAACTTCTCAGCCCGCTGCATGGCTTTCTTAGCCCGCTCGACATCGATCTCTTCCACGTTCTCAGCCGCATCCGCCATCACGGTAACGATATCCGGCTGAACTTCTACAAAGCCGCCTGTAACCGTGAAAACATCCTCTTTAGAACCGTGTTTGACCCGGATGACACCCAACTTCAACGAGGACAGCAGCGGGGCGTGGCCAGGAAGGATCCCCATTTCACCCATAGCACCAGGGAGGATGACGATATCGGCATCTCCCTGAAATACCATGCGGTCCTGGGAAACTATTTCACATCGGATGGGCATAATACCTGCTCCTGAGCTTGACCTCAGCTAATTCTGTCTGCTTTCTCAACTGCCTCATCGATCGTTCCCACCAACATGAAAGCATCCTCGGGCAAGTGATCATATTTTCCATCCAGGATCTCGCTGAAGCCCCTGACGGTTTCCTTGATCGGGACGTATTTCCCGGGCAGGTTGGTGAACTGCTCAGCAACGAACATCGGCTGGGAAAAGAACCGCTCGATCTTCCTGGCCCTGGAGACAGCGATCTTGTCATCTTCGGACAACTCATCCATGCCCAGAATGGCAATGATGTCCTGGAGGTCTTTATACTTCTGAAGAACCTCCTGCACCCGGCGGGCGGTCTCATAATGGTCAGCACCAACAATGTTGGGATCCAGGATGCGCGAGGTCGATGTCAGCGGATCGACTGCCGGGTAAATGCCCTTTTCTGCAATTGAGCGCTCGAGAGCAATCGTCGCATCCAGGTGTGTGAATGTCGCTACAGGCGCTGGGTCGGAATAGTCATCCGCCGGCACGTAAATAGCCTGCATAGACGTGATCGAGCCAGTCTTGGTGCTGGTGATCCGTTCCTGAAGGTTGCCCATTTCCGTTGCCAGGGTGGGCTGGTAGCCGACCGCGGAAGGCATCCTTCCCAGCAAGGCGGACACCTCTGCCCCGGCCAAGCTGAAGCGGTAAATGTTATCGATGAACATCAGTACGTCCCGGCCTTCATCGCGGAATTTCTCTGCCAGAGCCAATCCCGTCAAGGCTACACGCAAACGAGGGCCAGGCGGCTCATTCATCTGCCCGTAGACCATGACCGTGTCTTTCATAACTCCGGATTCCAGCATCTCCCGGTAAAGCTGGGTCCCTTCTCGGGTCCTTTCGCCAACACCCGCAAAGACAGAGTTGCCCTCGTGTTCAGTTGCCACGGAGCGGATCAGCTCCATGATGATCACTGTCTTGCCAACGCCTGCCCCACCAAACACGCCGGTCTTCCCACCCTTGGTGAAGGGAGCTACCAGGTCAATCGCTTTGATCCCGGTCTCAAACACCTCCACCGAGGTGGATTGTTCCTCAAAGGAAGGCGCTTCCCGGTGGATGGGATAGTATTCCTGGGACTTGACCTCACCTTTTCCATCTACCGGTTCTCCGAGTACATTCATCACTCGGCCTAAGACTTCCTCGCCAACCGGCACCCTGATAGGAGAACCGGTGCCGATCACTTCCATTCCCCTTCTCAGCCCCGGTGTGGGTCCCATGGCCACACAGCGGACTTCGCCTTCGCCCAGCTGGATTTCCACCTCAAGGACCAGGTCGTCCCCACTATCAGTCTTGACGACCAGGGCATCATAGATTCTCGGCAAGTTCTCGACAGGGAATTGGGCATCAACCACTCCACCTTTGATCTCGGTGATCCATCCGCTGGCTTCTGTCATTAAACCCTCCACTAAACTAACAATTCCAAAAGTATGTTCGTTTCTGTTTTGATCAGTCAGAGATCGCTTCCGCCCCTCCGGCGATATCTAGCATCTCGTTGGTAATGGCCTGCTGGCGGGCGTTGTTGTACTCCAACTGCAGCGCGTCGGCCAGATCGGTAGCATTATCTGTGGCATTTCTCATGGCGACCATGCGTGCCGCGTGTTCGCTTGCCACGGATTCGATGACCGCATGAAATACCTGGAGGCCGGTAAAGCGGGGAACGATCGCACTTAAAAGAGAGATTTGGTCCGGTTCAAAGATATAATCACCCACCAAGGGCTCGCCCTCATCGAATTCCTTGACGCGGTCACTCTGGTCCGTCTCCAAGGGGAGCAATTTCTTCACGACCGGCTTGTGAACCATCCTATTCACGAATTGGGTGTAAACCAGGACCACCTCATCCGCTTCCTCGTTCAGGAACTGGTCGATCGCCAGCTGTCCGATCGGAGCGACGTCCACGTAGGAAGGTTGGGAAGGCAGGTTGCTGAATTCAGCCAGGATTTTCCTGCCCCGCCGCAGCAGTTGGTCGCGGCCCCTTTTTCCCACAGTGATATATTTCACCGAAGCGGATGTCGATCCAGCCCAATCATCGACGGCACGGATGACGTTGGTGTTGTAGGCGCCTGCCAGTCCGCGGTCACCGCTGATGACGATGGCAATGATCTCCTTCACAGCCGGATGTTTTTCAAGCAACGGATGAAGTGCGCCTCTTCCAGGCTGGCCGGCAATATGCTGAAGCACCTGCCAGGCTTTGACAGAATAAGGCCTGGTATCCTCCATCTGCTGGATAGCCTTTCTGACCTTGCTGGCGCTGACGGCTTCCAAGGCCCGGGTCACCTGGGAAATATTCTTGACGCTTTTGATTCGCTGCTTTACTTCTCTCGCATTAGCCATGAGCTCTCACCCTGCAAATATGCCAACCGCTTACGATCACGAAAAAGAGAAGCTTTCCAGAGCGGTCTTCAACCTCTCTTCGATCTCATTCGTGAGCGCTTTTTCCTTGATGATGTCCTTTATGATATCCGGTTGGCTGTTTTCGAAATAGGTGACCAGTTCGGCTTCCCACTGGATGATATCGGCAACCTGGACACTGTCAGCATACCCTCTGGTCGCAGCATAGATGACAATGACCTGATTGGCAATTGGCATGGGTGAGAACTGGGGCTGCTTGAGGACCTCTCTCAACCGCCGTCCCCGATCCAGCCTGGACTGGGTGGCTTTATCGAGGTCCGAGCCGAATTGGGCAAAAGCAGCCAGTTCCCGGAAGGCAGCCATGTCCAGCCGGAGCTGTCCAGCAACCTGCTTCATTGCCTTGATCTGGGCGTCACCACCCACACGGGAGACCGAGATACCAGCGTTGATGGCGGGCCGGATCCCGGAATAGAACAGGTCGTTCTCCAAGTAGATCTGGCCGTCAGTGATGGATATCACGTTCGTGGGAACATAGGCAGACACATCACCCAGCAGGGTCTCAATGATCGGAAGTGCAGTCAGCGAGCCTCCTGACCCTTTGACCTTGACGATCTTGCCCTTTACACCGCCATCCAGGTCCTCTTTGGCATGATCGTAAGCAAGCGGTCCTTGATAGACCTTACCGTTGACGGCGTCCTTTTCTCCTGCCAGTGGCTCCTTGAAATCAGCTGAGGCGATCACATAATAATCGGCCAGCCTGGCCGCCCTTTCCAGTAAGCGCGAGTGCAGATAGAACAGGTCGCCTGGATATGCTTCGCGGCCTGGCGGCCTGCGGAGAAGCAAGGAGATCTCCCGGTAGGACCAGGCGTGTTTTGAAAGATCATCGTAAACGATCAGGGCATCTTTTCCCTGATTCATGAACTCTTCTCCCATCGCACAACCCGCATAGGGAGCGATGTACTGCAGCGCGCTGGGGTCATCAGCAGAAGCAGAAACAACGATGGTATGGTCCATAGCGCCGTGTTCTTCCAGAATAGCGACAGTCCGGGCAATTCCGGCTTTCTTCTGTCCAATGGCAACATAGATGCAGATCACGTCCTCCCCATTCTGGTTGATGATCGTGTCCAGGGCAATGGCGGTTTTCCCGGTCTGGCGATCGCCAATGATCAATTCCCTCTGCCCCCGACCGATAGGGATCATGGAGTCGATAGCTTTGATACCGGTTTGGAGGGGTTGATCCACGTCTTTCCTCTGGATCACACCCGGGGCAATCACCTCAATCGGACGATAACCAGTGCTGCGAATCGGTCCTTTTCCGTCAATCGGCTGACCAATGGCATTGACCACACGGCCGATCAATCCCTCACCGACCGGCACGGATGTAATCCGGTTAGTGGAGCGGACCTGCATGCCTTCGCTGATCTTGTCGAATTCACCCATGATGATGACACCGACAAGGTCCTTTTCAAGGTTGAATGCGGTTCCCAGCACGCCGTTCTCAAACTGCACCAGCTCCTGGGCTCGGACATCAGACAAGCCGCTGACACGAGCGATGCCGTCGCCTGACTCCTGGACAATCCCAACGGTTTGGATGCCTGCAGTGGGCTGAAAATCCTCGATGAATTTCTTGAATTCTGCTGTAATTTGATTAATGGATTCAGTCACGATACCTCCGCTGTGATTGAGAACAACATTAAAAAGCGCTGGTCCCAGGCAGGTTGGATACTCGCCAAACTCGCAGGGCTGATCATTTCCAGCGACCGTTTACAATCGAAAAAGATGATAACTGATACTGTCCAGATTGTCCAGCAAAACACGTTCAGCTGAAGAACCTGAGAGCAATCGTCAACCGGGCTTCCAGGTCCAGAGGGGCCTCCTCCGGTATGGTTTGCAACGCTGCCTGGGCTTCCAGGATCGAATACCCCAGGCTGACCAGTGCTTCCTGGACCTCATCGTTGATACCAGCACTTTCGGGAGAGATACGGTGTTCCTCGCCAAAGGTGATCCGGTCCTCCAAGGACAGGATGATCTTTTGAGCCGTCTTTTTACCTACTCCGGAAACCTGGGCGAATACCTCTTCCTGTTTATTCAGAACAGCCCGCTTGAGCACATCCACTGAATGCGTAGACAAGGTCTCCAACGCTAATCGCGGGCCCACGCCATTGACCCGGATCAGTTCCTGGAAGAGTTCGACCTCTTCCTGGTCCCGAAATCCATACAGAGTCAGCGAGTCCTCACGGACGATCAGCTGAGTGAACAATGAGATCTTTTCACCCGGTCTCAGCGAACTGACTAGAAAGGCAGGCACATGGACCTGGTAGCCGATCCCTCCCACCTGGATTACCAGGTAGGAATCCCCCAGATAAGTGACGTGACCTTCAATACTAGCGATCATAGTTCAGCTCTTAAAAGAATAATATAAAGGCGATACCTATTGCTAGCATGACCAATAACACAGGAAGAATGTGCTTCCTGATATTCCTTGATCCCAGGAAAAACACCAGCAATCCTTTGGTGATCGTGTTTGAAACGGCTGCCAGGATGACAGCAATCCTGCCAGTGGACAGTCCAATGGTACCACCCTCACGGGTCAGGTCCGAGATCGACAGGGTAATGGCGTCGACATCAGCCAGTCCCGCGAAAAAACTGGTCAAGTAAATGCCGCTTTCCCCAATATACATCTCGGCAGCTTTGGTCACCAGCAACACCAGGGCATAGATCAACCCGAATTTAATGGCAGGTCCAAGGTCAAAGGGATTGGATAACTGCAGTTCCCCATCATCGGTTGCTGATTGGGAAAGGTAGAGGTAAACCGCATAGATCAAGCCAGCCAGGCCCATGGCCGCCATCGCCGGCCAGACACTGGGAAGTAAGCTGCCATTGACAACAGCAACCTCGACGATGATCCGTAAGAACATGATCACCCAGCCGATGATAATGGCAACCGCAAAGGGTTTGGCAAAATCCTCCTGGGTTTTACTCCGCTGCGAAAAGCTCATCGTGGTTGCAGTGCTGGAAGCCAACCCGCCCAAGACGCCGCTGATCCCCAAGCCGCGTCGGGGTCCAACAATTTTGATGAGGATGAATCCCAGGAAATTGATCCCTGAGATAAATATCACCATCTTCCAGATCTGGTAGGGGTTAAGGACGTTGATCGGAGGAGGACCGTAGGTCTGGTTTGGAAGGATCGGCAGCACGATGGCAGTGATCACAGCGAACTGCAGGGTCGCGATCAGATCCTTGCGGGTGATGACGTCGATCAGCCGCCTCATCTCCCATTTCACAGCCAGCACCACGGTGGTGGCAACTCCCAGTGCGGCAGCAAACTCGACCGAGTGCAAGTAGCTGATCCCGCCGATCAGGATCGTCAGCAAGGCTGCGACCTCGGAGGTCAGGCCGATCTCCTCCCGCTCCGTAGCTGTGATGAAATAGGCTACGATCACCATGATGCCCAGCAAGAAGACCAAGCCCAGAAAGACCCAAGGGGCTCCCAGCAGCTGTCCTACCAATGCAGCACTGCAGCCAAATAGCGCCATCAGGGCAAAGGTGCGCACGCCAGCAAAGAGGCCTTCCTTCTTCTGCCCTCCATAAGCGTGCTCGCGCTGCAAGCCGATCAAGACTCCGATCAGCAAGGCCACGCCGAATCTCAGGAATAGATCTGGGTTAATCATGTTGAGTTTGCCGGTCACGCCTGGTTGAATGCAGGTGGCAAATGGCAACAGCCAGGGCATCTGCTGCGTCATCCGGTTGGGGAATATCGTTCAAATTCAACAGCAGTTTGACCATCTGCTGGACCTGGTTCTTGTCTGCCTTACCATACCCGACTACTGCCTGCTTGACTGCCAGTGGAGTATACTCACCGATCACAAGGCCCGCTTCTGCGGCGGCGATCAACGCTGCACCCCTGCCCTGACCCACCTTCAACGCAGTTTTGACATTCTTTTGGAAAAAGAGCTTTTCTACCGCGCAGCAGTCCGGTTGGGATTCCTTGATCACTTGCAGCAGGGATTGGTAAAGGAACAACAGCCGCTGGGGCTCATCCCAATCGCTGGGAGTGGTGATCACGCCGTGAGTAATCCAAGCCAGATCACCTGAACCTTCTTCTCGTATGACACCGTAACCGGTGATCGCCGTACCCGGATCAATGCCAATGACCGTGCGCGGTTCAGACATGCACCTACTCGAATCCTTCCAGGGCATCATCCGTGATTCGCAAATTGGTGTATACAGCCTGGATATCATCCAGCTCTTCCAAGGTATCAATGACCCTCATCACCTGGAGAGTTTTCTCGAGATCCAACTCGACTTCCTGGTTGGGGTCCATCCGCAGCCCGGAAGTCTCGGAATTGATAGAAGCAGCTTTCAGCTTGTCATGAATGGTCTTGAAGGCAGCGACTGGTCCAACAATCTCAAAATACTCATCGTCTTCAACGACGTCATCTGCGCCAGACTCCGCTGCGATCTCGAACAGGGTATCAAACGATGCATCCTCAGCCGGGATGGTGAAGAAGGATTTTCGGGTGAACTGCCAGGAGACCGATCCCTCCGAGCCCATACTGCCCCCATGTTTTGTCAGCACGTGCCTGATCGCTGCTACTGTGCGATTGCGGTTGTCCGTGATGCAGTTCAACAGCAGGGCAATTCCATGAGGAGCGTAACCCTCATAGAGGATTTTCTCCATTTCTGCAGCATCTCGGTCCTCTCCTGTTCCCCGCTTGATAGCCCGGTCGATATTCGAGTTGGGCATGTTAGCGGTTTTAGCACGGTCGACCGCCAACCTCAGGTTAAAGTTGGTTTCTGGGTCCCCGCCGCCTTCCCTGGCAGCGATCTGGATCTCGCGTGCCAGTTTGGTATATTCGGCTCCCCGGCGGGCGTCCGCCTGGGCTTTCTTATGCTTAATGGTCGACCATTTTGAATGTCCGGACATACAACTCCTCCCAAAAGAGCAGACTTGTCCCCTGCAGTAGATAGAGTTTTTTTTAGTCAGTCCAAGTTGAAGCTATTATATCATCTGCCAGCTTCTTCGTCTTTGTGTCAATGTCGCTTGCCGGGCCGTGAGACAGCTGGTTGAAATATCCGATCACCCTCGATCCAACCTCGTCAATCCCAGACCCTTTGCCTGACCGATGACCTCAAGATATTCAGCCTTCGTGATCCCTCGGACCAGTTCCGGATAGCGGCCAGCCCGGTGAGCCGGCCGGTATTGGTCCATGATGTTCAGATAAGTTGCGGGGGAGATCTCCCGAGCGATGAAAGCCAGAGTCCGCTGCGAGCCGGCCAAATCATCAGGTAGGATCAAATGCCTGATCAATAATCCCCGTAGAGCTATGCCGCTCTCATCAAGCATCAGATCCCCCACCTGGCGGTGCATTTCCAGGACAGCTGCCCTGTTTCTTTGGGGGTAATCCTCCACCCCCGAATAACGAGCTCCAACTTCCGGTGTACTGTATTTCATATCCGGCATATAGACATCGATCATCCCTTCCAGGGAGGACAGAGTGGAAAGAGAGTCGTAGCCCCCTGAGTTATATACCAGGGGCAGGGTCAGGCCCTTTTCCGCGGCCAGCACCAAAGCCAGGGCAATCTGGGCTGCTACATGGGTCGGGGAGACCAGGTTGATGTTATGGCAGCCCATAGCCTGGATCTCAAGCATGATCCCAGCCAGCTGAGTAGGGCTGACGGGATACCCAGTGCGCTGCTGGCTGATATCCGCGTTCTGGCAGTATAGACAGCTCAAATTGCAGCCGCTGAAAAAGATCGTTCCTGAACCATAAATCCCGCGCAGGGGATCCTCTTCGCCATGGTGCGGCCCGTAACTGCTGACCCAAGCAGAGCTGCCGATCCCGCAGCTTCCGACCTCGTTATTCAAGCGGTTGACCCCGCACTCCCGGGGGCAGAGATCGCAGCACCCCAAACGCCCAGCAATCTCTTCAGCTTTCTCAGCCAGGGTTCCACCCTGAAGCAATTCCAGATAGGATGGTTGGGTATTCATCATCTCTTCCCCTTTCGATGGTATTATACCGGGACAGGTCCTAAACTACTGCCATCCGTCTGCTTGCTATCAGTACTGGACTTGAGTAGAATTTGCTTGGGAGGGTTGAGTTTGTCAAAGTTTTCTCGGAGAGATTTCTTAAGGTTATCCCTATTTTCCCTGCTGGGTGCTGGATTCAGGTCCTGGGTCCCGGCGCACGGGGTCGATCGGATCATTGGGGTTATCGGCAGGATAGCTGCAGACGAGAAGGTGATCTCTATCCACCAGGAGCCCAGTGAAGACAGCGAGATCGTGCGGGAGACGACATTTGATGAACTTCTGAATCTTTACTATAAGTTGGAAGTCGAGGGAGAGGAGGGTCCCCCGCAAACCTGGTACCGGGTCTGGGGAGGTTACCTGCCAGGAGTCTATGTCCAGCTGACCCGCTACCGCTTGAATCAGCCGGTCGACAGGATCTTTGAATGCGGAAATCTCTCGGAGGTCACTGTCCCATTCACTGATGCCTATTCTTACAGCGAATATGAGGGCTGGACAAAGAAGTACCGCTTGTATTATGAAACCACTCACTGGATCACTGGTATCAAGCCAGGACCTGATGGGAACGACTGGTACGAGCTGACATCCCAGCTTTCCGGATCCTTGACCTATCATGTCAGGAGGGATCACCTCCGGCTGGTCCAGGACGTGGAATATCTACCTACCAGCATCCAAGTTCCCCCGGAAGAGAAACACATCCGGGTATCTCTCAACGACCAGGAATTGAGCGCCTACGAGGGCGAGAAACTGGTTTTCAAGACAAAAGTATCCTCTGGGCTGGGTTACAAGGAAGTCGATCCCAGGGATCCGTTCGCGACAGCAACTCCCCGGGGCACTTTTTACATCACATCCAAATATCCTTCCAAACATATGGGAGGTGTGGTTGCCACGGGAGCGCCCGGCAGCTACACGCTGCCCGGTGTTCCCTGGACTTCTTTCTTCATCTACGAGACCGGAGTAGCCTTCCACGGCACGTACTGGCACAATAATTTCGGCAACCGGATGAGCCACGGCTGTGTCAACATGCGCAACAGCGACGCCAAGTGGCTCTTCCGCTGGGTAAATCCTCCCTACGACCCCCCTTACCGCAATCACTGCGATTGGCATAATAACGGCTACGGCACCCGCATCGTGATTGACTAGCAGGCATCCTGCCAGTCAATGTGTGCTAAAATGGGTCGCATGAGCGGGAAAACGATCGCCAAGAACAAGAAGGCGTATTTCAATTTCCACATCCTGGACACCTACGAAGCCGGTCTTGTTCTGCAGGGATCAGAGATTAAGTCTATACGCAATCACCAGGTCAGCATCGATCAAGCCTATGTCCACATCGATGGAGAAGAAGCCTGGCTGATCGATTCCTATATCCACCCTTACGAGCAGGCCAGCCTCTACAACCACAATCCCAAGCGCCGCCGGAAACTCCTGCTCCACAAGAAGGAAATCCTCGAATTATGGGATAAAGTCCGCATCAAAGGTCATACCATCATCCCTCTGCGAGTTTATCTATCTCAGGGCAAAGCCAAGATCGAGATCGCAGTCGCTCGAGGGAAGAAACTCCGAGATAAGAGAAAGGACATTGCCGAGCGGGATGCCCAGCGCCAGGTAGAGAGAGACCTCAAGGGCGTAGGCTATTAATAAGGGATACCATACCAGAAGGTCCTTTATGATGAGTTTTCCATCCACTATCGGTGCTCTAAACCAACTTCCTGCCCAAGAGAAAAGGGAGATCTACGCCAAGATCATCCCGCCTGAACTGCTGGATATGTACCAGATCCAGCCCGATCTCAAGGACCAGGACGGCAGTGACCTTTTCAAGGTGAAATGCCAGCCTGGTGCAGCGGATGCCGAACTCGCCCTTTACCACCAGGCCGGCGCATCTGATCCAGTGCTTTTTGGGCACATCGCAGATTCGATCAACGGCCAGCTCCATATCCTTCTGTACGGGATGAACGATGTCGAATCGCCTCGCTTCAACGTGGACCGCCTCCCAGATGGCACCAAGACGGGATTCGGGACAGACCACCGCAACCTGGAAGCCGAGGAACTGGCCTTCAAGGCCGGCCTGGCGCCAGGACAGATCTACCGGGGACCCCACCTGTTCAAAGAGACCCTGCGGCAATTTGAAAGTTTCGTAGCTTGCATGGGACAGGATCTATTCTTCGTCGAGCCGCTTTTTTATCATGTGGCGATCATTTTCGAGCGCTACCATTTCCACTACCAATCCGGCAAGCGCCTGATGAAACGGATCAACGATGGTTTTTCCACGGACGGCGATCTGCTGCCTCTTCTGGATGGCAGCAGTACTTTCCGCCAGCCAGGCGCAGAGAAACAGATCCGTCTGCGCTCCTGGGCAATCCATGACAATATCCTTGGGGAGCCTTTTTCAAATGTGACCATGTATAAATATATCGACCAGGGCGTAAAACCCTGCCAGGATTATCCTCTGCCCTGGTAATTACAGATAACGCTGAAAAGATTGAAATAGTATCTCCGGAAGGGCTAAGAATGATCGAAATCGATGGGAACTCCCTCACAATTGCAGAAATCCAGCAAGCAGCGGTCGATCGCGAGCAAGTCGTGATCCGGCCGACTGCTATCAAGGACATCGAGCGTTCTCGCCTCTGGGTAGAGGAGATCATTGAACAAGGCAAGCCTGTCTACGGCATCAATACCGGGTTCGGGATTTTCGCGGACTCCAAGATATCGAGCAAGGAAATCAGGATCTTGAACCGGAACCTGATCCTCAGCCACGCCGTGGGTACTGGACCGGAACTTCCGGTGGATATTGTCAGGGCTGCTATGCTGATCCGGGCCAATACCCTCGCCAAGGGATTTTCGGGAGTCCGCCTCTCCCTGATCGAAACCCTTCTGGAGATGCTCAATAAAGGTGTCCACCCGCGAATTCCTTCTCAGGGATCCTTGGGCTCCTCCGGAGATCTGGCTCCCCTGTCCCATCTCGCGCTGGTGCTTTCCAGAGGGGAACAGGACCTGGCTGAACACTCAGGATTTGCGGAGTATCAAGGTCAAGTATTCACAGGGCAAGAAGCGATGCACAAGGCGGGTATCGCCCGGGTGATCCTGGAAGCCAAGGAAGGTATCGCTCTCAATAACGGGGCAACATTTTCCGCCGCCATTGCTGCCTTGGTATGCTGGCAAGCCAGACAGCTGTTGTCCATTTCAGAGATCGCCCTGGCATTGAGTCTAGAAGGATTGGCAGGTATCTCCAGCGCTTTTGATGCCCGCATTCATGAATCCCGCCAACACCCCGGTCAGATCGCCTTCGCTGAAAGGATCCGCAACCTCACGGAGGGCAGCACACTGCTCGGCTCAGCCCCCCACGTCCAGGATGCGTACTCCTTACGCTGCAGTCCCCAGGTACACGGTCCTGTCTACGAGACGCTGGATTTCACCGAGGCAGTGATCGCCCGAGAAGTCAACGCTGCCACTGACAACCCGCTGATCTTCCCTGAAAGAGAAGCGGTTTCAGGCGGCAACTTCCACGGTGAACCTGTCGGGCTGGTGATGGATTTCCTGGGAATTGCCCTGGCAGAGATCGCCGGTATATCCGAACGCAGGATCTACCGCCTGACAGACGGCAATCTCAATAATGGTCTGCCTCCTATGCTGGTTGACAGCAGGCAGTCAGCTGGGCTGAATTCAGGGATGATGATGCCTCAGTACACGGCAGCCTCCCTGGTGCTAGAGAATCGGGCGCTGGCAGGCCCGGATTCGCTCTATTCCTTGCCGACTTCTGCCTCTCAAGAAGATCACAACGCAAACGCGATGACAGCTGCCCGGCATGCTTATGAGATCGTCACCAATACCCGGCAGGTGTTGGCTATCGAACTCTACACCGCAGCCAGGGCGATCGATCTCCGCCTCCGTGAGCATCCTGACCTCCAACCAGGCAAAGGAACCCAGGCTGCCCAGCACATCATCCGCCAGCATGTCCCCTACCAGGCTGGGGATACTCTTTGGGGTCCGGAAATCGATACGGTCAGAGAACTGCTCGAGGAAGGCCGATTCCTGGCAGAATTCCAAGCCAGCTTCAAGTAGCGTATGAGCCGGTCTCTTCTACAGCGGCAAGCTAAGGAACCATTATGGAAGATTGTCCTTTCTGTAGAATGATCAAAGGAGATCTGGCAGCAACTTTCGTCTATCAGAATTCCCTTTGTTCAGCGCTGATGATCATGCAGCCTGTCAATCCAGGCCATGTATTGTTGATACCGAACGAGCACATCGGATCCTTAGAGGATCTGCCGCTCGAGACCGCTCACCATCTCATCCGCGTTAGCCAGCATCTGGCATCAGCAATCCGCGGAAGCGGATTCGAGTGCGACGGGATCAACCTCTACCTGGCTGATGGCAGAGCTGCCGGCCAGAACATCCCCCATCTGCAGCTGCACATCATACCCCGCGCTGAAAACGATGGCTTTGAATTGAATCTATCAGCACGCTCTGCTGAACTTCCTACCAAGGAAGAGCTGGAGAAAAACGCCCACCATCTTCGCCAGGCGCTCAAGGACCTCACGATCCAGGATTGAAAGCCATGGAAGCATCAACTGTGAAGCTAAGGAATGAGGAAACTAACCTGATGGCCTCGGCTGTCCTGGTGTCGATCTTCTATGTCGCTGCCCAGATGCTGTCTGATATTGCCAGTTTGCAGATCGTACTCGTGGCTGGTTTTTCCATAGATGCCGGCACATTCATATATCCCCTGACTTTCACTCTCCGCGACATGGTGCACAAAGTAGCAGGCATCAAGATCGCCCGGATGCTGATCATCTCAGCAGCTGTTGTGAATGTGCTTATGGCGCTGTTCTTCAAGCTGGTATCCAGCTTACCCCCAGATCTGGCAGTAGGTCCCCAAACCGCATTTGGGACCTTGCTGTCCCCGGTCTGGCGGATCGTTCTAGCCTCGATCATAGCAGAAGTGATCGCGGAATTGATCGATACCGAAGGGTACAGGATCTGGGTCGAAAAAGTGACCCGGCGCTATGAATGGGCTCGGGTTGTGTTCAGTAATTCCCTCAGCATCCCGGTCGACAGCTTCCTGTTCAGTTTCCTGGCATTCTATGGGAAGATGCCCTTGAGTGTCGTCACTTCGATCTTCTTCAGCAACATGATCATCAAAGGAGTGACCACGATCATCAGCATTCCCGGCATCTATCTGGTAAAGGAAAGGTCATAGTCCAATTTGGAGCCGGAGAAGTCCATGAAACGTAAAAAGAACCTGGCAGCAGTTGGAGCCAGGTTCTTTAATGTTCCGTGTCTACTGCTGCAGCCCAGCAAATAGGTCATCAGCGACTTTCCCGTTCAAAGAGGAAGGATCGGGAAAAGCCTGCATGAACTGATCAGCCGGCTTTCCACCTAACAGCCAGGCGATCCAGCGCATGGGACCTCTGGTCAATCCCTGCCCTCCCTGGCTGGCATGGCAGCGGGACGCGTTCAGTTTCTTTTCCTTGACAGAGGCATATTGGACCTTGACGTGTACAGGAAAATCGTCGACGGCCATTTTCGTCAGGTCGATATCCTTGTTCTTCCCGTAACGGCTGGGGTCCTTCCCCAGCAGCTTGAGTAGGCGGACGTTGAAGCGGATAAAGCGGCGCGGGATGGTGTGATAATAGAGCCTGGACGGCTGGAAAGCTTCTAGAGCGCTGTGATAGCCCGGGTCCCCAGCCAATTGGAAGGCCCGGGTAGCGGCTTGTTGGATAAAAATGTGGTCGGGATGGCGGTAGCCCCCAATAGGATCGAAGGTCAACACCACCTGCGGTTTGAACTCTCTCATGACATCCGCAATCTCGGCTGCCACCTTATCCTGGGAAGCATTGATCAACGCCTGGGGATGCTGATTGTTGGGGCTGCCAGTCATACCGGAATCCCGATATGGAAGCAGATGTACTTGTTCTATCCCCAGGGTTTTTGCAGCGCAGTCAAGCTCAGCAACGCGCAGATCCGCGATCGATGAGCGGCCTTCCAAGAACGCAGGCTCAACCTCTCCTGATTCACCCCGGGTGGCACAGATCAGCTGGACCCGGGCACCCTCGCTGGCGTATTTCGCCAGGGTTCCACCCATTCCAAATGACTCATCATCTGGATGAGCCAGCACCGCTAAGATCCTTTTTTCCAACTTTCCATCTCCCTCTGATTGGATTCCACTGCCAATCACGCTGGATTATAACACCAGCCTCTCCCCCGACGCTTTTCCAGAGTTCTTTTTACATTTTTCTAATCAATCACGCCCTTTTTCAGGTGATTTTCATCGTATTTCCCCCCTAAGATTGTAATCAGGCACCCTAATGCCGTTGACAGACCTGCCAATCCTGCTAAAATTCTTCAAATAGTGACATTTATTAATTTCACCTCACAGGAAAGTCATGGAAAACACACAAAACATCACCCTGACCCCAGAAGCAGCCATAGCCGTAAAGACGCTATTGAAGGACCAGGATCTTGAGGGCCATTCCCTGCGAATTTTCATCGCAGGAGTTGGTTGAGGGGGCCCACAGTACGGCATGTCACTGGATAACCAGGTCGGAGACAGCGACGAGGTTTATACCAGCCATGGCGTACAGGTCATCGTTGATGGCCAAACCCTGGCGTATCTGCAAAGCGCAACCATCAAGTTTGTGGAAGAGAACAACCGCAGTGGTTTCCTGATCGAGCAGAACGCCCCTAACCCAGCTTACTCGGGAGGATGCGCAGGCTGCGATCCCGCCACCGGCTGCGGATAGGAACAAGAGCAAGATCATAAAATAAAAAGACCAGGTTATCTCACCTGGTCTTTTTCTATTAAGTATCCTTCGTTCTGCTGATCAGGAGCGCCTCAAGAAAGACACTACCAGGCCAAACAAGCCCACTGACGCCAACCCGAGGATGATGAAACCACTGGGCAGACCACCAGTACCGCTGGAAATCTGGACCGGTTGATAGGTCGGCACGACCAAAGGAGGCGCGGGAGTATAAGTGGGTTTCCTGGTAGGTGGGATCTCGGAGATGAATTGGGAAGCCAAGGTGGGGTCTATGGTTGGCGTGGTTTCCGGGGTAGGCGTGGGCGGTTTAGGGACGACGGGGAGCTCTCCAGTCACTCGGACGTAAGGAGCGTACACCCAGGCAACTCCCTCTGGAACACCAGGATATACGATCTTCACCCACACTCCGCCTTCCGTTTGGGCCAGCGCGGGAACCTGCTGACGATTGATCAGCACACCCACTTTGGGATAGAAAACATCGGGCCCAGAGCGGACATTGATCTGGTCCTCGGGATCGGAGTAGACGATAGCCATCGGACCTTGCGGTGAACCAGTGACAGTCGGGATGGATACTGTCGGCTGCTGGCCAGTTCCAGATGCCAGGGCTTGTTCTGTTCCCAGTGTGAACAAGACCACAGCCACTAGGCTTATCAGCACGACTATGAAGATCGGGACTCTCTTGACCATTCTCTGTCCTTTGGGGAGCAATTATACCCCCAACTTGCCCAGAGCAGATAAGGCATACGTATAAAGGGCCTCTTGATCCTTTTTATTCTTGCGAGCAGCCTCAAACCCCGACCGGATCCGATCTTTTTCCACCCGCGAAATCAAATTTCTCAAAGCATCAGCTGTACCCATGAAACCGATCTCGCCGCAGAAGAAGATCGCCTGCTGGCGGATCCGAACTGGCAGTTTGCGGTCATTCACTATACCACCCAAAGAGTTACCCGCATAGGAACACACTTTGAGGATCGCAGTCAGCGATTCCTCTGCCGCTAAATAGGCTTCACTGACCTCCAGCAGCTTGACATATTGGTCCTTCTCAAAATCAGCCAGGTAGCTGACCAGTATTTCCAAAGACCTGCCCTGCAGGGTGTGCTGGTTATGCTCGAACTCAAGCATCCGTCCTAACACCTTCACTACCTGGAAGCGGATTTCCAGGTCAGGGTCCAACAGCCGGGTCGCCAGCAGGTAGATGAACAGGGGATCATCCTCAACCCCTTCTACTTCTGCCAATTCATCCACAGCCCCACTTCGCAGATGCGCATCTGGAGCAATCAAACGCTCGAGGACCTCCTTCAAATCCGGGGTCATTCCTGCCATAGTTTCAGGTTCGTGCCCTTTCATCATTCCTTGTAAACAATCTGGTGTCAGCTGAAATCGTCCATCCGCTTTTGGAGGGAGTTCAGCAGGGAAGTAAATGCGTCTGCGAAGGCTTTGACGCCTTCTTGCTCCAATTCATCCGTCACCTGGTCGATATCGATGCCTGCTGAGCCAAGATCCTGGAAAGCTTGCTGATAGTCCGCCAGACCAGTCTCAATGGACAGATCCGCTTTTCCGTGGTCGAGGAACGCTACCAGGGTCTGCGGGGGAACGGTATTGACAGTCCAGGGCGCTATCAGGTTATCCACGTACATGGTATCCGGGTAAGCAGGGTTCTTAGTGCTGGTGGAAGCCCACAGGGCTCGTTGGGGACGGGCACCGAGCTCCTGCAGCTTATGGAACCTCTGCCCCTGGCGCTCAAAATTGTCCAAGAAGATCTGGTAGGCAAGCTTTCCACTGGCCAGGCCAGCTTTTCCCAACATGGACCGGAATTTATCACCCTGGTCGCCAACCTTACCTTGCAGCAGGCCATCCAATTCACCATCGACCTTGCTGTCAATCCTGGAAATGAAGAAGGACGCTACCGAGGCGGCACGATCCAGAGGCAGGCCCGCTGCAGACCTGTTTTCCAGGCCAGCCAGATAGGCGTCGATCACCTCCTGGTACCTGGTGAGGCTGAAGATCAAGGTGACATTGATGTTCAACCCAGCTGAGATGCATTCCGTGATCGCCGGTAAGCCTTCTTTGGTAGCAGGGATCTTGACCATCAAGTTAGGACGGTTGACGAGATGCCAGAGTTTCTTGGCTTCTGCGATCGTTTCCTGTGTCTGAGCGGCCAGATAAGGACTGACTTCCAGACTAACGAAACCATCCCTTCCTTCTGTCTCATCATACAGATCCGCAAAAAGATCCGCTGCCTGCTGGATATCAGCCACGGAGAGTTTCTCAAAGATCTCTTCCCTGGAAAGCCCTTTCCCTACCAGGTTCTTGATCTGATCATCATAATCATTGGATTTGCTGATGGCTTTGTTGAAGATACTCGGATTCGAGGTCATCCCCCTGATCTCACCACGCTGGATCATCTTTTCCAAAGTGCCATCATCCAGTAATTTCCTTTCTATATTGTCATACCAGAGCGATTGACCGATCTGGTTAAGTTTCTCTATCCTGACGTTCATTTACCTAATCCTTTTTGCTCTAGATCGATAATCTTTCCCACCCGGCGGGCATGCCTTTCTCCTCCAGGTTTATCGCCGATATATTCTGCGCTCAGGAATTCCTTCACCAGCAATTTAGCCAGTTCATCCCCGATAACGCGACCTCCCAGGCACAATACATTCATATGATCATGCTCTACTCCCTGCCTGGCGCTGTAAGCGTCATGGCAAGTAGCAGCGTACACACCAGGTATCTTATTGGCTGAGATGCACACGCCTACTCCAGATCCGCAGATCAACACACCTCGGTCAGCCCTGCCTTCCTGGAGTGCCCGGCCGACCTTTTCGGCGAAATCCGGATAATCGACGCTTTTAGGAGAATCCGTGCCAAAATCGAGTACCTCGTACCCCAATTCCTCGAGATATGCAAGCAGGGGTTCCCTGAGGGGGATTCCTCCGTGGTCCATTCCAATGGCTACACGCATTATTTCAGCCTCCTTCTCAACTCGTTGACAGTGGCGATCACATTGTCCACGGTAAATCCATACTCCTTGAAGATCCGGTCTGCAGGAGCTGAGGCTCCAAACTTGTCAATGCCGATGATCATTCCCTCATCCCCCACCCATTCCTTCCAGCCCTGGGAAACCCCTGCCTCCACAGCCAGCCTGGCCTTGATGGCGGGCGGCAGCACTTCATCCCGGTAGGACTGGTCCTGCTGAAGGAACAGCTCCCAGCTCGGGAAGGATACCAACCGCAGGCTGATCCCTTCCGCTTGCAGCTTTTCTCCAGCTTTGATGATCAAGTCGACCTCGGATCCTGACGCCATCAGGATCAATTCAGGTCCATCCTCTCCCAGGTCTCCCAGGATATAGGCTCCTTTGTGCAAACCTGCTGCACTCTGGTAGCGGCTGCGGTCGATCACCGGCAGAGACTGGCGGGTAAGAGCGAAAACAGTTGGTCCATGGCGGTGATTGATAGCGTAGAGCCAGGCCTGGGCTGTCTCATTAGCGTCAGCAGGACGAATCGTTACCAGCTGCGGGATCGCCCGCAGCGCGGCTAAATGCTCTATGGGCTGGTGCGTCGGTCCATCTTCTCCGACACCGATGCTGTCATGGGTGAAGACCCAGATATCCGGAATGTGCGATAAAGCAGCCAACCGCAAAGCAGGCCGCAAATAATCAGAGAATACCAGGAATGTGCCACCGTAGGGGATCAAGCCGCCATGCAGTGCCATCCCGTTGATGATCGCGCCCATACCATGTTCCCTGACACCAAAATGGAAATTCCGTCCCTGGTAGCGGCCTGGCTGGAAATCAGGCTGGCCATTGATCCAGGTCTTATTGGACGGCGCCAGGTCCGCTGACCCGCCCAGCAGTTCTGGGATTTGCCCAGCCAGGTGATTGATCACTTTCCCTGATGCCGCCCGGGTGGCCATTCCTTTGGGATCCGCCGGGAATTCCGGCACGTCCCACACCTCAGGGAGGTCTCCTGCCAATCTGCGCTTCAATTCTGCAGCCTGGTCAGGATAGGCTTTTGTGTAAGCCTCCAGGAGGTCCTGCCAGTTCTTCTCTTTCTCACGTCCTTCTTCCAGAGCTTTCAGGAACAGGCTTCGGGCTTCTTCCGGAATATAAAAGCGAGGTTCAGTCGGCCATCCCAGGGCTTTCTTGGCTCCATCAAGCTCCGCGTCCCCCGGAGGAGAACCATGGGCTTCTGCCGTGTCCTGCTTGGTGGGCAGTCCGTAGCCAATATGGGTCCGGCAGATGATCAGTGAAGGCCGGGGGTCGAGCTTGGCTTCCTGGATGGCCCGGTCCACGGCGGCGATGTCATTGCCGTCCTCCAAGCGCAGGACCTGCCAGTTATAAGCCTCGAACCTGGCACCCCTGTCCTCCGTAAAAGCCAGGTCGGTGGATCCGTCGATGGTGATGTGGTTGTTATCGTATAAATAGATCAATTTTCCAAGCGCCAAATGTCCAGCCAGGGAAGCCGCTTCGGAAGATACCCCTTCCATCAGATCCCCATCTGTGACCAGTCCGTAGGTATAGTGATCGATGACAGGAAAACCAGCTCGATTGAATTCAGCAGCAAGATGAGCCTCTGCGATCGCAAAACCCACCCCATTCCCAAATCCCTGCCCAAGTGGACCCGTGGTGGTCTCAACACCAGGCGTCAATCCGTATTCCGGATGTCCTGGAGTCAAGCTGCCCCACTGCCGGAAGTTCTTGATCTGGTCCAATGAGAGATCATATCCCGTCAGATGCAGCAAGGCATACAACAGCATTGAGCCATGACCGCCCGAGAGGACAAATCGGTCTCTGTTAGCCCAGTGTGGGTTAGCCGGATTGTGATTGAGGTGTTTTGTCCACAGCGTGTACGCCAGAGCCGCGGTACCCATGGGCAAACCCGGATGCCCTGAATTCGCTTTCTGAATTGCATCCGCAGCCAGGAAACGGATGGTGTTGACTGCTGTTCGATCCAAAGTGCTGTTATCTGTCATTGCCCGCAACTCCTTGATACCCAATTGATCTTTAAACATTCTACCGCAGACCATAGAAATCAAGCTTTCCGGGACATGCTTTCATATACTTTTATTATTCTCCCGGGACTCTTTATCCATCATCATTCATAATTATCTTAAAAATCATTTTTTATACCATCACATAATTATTACGCTTTCAGTTCTCTCAACAACTATATATTGCATTTTTAACTCATTAACAAGGAAACAAGAGCCCTGTTGGAAGGTATTGTGATATTAATCACTATTGTTTAACTGGTCATTTAACTATACTTAGTACGTTCTTACCGGTTTCCCTTTATTGATTGATTAATTGAATACAGATCGTTGAATTCACAATCACGTATTGAGGAGGCTGGTATGACCCATACTTTGACATCTCGCCCCTCCACCTTGCTGGACCAGGTCATCGCGGACACCCCAGGAAAGGCCATGAACCTAAAAGCCTGCCTGCAGTGCGGTACGTGCGCGGGATCCTGTCCTTCCGGGCCGGACATGGATTACAGTCCGAGGGCAATTTTCGCCATGCTGGAAGCTGGCATGGACGAACAGGTATTGAAAAGCAATACACCATGGTTCTGTGTGTCCTGTTATCACTGCATGGTGCGCTGCCCCCAGGAAATCCCCATCACGGATATCATGTACACTTTGAAGCGCCGCGCCATAGCTGCCGGCTATTACCGCGAACCCAGCCAGGAGAACGCTGCTGAATTCTCTGAGACGTTCTGTGATTTCGTAGAGAACTCCGGTCGCAGTTTTGAACTAGGTATCGCCATGCGCTACCATTTGCGGCACCATCCGCTGGGAGCAGTGAAGATGGCCACCGGTATGGGAATGAAGATGCTCTCCAGGGGCCGAATGGATATCACCCCCACTAGAATCAAGAATATCGATCAGCTAAAATCGATCCTCAAGAAAGCCAAAGAGCTGGGAGGTGAAGAATGAAATACGGATATTATCCGGGATGCTCCCTGGAAAAGAATGCCCGCGCCTACCACGTCTCAACTATGGCTGTAGCGAAACCGCTGGGGATTGAATTCGTGGAAGTCGATGATTGGAACTGCTGCGGGGCTACCGAAATGATTGCCATCGAGAAGATCCCTGCCTATGCCCTGGTCTCCAGGAACCTAGCTCTGGCGGCTAAACAGAACGGCAGCACCAACCTGGTGGCTCCCTGCAGTGCCTGCTATTTGAATCTTAAAAAAGTAGACCACTATCTTGCTGAGAACAAACAGTTAAAGGAGAAAGTGGACCAAGCGCTGGAGGCTGGAGGACTGAGCTACCAGCCAGGAACCATCAATGTCCAGCACCTGCTGGAGACCATCGCGGTCGATATTGGCTATGAGGCTATCAAGGAAAAGGTCGTCAAACCGCTTTATAACCTGCGGGTAGCGCCTTACTACGGCTGCCTGGTTCCCAGACCTGCCAACATGGAGAGATTTGACGATCCAGAACACCCGACTTCCCTGGACAAGATCATCAAGAATCTGGGAGCGACGGTGATCGATTTCCCGCTCAAAGCCCAATGCTGCGGCGGTCACATGACCCAGATCAGCGAGAATACCGCCTTGGAACTGATCCGGAGGCTGCTCAAGAACGCGGCAGACTACGAAGCCGATATGATCGCCACCCTGTGCCCGATGTGTCAGCTCAACCTGGATGCTTATCAGGACGCGGTCAACGCCCATTTCGGCACCAACTACAAGATTCCTGTCGTGTATTTCACACAGTTGATGGGATTGGCATTTGGAATTCCAGCAAATGAGCTTGGCTTCGGAAAGGAGATCGTTTCCGCCCAACCAGCTCTTGACAAGATCACAGAGGAAGCGCCCAAACCAGTCCGGACCAGAGAACGCGGCAAACAACACACCGAACTGCCCATGCCAACCCAGGCGGAGGAGGAATAATCGATGAGTGATATAAAAGAATCCCCCGCAGGACAGGAGCGCGTTGGCGTCTATGTCTGCCACTGCGGATCCAACATCGCAGGGACGATCAACGTTGACGAGGTCTCCAAATGGATCGAATCCAATCCCAATGTTGTCGTGTCCCGCCATTACGAGTTCATGTGCTCCAGCACCGGACAGGAACTGATCGAGAAAGATATCAAGGAAAAAGGACTCACCAGGGTAGTGGTGGCATCCTGTTCTCCCCACATGCATGAAAAAACCTTCCGGGAAGCTACTCAGCGGGGCGGGCTCAATCCCTTCCTGTTCGAGATGGCCAATATCCGAGAACATGATTCCTGGGCAACCAACAACAAGGAGGCGGCGACCACCAAGGCCAAAGCCCTGGTCAACGCCGCTGTTGAAAGGGTCGTCCATCATGTACCGCTCGAAAAGATCCCGGTGGACATCAACCCCAACACCATGATCGTCGGCGGCGGCATCGCGGGCATCACCGCGGCCCTGGAACTGGCCGAGGCCGGGCACCATGTCTACCTGGTTGAACGGGAAGGCACCATTGGCGGTCACATGGCCCAGATCGATAAGACATTCCCAACCCTGGACTGCTCGGCCTGCATCCTGACACCCAAGATGGTGGACGTCGGACAGAACGATAACATCACC
Source organism: Anaerolineales bacterium (assembly GCA_045888315.1). Lineage (GTDB taxonomy): Bacteria > Chloroflexota > Anaerolineae > Anaerolineales > UBA11858 > B10-G9. The sequence continues at coordinate 28,792 of JBGCVQ010000051.1, read as the reverse complement.
CTGCTGACCTACAGCGAGGTGGAAAGCGTGGATGGGTATATCGGCAATTTCAATATCACAGTGCGCAAAAAAGCCCGCTGCGTGGACGAAGAATTATGCACCTCCTGCGGGATCTGTGAGGAGAAATGTCCCCAGAAAGTCCTGGATGACAACTACGGTGCTGGGATCAGCTACCGCAAAGCCATCTACCGGGCATTCCCCCAGGCTGTTCCTGGCTATCCTGTGCTGGACAAGGAGAACTGCACGTACTTTCAAACCGGGAAGTGCAAGGTCTGTGAAAAGGTCTGCCCCACCAGCGCGATCGATTACGAGCAGGAAGACCAGCTGATCAATTTCAATGTAGGCAATATCATCCTGGCAACTGGCTACGACCTGTTCGATGCCCGCCGTATTCCACAGTATGGGTATGGACGGCTGGCAAATGTCTTCACAAGCCTCCAGTTTGAGAGAATGGTCAACGCTTCCGGCCCAACCGGCGGACATATTGTCCTCAGAGACGGCGTCACCGAGCCGGAGAGCATCGCCATTGTCCACTGCGTTGGCTCCCGGGATCAGAATTACAACGAATACTGCTCCAAGGTCTGCTGCATGTATTCTCTGAAATTCGCCCATCTGGTGCATGAGCACCTACCCGAGGCAGAGGTCTACAACTACTACATTGACATGCGCACACCTGGCAAAGGATACGAGGAGTTTTATCACCGCCTGTTGAAGGAAGGCACTCACTTCATCCGCGGCAAAGTGGCCGAAATCACTGACGCCGACCGCAAGCCCGGCGAAGAGGGTAAACTCATTGTCCAGGCAGAGAATACCTTGCTGGGCATCCAGCAGCGGAATGCCGTGGACATGGTTATTCTCAGCTCGGGAATCCAGGCCCGTCATGACGCCGAAGAGGTTTCCAAGCTGTTCAAGATGGGCTGCGACTACGACGGCTTTTTCAACGAACGCCATCCCAAACTGGCACCCGTCTCAACCATGACCGACGGCATTTTCATCGCTGGCGCCTGCCAGGGTCCCAAGGACATCCCAGACACGGTAGCCCAGGGTGGCGCCGCAGCCTCCCAGGTAGCCAAGCTGATCAGCCAGGGTACAGTGATGATGGAGCCGGTGCGGGCCAGCATCCGTGAAGATGAATGCTCCGGGTGCAGGATCTGCAACAATCTCTGCCCCTACAACGCGATCGAATTTGATGAAGAGAAGAAAGTCTCTCACGTGGTCACAGCCCTGTGCCAGGGTTGTGGAACCTGCGTTGCTGCCTGCCCATCCGGCGTGATCGATGGCGCCCACTTCACTAACACACAAGTTCTGGCGGAATTGAAAGGCATCCTGTGGGATGTGGAAGCGGATGTGCCCGCCATGGAGGAGGTATGATGAGTGATCAATTCGAACCTGTGATCGTAGGCTTCTTATGCAATTGGTGCTCCTACAGGGCAGCCGATCTGGCGGGGACCGCGAGGATCAAATATGCCCCCAACCTGCGGGTCATCCGGGTCATGTGCTCCGGTAGGGTCGATCCCCAATTCGTGCTCCAGGCGCTGAGAAGCGGCGCTGATGGGGTCCTGATCGCCGGCTGCCATCCCGGTGAATGCCACTATGTCAACGGAAATATCAAGGCGCTGCGGCGCTTTACCTTGCTGCGGAAGACTCTGGAACAGTGGGGAATCGAGCAGGAAAGGGTCCAACTGCTGTGGGCTTCTGCCTCGGAAGGCACCGTGCTGGCAGCTGCTGTCGACCGCATGACAGAACAGATCAAGGCACTGGGGCCCTTACGCTGGAGTCAGAAGGTCTTAGGCGGCAACGGCGCTGTCCACCCGGTCGCTGAGGAGGTATAACATGACAGAAAACGGAAAACCAAAACTGGCCATGTATTGGGCCTCATCCTGCGGCGGGTGCGAGATCTCGGTTCTCAATATCCACGAGAACATCCTTAAAGTCGACGAGGTCTTTGATATTGCCTTCTTCCCCTGCATCGCGGATTTCAAGATCAAAGACCTGGAAGCTTATCCTGACGGATATATCGATGTCTGCTTATTCAACGGAGCGATCCGCAATTCAGAAAATGAGGAAATGGCTCATTTACTGAGGAAGAAATCCAAGGTCCTGGTCGCGTTTGGGTCCTGCGCCTATGAGGGCTGCATACCCGCCCTGTCCAACCTGACCACTAAGCAAGCCACCCTGGAAAGGGTTTACTTCAACAACCCCTCGATAGACAACCCGGACAAGATCCTGCCTCAAACCTCCAGCGAGGTCCCTGAAGGCGAATTGACCCTGCCGGAGTTCTATCACACGGTCAAGTCCCTCGATCAGGTTGTGGATGTCGATTATTATCTGCCGGGCTGCCCCCCTGAACCCCCTCAGATCTGGGCGGTCCTCCAGGTGGTCGTGGGCGCTCTTACCCAAGGTCAGCCCTTGCCGCCCGCTGGGGCGGTCATCGGCGCCGGCACCACCGCGCTGTGCGATGAGTGCACCCGCGAGAAGCGGGAAAAGACCATCGAGCGCTTCTACCGTCCATACCAGATCCAGCCCGATCCAGACCAATGCCTGCTTGAACAGGGAATCGTCTGCATGGGCATCGCCACCCGTTCAGGCTGCGGTGCGCTGTGCCCCTCGGTTGGGATCGGCTGTCGGGGCTGTTATGGACCGCCAGAAGGTGTCTTTGACCAGGGAGCGAAGATGCTCTCTGCCATCGCCTCTGTCCTGGATGTGGGAGACGAATCCATGGATGAAGACGTCCTGGAAGACCTCATCCAGGAGGCTGTAGCGACCATCCCCGATCCAAGCGGCACATTTTACCGCTTCAGTATGGCCCACTCGATCCTTAGACGTGTCAAGAATGGCAAAGGAGCTGCTTAATGGAACGGATAACCATTGATCCCATTACCCGGCTGGAAGGCCATGGGAAGATCGAGATCTTCCTGAACGACCAGGGCAATGTAGAGAACGCGTATCTGCAAATACCGGAACTGCGCGGTTTTGAGCAGTTCTCCGTTGGCAGGCCGGCGGAAGAGATGCCAAGGATCACCAACCGCATCTGCGGCGTTTGTCCAGAAGCCCACCACATGGCTGCCACCAAAGCCCTTGACGCGCTGTTCGGTGTGGAACCTTCATCGGTGGTCAAGAAGCTCCGGGAGCTGTTCTACTCCTCCTTTTACGTCACCGACCATACCGTTCACTTTTACGCCCTCGGCGGACCGGATTTCGTGCTTGGTCCGGACGCGAATCCGGCGGAGAGGAACATCCTGGGTGTGATCCACAAAGTAGGTGTGGACATCGGCATCCAGGTCATCGAATGCCGTAAAAGGAACCACGAAGTGATCAAGATGCTCGGCGGCCGTGGAGTCCATCCAGTGGCCGGTTTACCGGGTGGGTGGAGCAAGTCCCTCACCAAGGAAGAGCACGAATTGGTCCTGGAATATGCCAAGAAGAACGTTGACTTCGCGCTTTTCAGCCTCAAGCTCTTTGATGACGTGGTCCTGGCCAATCAAGCCTATGTCGATCTGATCGTCTCGGATGCCTTTACCCACCAGACCTATTACATGGGAACGGTCGATGATCAAAATCGCATCAATTTCTATGATGGTCTGATCCGGGTCACCGGTCCAGATGGCAGCGAGCTGGTGAAATATCCCGCGAAGGATTATGCCAAGCACATCGCCGAGCGGGTCGAACCCTGGTCCTACTTGAAATTCCCCTACCTCAAGGATGTGGGCTGGAAGGGTTTTGTTGATGGACCTGACAGCGGCGTCTACTGCGCCACTCCTCTCTCCAGGCTCAATGCCGCGGACGGAATGGCAACGCCAAAAGCCCAGGAGCACTATGAACGATTCTATGAGACTCTGGGCTCCAAGAAGACCAACGGCCTTTATGCACCGGTCCACCATCGCCTGGCTACCCATTGGGCCCGCCTGGTTGAACTGCTCTACGCAGCAGAACGGATGCTGGAGCTGGCCCAGGATCCCGAGATCACGGATCCCAACGTCCGGCCGGTGGTCACATCCACGCCTACCGAAGGCGTCGGCAGCGTAGAAGCCCCCCGCGGGACGCTGACCCATCACTATAAGACCGACGAAAATGGCATCCTGACTGACGTCAACCTGATCGTGGGCACAACCAACAACAACGCCCCGATCGCTATGTCGATCAAGAAAGCTGCTCAGGGTCTGATCAAGGGCGGCAAGGTCAGCGAAGGGCTCCTCAACCAGGTGGAAATGGCCTTCAGAAACTACGATCCCTGCATGTCCTGCGCAACCCATTCACTGCCAGGGCAGATGCCGCTAGAGATCGTCATCAAAGATAAGGACGGACGCCTAGTCCAGACCCTCAGCCAGTACCTGGGCTGAGAAAGCAGGCGGCTGTCTATTACAACCACACAGTAACCAGCGACCAGCGGCACCACTCTGGGAGCTGGTTACTTCTCTTATGGAAAGAAAAAGAACGATCGTGATCGGATTGGGAAATCCCATACTCACGGATGACGGAGTGGGAGTTCTGGTCGCCCGCCTGGTTGAAAAGCGCGTTAATTTGGATAACAACCCCTGGCTGACCATCACCGAAGCCAGCGCCGGTGGGATGCGCTTGATGGAAAGGACCCTCGATTACCAGCGGGTGGTGCTGATCGATGCCTATTACCTGGATCCCACTGCCACGACCCCCGGTAAGATCCATCAGCTGACCTTAGAGGATCTCAGAACCGGCGCTCCAACCCAGCACAGCACCTCCGCTCACGACACATCCCTGGTGACTGCCCTGGATGCAGCCCGCCAGCTGGGCTATTCTGTCCCGGAGGAATTCTCCATCTATGCGGTTGAAGTGGAGAACATCCTGGAGTTCGGGGAGGAACCCACACCCCGGGTGGCAGAGGCGATTCCGCAGGTGGCGGAACTGGTCCTGGATGATCTGGGCGTATCTGAGTGACCGGGGGAAAACTCCTTTGACCTGTGAAGAATGACACCTGCGTAGCAGGTCAGTTTATGCTATATTGAAAACACCTATTTGATGTAACCATTTGATCCGGGAAGCAAACACAGCCGCGAATCCCCTGATCAACTTCCTGACAACGCTCGTTCGAGGGTACCTGTTGAATGGCAAACATCAAGTTCACCTCAGTACAACAAGTCAATAGCTGCGGTTCCAGTCGACCATTCCTTTGCAGTCGAGGTATGTTATGAAAACTGTCTACCGAACGGCCATTATTCTCCTGACCAGTCTCATTCTGGTCTTGTTTACGGCGGCAGCAGTCCATGCCTACAGTGCCTCTCCCCCGCAGGGATCCCCTGCCCAGGCTGCCAACCAGGGACTGCAGATCAACACCCCGGAGCCAGAACAGGACACCTGCTTCCAATGCCATGTCGATGGGTCCTTCGTTAACATCTGGGTGCCCTTGCTGCGCTGGATCGCATTTGGAGCGGCCGGAGTAGCCCTGCTATTTGGAATCGCCCGCAGCGCCGCTGTTTGGAAGGACCGCCAGGCCTGGGTGCCGATCCCGAAACGGATCGCGGCCTGGGTAGATGAGCGTTACCAGGTCTCTGATTTTTTCAAACCGATCCTCAGCAAACCCGTCCCTGAGTGGCAGCGCCGCTGGTGGTACTGCCTGGGCGGGCTGACCTTCTTCCTGTTCCTGGTCCAAGGGACTACAGGGATCATGCTGGCTTTTTACTATAAGCCGACGCCAGCGGAAGCCTATGCCAGCATCCAATTCATAGAGAATGAGGTCCTGCTGGGATCTGCTGTGAGAATGATCCACCATTGGTCCGCCAACGGCATGATCGTCATGGCTTGCGCTCACATGCTGCGAGTGTTCATCATGGGAGCCTACAAGGCGCCCCGCGAGCTCAACTGGGTCTCTGGCAGCTTGCTGCTGGTGATGACCCTGGCTTTCGGATTTACCGGCTACTTGCTGCCCTGGGATCAGAGGGCTTACTGGGCAACGACCGTGGGTACGGAGATCGCTGGCAGCATCCCCGTGATCGGGGAACTGGCTTTGGTCTTCCTACGGGGAGGATGGAGCATCACCAGCTTGACTTTGAGCAGGTTCTTTGCCCTGCATATCCTGATCCTGCCGCTGGTGACGGTAGGTTCGATGCTGCTGCACTTCATCATGATCCGCAAACAAGGGATCATGAAGCCGCTTTAATGTCTCAGGCAAAAGATCTACAGGAGCAATCTGATGACAGAAGATAAACAAGATAAAAGCGTTCCGTTCTACCCCGATCACCTGGCCCTGGAAGCTAAGGTCGCCCTGGGCGTTGGGATCTTGATCCTGGTCATCGGGGCGATCGGCTTGTTCATACCGGTCGGCCTGGGCGCCCCGGCTGACCCGATGGAAACACCAGCCCATATCAAGCCGGAATGGTATTTCCTGTCGCTCTACCAGCTGCTGCGCTTCATCCCCGAAACGCTGGGGGCGACTGCCCCGGTTGTTGCCGTTCTACTGCTGATGGTCTGGCCTTTCCTGGACCCGAAAAAGGACCAGACAAAAAAGCCTTCTCGCATCCGGTTCTGGTTTGCGCTGGCAGCCGTGATCATCATCATTGCCCTGACTATCTGGGGGGAGGTGAGCTAGATGAGCAATTTCACCAGGCGCGACTTCTTAGACCTGATCAAGAAAGGTTTGGCAGCAACAGGATTATCCGCCTTGCTGGCGCCCTTCTTAGCCTATTTTTATCCCCCTTCCCTGGAAGAAACACCATCGGACCCGGTCAGGGTTGGCTTGGAAGAGGATATCCCCCTTGGTCAGAGCCTGACGGTTCCCTTCGGCCGCTACCCAGCACTGGTGATCCACACCGACCAGGGTTTCCGGGCCTACTCCGCGGTTTGCACCCATTTCGCCTGCATCTGTAAATGGGACCAGGAGGAAGGAGTCATCCACTGTCCCTGCCATGAGGGATATTTCGAACCCTATGAGGGAAATGTGATCTCCGGTCCACCTCCCCTACCGCTGGAAAAGCTCCCGCTATCGATCACCAATGGTGAGATCTACATAGGAGGGCCCGCGTGACCACACAACAACGCCTTGAAAAACCCTGGGCCCGGATCGGTGATCTCCTGGTCTATGCCTTGGGACAGGTCAGGACAGTGAAAAAGCTCTATCCAGGCATCATGCACTTGCTGATCTTCTGGGGTGTGCTCATCCAGGTAGTGGGAACTGCCATCAAGATCATGCAGATGGGCTTGTTTGTGCCTTTCACCTGGCCCTTATTCAGCCAGCCGGTCTATTTTGGTTACGAGCTGATCATGGATCTGGCAGGTGTGATGATCCTGGTCGGCGTATTGATGGCGCTGATCAGGCGCTGGATCATCCGGCCGAAATTCATGGAAACCTCCTGGGACGACCTGTTCGCCCTGATCATGCTGGCGCTCATCCCCCTGGTGGGCTTTGCAACTGAAGGCCTCCGAATATACATTTTCAACCCAGCCTGGGGAAACTGGTCGCCAATCGGTAAGTTCAGTGCGGCTTTGTGGGAAAGCACAGGGTTGACACCCGGGCAGGCAGCCGTGATCCACCCCTGGCTGTTCTGGAGCCATGTCGGGTTGGGATTGATGCTGGCAGCCAGCATTCCTTTCACAAAACTCCGCCACATGGTCTTCACGCCTATCCAGATCTTCTTGAAAACCAGCCGCCCAAAAGGCGAGCTGGAGAGCATCCCTGATCTGATGGATGCGGAAGTATTAGGTGCGGGGGAGATCAAGGATTTTTCCTCTTTGAGCCTGCTGGCTTTCGATGCCTGCCTGCAGTGCGGGCGCTGCGAGGAGGTCTGCCCTGCGACGAGGAGCGGTCTGGCCTATTCCCCCCGGTCACTGCTGCTAATGCTCCGGGAAGGGATGGCGGAATCCCTCCTGAATCCTGGGAACAGCTCTGAAAGCGATCTCAATCCAGGGCTGCTGGAGGAAGAGTTCCTGTGGTCCTGCACCACCTGCGGGCACTGCCTGGATGTTTGCCCAGCTTTCATCCGACCTCCTGAGGAGGTGATTGACATTCGCCGAGCCCAGGTGCTGATGACCGGGGAAGTTCCTGGCACAGTGGGTGAGACGCTGCGGAACTTCGAGCGCCAGGGTAATCCTTGGGGAATGCCTTCTCAAACCCGGATGGGCTGGGCAGAAGGGCTGGACCTGAAAATCCTCTCGCCTGGAGATGAAGTGGATGTGCTTTATTTCGTAGGCTGTGCAGGATCCTTCGATGATCGCAACCGCAAAGTGACCCGGGCTTTCATCGAGATCCTCAACAAGCTGGAAGTCGATTACGGAGTACTGGGCGACGCAGAGATGTGCTGTGGGGAAACTGCCAGGCGGATGGGGAATGAATATCTCTTCCAGGTAGCTGCCGAAGAAAACATCAAGCTCTTTGGGGAATACAAGTTCCAGCGGATCGTCACCCTCTGCCCTCACGGCTTGAACACTCTCAAACATGAATACCCCCGCTTTGGAGGCAATTATCAGGTCCAGCACGGGTCGGAATTCCTGGCGGAGCATCTCTCTCGGCTCAGATTCAAGGCCGGGAACGGTAAGGATTACGGGAGACTGACCTTCCATGACTCCTGCTACCTGGGCCGCTACAACGATATCTACGCTCAACCACGGGCCCTGCTGGATCAAGCAGGCCATCCCGCCCTGGAAATGGTGGATGCCAAGGGTAACAGCTTCTGCTGCGGAGGAGGCGGTGGCGCGATGTGGCTGGAAACCGCCGCGGAGACGCGTATCAACCGCCACAGGCTGGAGCAGGCCCTTGACCTTGAGGCCAAGACGATCGCTACTGCCTGCCCTTATTGTTTGATCATGTTCGACGACGCGCTGCGGTCCAAAGGCCTGGCGGAAGAGATCCAGGTCCTGGATGTGATCGAAATCCTCCATCAAGCCCTTGATTAATTGAAAAACGGCTTTCCCGAATGGGAAAGCCGTTTTTTATTATTAAGGATAGATCACACGCTAGCGGATCGTAAATCTAGCGCTGCTTTTTTACTGCCCGGTCGGCGACCCACAGGAACAGCACCACCAGTGAGACTGGGATCAGGGTGCCCAGCAGACAGATCAAACCCGCCAGTCCCGCCCCTCTCCCGTAAAAAAAGAAGATCAGGCCATCCCCTACCAGAAAGATGACCAGCAGGAAACCCACCACCAAGCGCAGCTGGGTGCTCTTGGTGTATTCCCGCAGATCCCTACTCACCCTTGTAATCTCCCCCGGGGACGGGGACATCGCGCAGGATATCACGGATCAGGTCCCCGGTGCGGATCTCCTGCAGCCTGGCGGAGGAGCTGAGGATCACCCGGTGGCCCAAAGTGGCTTCGGCCAGCATTTTGACATCATCCGGAATCACATAATTCCGACCATACATCGCCGCCCAAGCTTGGCTGGCCCGGGCCAATGCCAGGCTTCCTCGGGGACTTGCTCCCAAGTAGACAGACTCAGCGGCCCGGGTGTTCTGGGTGATCTCCACGATGTACCTCTTCACTGCCTCAGCGATGTAGACCTGCCTGATCTTCTGCTGGACAGCTTTGATCTTTTCAGCAGTGGTGACCGGTTCGATGGAATCAATCGGATGAACGATCTGCTGGTTTTCGATCACGGACATCTCTTCCAGCGTGGTCGGATAACCTATACTGACCTTCACAAAAAATCTGTCCAGTTGAGCCTCAGGAAGCGGAAAAGTGCCTTCGTATTCGATCGGGTTCTGCGTCGCCAGCACCATGAAAGGCTCTGGCAGGATGTGCGTTTCCGTACCGATCGTTACCTGGCGTTCCTGCATAGCTTCCAGCAAAGCTGATTGCGTCTTTGGCGTCGCCCGGTTGATCTCATCCGCCAGGACGATCTGACTGTGGATCGGCCCCGGCACGAATTTGAATTCCTTGGCCGATTGGTCGTAGATCTCTACGCCCGTGATATCGCTGGGAAGCATATCCGGAGTACACTGGATCCGGCTGAAGGAGCAGTCAAGCGATCGAGCCAGGCTTCTTGCAAGCATGGTCTTCCCCACACCTGGGACGTCCTCGATCAACACGTGCCCTTCACAGATCAGCCCCAGGACAGCCAGCTGAACTGCCCGGCGCTTTCCGATGATGACCTTCTCGATATTCTGTACGACTTTGGTGGTTAATTCCTTAACATCTTCCATGGGCAGCTCCATCCTCTATCAATTATATCCATTCCTGTCTTTTTCCCAGAAGAACAACCAGCTCACCAGCGTCCGCAGCCAGCTCCGCCACACCACCTGCCTCAGTTTCGATCGCAAGCTGAGCCAGGTTTGTAGTAACTCTGTATTCAAATTCCTGCTCAGCTCTTGGGAGCTGAAGAAGGCAGTTACTGCGTGGTCCGTCAGCTGATCGATCTCACCCTGGAAACCAGCCAGTCTTTTCATCCTCCTGGGGGCAGCAGCGCTCTCGTTGAGGAAAGCGATCAGCTTTTCTTTGAATTCAAAGGGCGTGTCTGATTTTCGATGACCCAGGTCCATCCAGCGGCCGTAGCGGTAAAGCCGCTGGTAAAGGACCAGGGCCAGGCTGGCAGTTTCCATGCCCCGCAGGCGAGCCAGGTCTGCCTGGCTGTACACAACCCACCCCAGGCCTGCAGCCAGCAGTAAAGCGGGGACCAGCTGCCAGTACGGAAAATGGCGCTCGGTTTGGGTTTCGATGGATTGAGGCAAATTGGCCAATTCCGGCGGCAGAGGAAGGGCTTGAGCTTCTTCCGAGATCAAGCTCCTGGCAGCTGTGGGTTCAAAGGGGATCCAGCCATAGCCGTTGAAATAGACCTCGACCCAGGTATGGGCATCCGCTTCAGAGACCAGGTAATAGTCGTTGTCAGGATCGTACAATCCCCCAACGTACCCAACGACCAATCTGGCAGGCAGACCAGAAGCCCTGGCAAGCACTACCATGGACGTCGCATAATAATCGCAATAACCCGTTTGAAGGTCGAACAGGAAATAATCGGCGATATCCCGATCTTGGGGCGGTGCAGAGATATCCAGCGTATAAGGATAAGTGCGCAAGAAGCTCTCGATCGCCTTGGCCTGGTCGTAGCGGCTGGGTTGATCCTTGGTGATCTCCAGGGCAAGATCCAGCACTCTTTCAGGCAGACTTTCAGGTAGATCCAGGTAGCGGTCAGATACCCAGGTTGGATAAACGCTGAAATCCTCCCGCAGCTGGTCATCGGTCGCCAGAGGTACCAGGGAACGAACCTGGTAGACCAGGGCATCAAAGGTAACCGCGAAGATGTCCTCTCCGCCGTCAACCGCCCCCACACCAGCCGCCCCATCACCATCATCCGACCGCCAAGAAACCAGTACCTCGTGGTCGATCGTCACCGGTGGTCCGGCGGAGAACAGGGTACCTCTCACCGTATTGCTCAGACGGAATTCCTGGGTGATGATCTCCTCGGAATCCGAGACCACCTGGGAGATCTCCTGGCCGGGCTGATAGCTGACCTCAACAGTCGGGCTGGACTGCCAACCGCTGCCGGTATAGCGGTCATAGGTATAAGACCGCCAATAACGGGCAGCGTTGGGCAGTTCGCTGTCCACAAAAGACGTTGTGGGATAGCTGACGATCATCACCACCCGTTTTGCCAGCTCAGGACCTGAGCCGATCAGCTTCTGCCGGGGAAGGCCAGCGAACCTTTCAATGGAGTACAGCTCGCTGTTAAGACCGCCCACCTCGATCGATGCGGCAGCTCCCTCACCTCCCTCTGAATCCTCGGTTCCATATACCAATTTCTCAAAACGATCGGCAATGGGACTGATACGAATGGAGGGCATCAAACCCGCAAATGCCATGGTGTACAGTGAGAAGCCCAGGATCGCCAAATATACCCGCTCCCGGATGATTTCAGCCCCTTTGACTCCATTCTGCTCCCAGGAACGCTGTTTGGCGTCAAAGTTGACCATGCCAATCAAGATCAGTCCAGCGCCCAGCAAGATCACTAAAGTGTATCTTCTCTCCAGGGTATAGGTCATCATGATCGATAGCAGCACGCCTGGGGGGAGGATCCCCCAGATCGGTTGATCCATCCGAAAAGTAGTCCAGGCAAACCAGCAGGAAAAGACCCAGAGGATCAATCCCCAGGACAGCAGGGTGCTGATCTGGTTGTACACTGCAAACCCGGTCGCCAGGTCATTCACCCACAAGGAGATGCTGTTCAAGCTTTCCAGGAACCGCGCTTGGAGGACAGAGGTCAGGAATATCAATTGGTCAGGGTTGGCTGACCTCTCAAGGGCATAGCGCCAGAGATACCCCAGGCCGGCGCCCAGCAGATCCCAGAGCACATTACCCATTCCACTGACCCGGAGCACGGTTAGGACGATCCCGCACAGCAGGGCGATCGGTGCGGCCAGCCTCAATTTGATCCTGGATCGGGCTAACAGCCAGCCCAAGAGAATGCCAAAGAGGATGATGACCTGCAGCACAGCCACGGACGTTCCCCGCACAACTAATTCCACACCCAAAAGCACAGCGCGCATGCTTAGGAAGATCAATAACATATACAGCACTTGAGTGAGCGGGACCTTCTTGCGGAGAGAACCGAGGAGAGTGCTCATACCAGCGGCCTCCAGTGCACTTTCCTCGCTTCAATATATTCTTCGCGCTTAGTTTGGGTCGCAGGGGTGAGCTGCAGTTCCATACCATCCAGAAAATCCGGGTCAATCGTGAAATGATTGATCCCCAGGGAAAGAAGTCGATCTTGAATGAATCCCAGGTTGCCTCTCCCCCCAAAGGCAGGCGCATTGAGCACTAGAACGGTGGGGATGATCCCCTTCTTTCTGAGCAGCAGCAGCGGCTGGATCCAGGTCCCGCTGAGGTCAGCGGTGATGACAATGATGCTGGACCGGAAGCGGAGGGATTGGCGGGCAACTTCTAGTAAACGAGCCAGGGGCTGGTCCCCTTTTTCAAGCAGGGCTAGAGCCCGCAGGATCGTCCACTTCTGGGTCTCATCAAAGCGAGGCTGGTACCAGGAAAGCTCCCGGCCGTTTGCTCCCAGGCCTACTGCCAAGCCATTCTCCAGGGAGCGGTTCATCATCGAGGCAGCCAGGATGATCGCATGCTCTTCTGAAGCGTCTTCGCCCTCTCCGGCGTGGACCTTTCCGTTCATATCCAAGAAGATCCATTGATCACTGGTTGGCGTGCTGTCAAAGGTGCGGACGAACAATTCTCCCCGGCGGGCAGAGGTCGGCCAATGGATATATCGCAGGCTGTCTCCCGGCAGGTACTCGCGGACGCCAGAGGCTGTGACTGTATAATCCCAGGAACTTTTGGTATTAACCCCTTCACCGATCCTGCCGCCTGGCGCCACCTGGATCTCTGGCAGCCGGACGATGGGAGGCATGACCATCATATTCGATGTTGCAGGGTATTCAATCGTGATCTCGAATAATCCCAGAGGATCGCTGGTGTAGATGGTTGTCGGGCCGATGGTGAACAGTCCCCGCCTTTCACATACTCCCCTCTCGAACCACTGCCGGTGAGCATTTCCCCCGATCCTGGTCAGCCTGCTGGCGGAGTATCCCGCCAGGTCTGAATGGTCCTCCAGGTAAATCCAGGCTGCTGGTGCCCAGCCGCTGTTATCGAGGTTGATCCGTTCCTGGAGATGGTCACCTACCTGGGACCATCCGAAGCGCATCTCGCGGACAAGGGTGATTCCGTTCTTGAGGGTTACCGCCCAGGAATAACTGAGCACAAACGCTGTTGTCAACCCCACCAGGAGGATCATCCAGCCTTTGCGGGGTGACAGCAGCTGATTCAAGAACAGGATAGGCAGGATATAGGGAATTATCTTGAGTCTGAACTTCATCCGGGTGAGTTTCATATCCCTGCCAAGTTTATTGGTTTGGAGGTTTTCCCATTCTGGTAGAGTAATTCTACCCCAATTAGAATAGTCGAATTTTTGAAAGAGGGCTAAATCATACCAGAGGATGGATTTGCCAGAAAATTACAGCTACCAGAGGATTATTTAAAACAATCCTCGTGAATAAAGGTTGATTTTCAGGAGCTTATTTAGAATAGAGTGTGGAACAGACCGCTTCTGGATCAATACCGATCCAGGAATGGCTTTTTTCTCCTGGAACGCCGTTTTAATTTCTTCAAGGCTTGATGAGCCTCCTGGACCGCCAGGTCTCCTAACAGCGCCACTTCCTTGACATCCACCTGGTCCAGGGATCCAATATGGCCCACGTCAGGACGCAGCAGCAGCTCAGGTTCATCAAGCTCTAACCGCAATTCTCCCAGCATATGGAGGGTGATGTCCATTGAACGAAGGTAGATGTCAAACGCTTTGGCTATGCGCAAACGGGATATCGGGCGCAGCAGCGGATTGGCAGGTTTCGAATCCCAGGGAGAGATGATCTTCCATTTCTCCGGTTCAGGAGTCAGCGAGACTGCGATCACCGGTATCCCAGGTGAAAGTTTCCTCGCTGTTCTGACAGGAACAGGATCCAGCACCATTCCGTCAACCAGCACCTGCTCTCGCAGCTCTTGGGGAGGAAATACGCCAGGTATGGCAGTGGTCGCCATTACAGCATCCAGCACCCTCCCCTCCTTGAGGACCACCTCTGACATGTCTTTCAGATCCACTGCACTGAGGGCAATGGGAAATCTCAGATCTGAGAATTTTCGATCTCCCAGGAATTCCTCCAGCACGCTCCGGATGCCCGTGTTGCTTAACAAGGCCAACCCTCGACCAAATCCGAAAAGATCCTCCTGGCGCACGGAGGAGATGCGCTCCAGGATCTCATCCGGCGAGAAACCTGCCGCGTATACTGCTGCTGCCATACCGCCCGCGCTGGTCCCGGCGATGGCCTTGATGGTAAAACCCATCTCGACCAAAGCCCGGATCACTCCCAGGTGGGCATACCCCTTGGAGCCTCCCCCGCCCAGAGCCAGCGCAATATCGGTCATCCATTTATCCTTGGGAATGCCAGCATTGTACGATCTCTGCCATCACGGCCAGAGCGATCTCTTCCGGGGCAGTCCCACCCAGGTCCAACCCCACAGGCGCATGGATCCGTTCCAGATCGCCCGGATCCAGGCCCTGATCCAGCAGCCGTTTCACTCTGTTCTGATGGGTCCTGCGGCTGCCCAACGCGCCGATATAATAAGCCGGTGAATCCAAAGCCGCCAGGAGCGCCGGATCGTCGATCTTGGGATCATGGGTCAAGGTAACCACAGCAGTCGAGCTGGTCAGCGGGACCTTCAGAAATGCTTCCTGAGGCCATTCCTGGAGCAGCCTGGTAACTCCTGGAAAACGCTCCCGCGTCCCAAACAGCCTGCGGGGATCGATCAGGATCACCTCATACCCGAGGGTATTCGCCAGAGAGACCAGGGGAATGGAGATGTGCACCCCGCCAACCACGATCAACCTCTGCGGCGGCTGGTAGACGTGCAGGAATACTTCCGGGTATTCCACTGCAGGGAAGCTCAGCAAGGCGCTCTTCCCAGTCAGGCAGGCTTCCTGGGCTGCGCGATGAAGCTCTTCAGGGATATCATGCCCGGTTTCGCTTACCCCTGAAGATCCCGGTTCGAAGACGAACCAGCCGGCCTGCGGCACATCCAGATCTCCTTCCAGGACCAGGATTTTACAAAAAGGGGCTTTCAGCTGGAGGGCATTCCGCCAACCGGCTAATTCTTCCGCGCCGAACGGCTCAACGTAGATCTCGATCTCACCCCCGCAGGACAGGCCTACTTGCCAGGCATTCTCGTCCGCTACTCCAAAATGCAGCCGTCGGGGTTCGCCGGTTTGGATGACTTCCAGACCCGCATCGATCACAGCGCCTTCCACACAGCCTCCGCTGACCGATCCGCTGATCTCACTTTGATCCGAGATGGCCATCACCGCGCCAACGGGCCGGGGAGAAGAACCCCAGGTGCTGACAACGGTAGCCAGGACGACCTGCTTCCCTTGATCCAGCCAATCTTCAACCTGATCCAGTTCCGTCTTCATATGAGTTCCAGATTCCTTTCCGATCCAGGTCATTCCAGATCAGCGACTGGCTGATCGACCTGATAGGTGTACCCGGCCGAAAGGCCTTCATTTTCCAGCAGATGCTTCTGGACGTACTGTCCGCAGTTCGATCCGATCCTGTTCTCCTCTTGCTCCCCAATACTGAGGATCAGTTGGTAACCAGCCTGCTCCACAGCTTGCAGGACAGGATAATCGCTGATCTCATCCTTGTGTTTTACGTAAGACTTCAACCCGCTGGCAAGAGCTTGATAAGTCGGGTTGAGCGGTGTGATCTTGACCAGGAACAGCTCCGGATCAAAATACTCCAATAACACTCCGGGGTCCACCGGGCTGTCCTCCGCCAGGGCGAAGTTGAGGGTGATCTTGCGGTCGCCGGGCTGATAATATCGCTCGCCGAAAGCCGCCATCTTTTGAAAATCCCATTTCCTGACCGGGATGAGCTCATCCCTCCTGGCTGTATCGGTCGTATGGATCGAGAATTGGAATTGGAACCTTCCCCCAGGGTAATACTCGTCCTTGATATCGATCAATTCCTCGAAGAAGTCGTCCGTCCCATGAGGCGCGATCGTCGAAAACGAAGGAAGCAAGCCGGGGGCCTGGAGCCTGCCGGGCAAAGACCGCAGCAGGTCCAGCACAGCTGGATTCAACGCAGGCTCACCCATACGGGCAAACTGGATCTTGAACTGCTTGCTTGGTACCTGCCCACTTGGATAACGCTGCCCGATCAGGTATTCGATCTGAGAAAACATCTCTTCCTCGGTCAGTTTTCCTCGATAATGACCGCCTGCATCACACATCTTACAGTTGATCGGGCATCCGAATAGGGTGGAAATCATCAAGACCCACTTATCCTCCCGCGATCGGGGAGGTTGAATAGCTTCCACGCATTCCACCAATCCGCCAGGATACTCCACTACATAAACCATGGCGATCTCCTGGTGTCCAGCTGAGGCAACAACTTTCATCGTTCTTCCTTTTGTATGAGATTACCAATAAACATGGCTGTCCGAATACCATCCCCAACTGCGATTGCTGTTTGACGATGAGACCCATTCACCAGGTCCCCGATCATGAACAGCCGGTTCTCTTCCAACAATCCGCTGCTGTTATTGATTATACTTGGGTCAGCAAAACCGACATCTGGTTCCCTGCCCACTGCTGCCAGCAGGTAATCAGCCTGGTAGCTGTGCAGCTGTCCATTTTCTCCAGCCAGGATCTCCAGAGACCCCATCTCGGTTACATCTATCGAGGCCACAGGCTGTCCTGGACAGTAAGTGATCCCGGGATGTTCTGCAGCCCGTTCCACCAGCAAGGGAAGTGCTTTGATCTCCCTCCCCTTGTTGAGAATGGTCACCTGGTTTTTTCCAGCCAGATTGAGGGCGTAGTCAAAGGCCGCGTCCCCGGCGCCGATGATCAGGATCCTGAGATCCTTCCGGCCCAGGAGCGGATAGACCTCGTAGAAAAGCCGGCCATCCAACTCCAAACCTGTGACTGGCAAGTCGATTTTTCGGGGAGAAGTCCCCGTAGCAGCCACCAGGTAGCTGGAGGTCAATTCCCGCTTATCTGTCTCTATACGAAATAATCCATCCAGGTAGGAAGTTCTGACCACTTCTTCGATGGCTACCTGGACCTGCAATCGATCCGCTTGCCGCTGCATAAGCCTCACCAGATCGGGGCCGCTGATGCCCTCCGGGAACCCGGGATAATTCTCGACCAGGTTGGCATTCCACAATAATCCCCCTACCCGATCTCGTTCCAGCACCAATGCCTCCTGCCCCTGGCGGGACAGCTGCATGGCTGCTGACAGGCCCGCAGGCCCAGCCCCGATGATCAGGATCGGAAAATGATCCCCGCTCATAGGTCGCCCTTCCCGAACAGGCGCTCAGTCGTGGTCAACACCGCAAAGCCGTGTGCCAGATTCCGCAGGCTGGCAGTGTGCAGATCGGCGCTGTAGGTCGCAGTTCCGTCCACCAGGAAAAAGACCTCGAAACCACGGACGAAAGCGGTCCGGGCGGTCGTCTCGCAGCACAGGTGAGCCATCACACCCCCGATCACCAGCTGGCGGATTCCGAATTCCGCCAGCCTGGATTCCAGATCGGATCGATAAAATGCATCGTACTGGGTCTTGGTGATGATCTCGTCATTATTGATCTCCAGGGCAGGATGGAGACCACTCAAGGGATGCTCACTGGTGATCAGTTCTGACCACCATCTGGCCATCATAGCGGCGTCAGCGCTGCTGTTGAGATGCCTGGTAGCCAACAGCGGCCTCCCAGCATCCCTGAACTCCCGGATAACCCTGTTCAACTTAGGGATGATGGCTGGACCGGAAGGAATGTAGGCGTGGGATTCTTCGTTCAAGAAGTACTCTTGCATATCCAACACCAACAGAGCGGCACAATCCACCTCAAGCGGCTGCCTTTCCTCCTTGGTTGGATTTCCATAGAGATCCAGCCAGCGCCTGGATAAGTCCTCAATCGAATCCAGCTGGTAATAGGCTTCCTTCATAAAAAAATTGTAGCATAGAATAGGGGGAGGATTTTTGGGCTGTTTTCCAATGGAAATCCAGCTCCTTCGTGATCAAAACATAAAAGCGGCAGCGAATATCGCTGCCGCTTCGGCATCAAAATACAGGGCAAGGTCAAGTGAAGAGCCTAAACGGACGCCACTGGCTCCCGCTTACGCATCCAGGGAAGATTCTTGGATATCGACCCAGCCATCTTCTCCCAGGAGGTCAGCGACCGGATCAAAGTGATCAAGAGCGCTGCCGCGCCCAGCACACCGCCAGCGATCAGCAAGCCGCTGGTCACCTTCCTGGATTTGTGCCTCTTGACCATCTCCTGGTCCAATCGTCCTCGCAGATCCTGCACGAAGGCGGCTGGAGGAGTGATCGGCTGCAGAACCTCCTGCAATCGGTTCTCGATCCTTTTCAATTCACGTGGTAATTTCTGTTCTGTGTTCATACTATATATAACCCTAATCTACTGGATAAGCTACGATTCCAACCGTACCTGGTCCTAAATTCGTTGCTATTCCGATGGATAATTGTTCGATAAATATTTCCTTGATATTCAGCAACCCTTCCAAACGGGTTGAGAGATCCATGGCTGTGGCCAGATCGTTGGCATGGATGATCGCCGCGTTGATCAGCTTGCCTCCCATCCTGTCCACAATCTCTTTGACGATGAACTCCAACGAGGCTTTCCGTGTCCTGACCTTATTGGCAACCGCCAGGGTGCCCTCTTTCAAAGTTATGATCGGCTTGATCTTCAGCATGGATGCCACGATCAGCTCCAGCAGTTGGACCCGACCGCTCTTCTGGGCAAATTCCAGTGAATCCACCGTGAAGATCACTTCAGTCCCTTCCCGGATGGTTCCCAACCTTTCAAGAATCTGTTCCAGGCTGGCACCACCATGATCCATCTCCCGGGCTTCCCTGCACATGTAGCCCTGGATCCCCGTGCCGGACAAGGTGTCGAAGGGGATGACCCGGATGCCCTCCTCTTCCAGCTCTCTGGCAGCGATCACGGCGGAATCATATGTGCCGGAGAGTTTGCTGGTGAGGTGAATGGACAGAATCACATCTCCAGGCTGGTAAATCCTCCTGTACAGTTCGATGTACTGCTGAGGAGTCGGTTGGGAAGTCTTCGGAACCAGCCCAGTCCTTTTCACCCAGCTGTAGAACTGCTCGATGTTCAAATTCACTCCCTCGAGGAATACATCATCTCCCATATGGACATTAATGGGAACGACCTCGATCTGGTATTTGTCGAGCCATTCTACCGGCAGATCGCCGCCGCTGTCCATCACGATTCTCAACATATCATCCTCGCTCACAGATCATAATCATCCCGGAGGGACTCGAGCGTTCTGTGGTAAAGCGCCTTGATGGCTCCCTCTGTCCTGTCCATGATCTGGCCGATTTCCAGATTGGTCAGGCCTTCAACATGCTTGAGGATCAGCAGTTCTCTTCGGTCCTCTGGAAGGCTGTCAATGACTTCCAGCAGCTGGTCCTTTTCATCCTTCTTTTCTATCCGTTCCTCGACACTGCCGTCCATGGTGGGGGGAGGATACTGCTCCACCAAAGGTACTTCATCAGCCCGTTCCCGATCCCGGTACCAGTTGACGACCAGATTGTGGGCGATGCGGTACAGCCAGGCTGAAAAAGGATAACCACGGTCTTCATAGCGCTCTATGTGCCGCAGCGCCCTGATGAAAACCCGAGAACAAAGGTCCTCCGCATCAGCCCCGTTGCTGGTTCGGTAGTAGATATAGTTATAAATCTGATCGATGTATCTCTCGTATAAAGCCCCAAAGGCCTCTACATCGCCTTCGGAAGCCAGGGAGATCAATTCCGTTTCAGGTTTACTTCCTATACCTTTCCCATTGCTAATACTCATAACACCATCGATCCCTACAAGTTACTCTACTGAGCAAGTATATCACAGGCAGCTTGAACCGCTTTCTCATTTCCCTGCCAGGATCACCGCCGCTCAGGTATACTAGGGGAAAATCCACATCAACAAACCCGGAAAAAACCATGCTCGATATACAGGTTACCCCCACCAAAACTGAATTCATCACCAAGGCTGCGGCAATCATTGCTCAGGCTGCTCAGCAAGCCATCCGCAGCAGAGAGCGCTTCACCATCGCCTTATCGGGGGGGTCAACTCCCCTTCCGATCTACGATCTCCTGGCCCACAGCCAGGATTATGATCAGCTCAAGTGGGATATGATCCATTTCTTCTGGGGGGACGAACGCACGGTTCCCCCTGGCCATCCCGACAGCAATTTTGGACAGGCCTACAAGACCCTCCTTGAACCGCGCCGGATCCCTCAGGGGCATATCCACCGCATGGAAGGAGAGAGCCAACCAGACGCTGCCGCGCAAGCCTATGATCAAGAACTGCTGTCCTTTTTCAAGGAAGATCCACCCCGATTGGACCTGATCCTGCTGGGAATGGGCGGAGACGGACATACCGCATCCCTCTTCCCCGGCACTAGCATCCTGACCGCCTCGGAGATAACCGATGATCTGGTCCTGCCGGTTTTCGTTCCCAAGCTGGATACCTGGCGGATCAGCTTCACACCCCGGCTGATCAAGGCTGCCCGGCAGGTCCTGTTCCTGGTTTCTGGGGAGGGGAAAGCCGCTACCCTGGCCCAGGTGCTGGAAGGCGAAATGCAGCCGGAGAAATATCCCTCCCAGCTCTTCAGGGATGATGCCACCTGGCTGGTAGACCAGGCTGCCGCCAGCGACCTCACGAACACTCTGTGATTCTCGCGGTTGACCCTGGCAGAGATTTGGTTATTCCCCTTTGAGGGCTAGATGACTGGAGTAAACCACCTGGTGAAGTATCCCCGCAAAATCCTGACCCGCACGGTCATCCGCCTGGCAGGCAGGGCTCTTCTGCCCCTGCTCTTCAAGCTGGAATTCTCAGGCCGGGAGCACTTTCCCAGGAAGGGGCCTCTGCTGGTGGTTGGCAACCACACCGCAGCCATGGAAGCCGTGCTTCTGAACATCTTCTCCCCCTGGCAGATCGAGATGCTCAGCGCAGCCGACACGCCTGCCGAGCGGGTCACGGAAATGGTGGCCGATCTCTACGGGGTGATACCGCTCCACCGGGGATCCTACGAC
The DNA here is from genome assembly GCA_045888315.1 of Anaerolineales bacterium. GTDB lineage: Bacteria > Chloroflexota > Anaerolineae > Anaerolineales > UBA11858 > B10-G9. The sequence goes on along the minus strand of JBGCVQ010000051.1, from coordinate 7,220 downwards.
CGGGCCGCCCTCAGCTGCGCCCTGGATATCCTGGGTCAGAACGGAGTCGTGGGATTGTTCCCGGAAGGCGGCATTTGGGAAGAAGGTAAGAAGAAAGCCCAGCCGGGTATTGCCTGGTTGAGCTACAGGTCCGGGGCGCCGGTGCTGCCAATCGGTTTTGGGGACACATCCGGGGCCATGAACGCAGGCTTGAAATTCCAGCGGCCAAAATTATCGATGCATGTAGGCAAGATCATGGAACCGGCCCAGCCTCCCACAGGCCAACCCCGCAAGGCCTACCTGCAGGCGTATGCTGAGCGTGTAATGGATGCTGTTCATAAGCTTGTGCCGCAAGAGGATTATCAAACAGAGCCGGAGATCGTCAACGAACGATTCGATCTGGCCATTAGGGTGATGGACCAAGAAGGCAGGTCCACCTCCATTCCTGAAGCGCTCATCATCCGGGAGGATCTGGCACTGGCAAAATTCCTTCACCGGCCTGCCATACTCAAGATCTTCCGGGTCAATCTGGAACTTCCAGTCGAGCCGCTGGAAAAGCTAGCAGACCATCCCCGGATCACGGAACTGATCCCGGCCTGCCAGGGGATTTTAGATTACCTGGAGGATGAGAACCCCTACCTGCTGACCTACCGTTTCGGCGTTCGGGAAGGCCTGGCAATGCAGTCAGGACTGGACCAACTGCAGGAGCTGCTGCTGTGGTGCCGGGAACGCGGGTACCAGATCGAGGTACTGCCAACCCGCTATTATTATTCCCTGAAAGAAGAGCGGGAGATCGTCCAGACCTGGCAGGATGTCGTCCATACCTGGATGTAAGACCTGCTTGGATGCAGGGATTTCACAATCCCGCCTGTGATAAAATTAACCCGGTTCGAACACACAAGGAATCTCGGAGAATATCTTGGGAAAAAAATCCAATCCAGTCATTCAGGCCGCTGGCGGCATCCTGTGGAAGAAAGAAGGAAAAAACAAAAAACTGGTCATTGTCCATCGCCATAAACACCAAGACTGGTCCTTACCCAAAGGGAAGGTCGATAAGGGGGAGAATTGGAAAGAAGCTGCCCGGAGGGAAGTGCTGGAAGAGACCGGTTACGTAGGAAAGATCAAGAAATATGCGGGCACGATCTCCTACCTCCTGGACGGCACTCCCAAGGTGGTCCTGTTCTGGCATATGTCAGTGAAATCTGAAAAGCCGGGCAAAATGAACGGCGAAGTCGACGAAGTCCGCTGGGTCACTGTCGAAGAAGCTGCCGAGATGCTGGATTATCCCGACGAAATAGAATTGATCCAGAGCAGCGTAACCAAGAGAAAGAAAGGAACCTGATCATGGCGAAAGCTCTTGTCCTGGGTGCAACTGGTTTTATTGGCGGCCATATCGCTGAAAAAGCCCGTGAGCAGGGCTGGGAAGTCTGCGGTTTTCGGAGAGATCCCCATTCCTTCGGTCATTTGAGCGAGCTGGACATCGAGTGGGCCAATGGCGACCTGGATGACTATCCTTCTCTGGTCAGCGCTATGACCGGGATGGACTATGTCTTTCACGCAGCTGGACACTATGCCGGTGATGGAAACCCGGCTGCTGTCAAAGACCACCTCCAGCTGGGTGAAAAACAGATGAAAAATGTCATCCGCGCAGTCAGAGAATCCGGCGCGAAGCGCTTGATCTACACCAGCAGCCTGACCACGATCGGCTCTCCCCCGCCAGAGGAAGACCGCCTGGCAGATGAACGGGATCACTACCAGCAGGGCAGCCAGCCTGATAACGGCTATTATGAGGTCAAGAGCGTTATGGAAAGCCTCGCCCTGGAAGCAGCCAGTGTTGGCTACCCCATCGTCATCCTCAACCCCACCCTGGTCCTGGGACCGGGTGATGTCCACCTGGCGACTGGCCAGATCGTGCTGCTGATCGCCCAAGGAAAGGCCCTGGCTGTTCCACCGGGCACGATCAATGTCGTTGATGTCAGGGATGCGGCTGAAGCCCACATCCAGGCAGCCCGGGTAGGACGGCCCGGCAATCGCTATATCCTGGGGGGCAGCAACTACACCACGGAGGAAGCGGCTCGGACGATTGCCTTGATGGCTGGCGTTCGGCCTCCTCGATTTGTACTGCCAACCAAACTGATAGACTTCTACATCAAGGTTTCAGACAGCCTGCCCTTCCTGCCTTTTCCCCCCGACCACCTGCGGGCCTACCGGACCTGGCAGGGATACAATACCGATAAAGCCCGCCAGGAACTCAGCCTCCAGTCCAGATTCCTGGAAGAGACTGCCCGGGACAGTATCAAATGGTTTGCTGACCAAGGATACCTGTAGATGACACAAAAGGTATTAGTGGTGGAGGACGAACCAACCCTCCAGGAAACCTTGAAATACAACCTGGACAAAGCCGGCTACCATACGGTTGTTGTTGGGACTGGGATCGATGCCTTGAAAACTGCCCGGGAGGATCCGCCTGACCTGATCCTGATGGATATCATGCTGCCCGGAATGGATGGCATCGAGGTGACCCGGATCTTGCGCAGCGAACAGAGCACTCCGATCATCATGCTGACTGCCAGGGATGACGAGATCGACCGGGTGATCGGCTTGGAGATTGGGGCGGACGACTACCTCACCAAACCCTTTTCGATGCGGGAATTGCTGGCGCGGGTCAAAGCCCAATTGCGGCGGGTGATGCTGGTTGAACGGGAGCTTAGAATCCAGGAGCCTCAGCAAGCGTCTCAGCTTGAATTCGGCGATCTCAAGCTTGACATCCAGCGTCGAGAAGTATACCTGGGGGAAAGATCGGTCAACCTCAAACCGAAAGAATTCGACTTGCTGAGGTATCTGGCTGAACACCGGGGCGCTGCACTCTCGCGGGATTTGATCCTGGAGGAGGTCTGGGGGTGGGACTATGCCGGTGGGAGCCGCTCGGTCGACGTGCACATCCGCTGGCTGCGTGAAAAGATCGAAGAAGACCCTGCCAACCCAAAGAGGATCGTCACCTTACGAGGAGTGGGCTACCGCTTCGAAGGCTGAGAGGGGACTTATGGAAAAGGGGTCCGGTTGGCGATATATCACTGCTGTAGCGGTTTTCCTGATAGCAGCAGTTCTCAGTGCAGATTTCTACCTCCGAACTATCCTCTCAGAAGCTGATCCCCTTTTATCTGCCCTGCGTCTGAGACTGTACCTGGGCGGTCTTGGTTTATTTGTCTTCTTCAGCTTATTGCTCACGGCATTTTATTTCAGATTGGGTCGACCTATCAACAAGCTTGCCGATAATCTCAAAGAGCACTTAAAAGGTGACCAGAAGATTCTCGAATCACTCCACCAACCCAGCGATATCGGTCCCCTGCTTTACGCCACAGAGATCCTGCTCAACTCCCTGGACTTACAGATCAAGGACGCAGAGTCAGAAGCGGAGATCCTGAGAACCGTCCTTGATTTGATCACGGACGGGATTGTCATGATCAACGAGCGGGGAGATATCATCTCCTTGAATCCGGCTGCCGAGGAGATTTTCCAGATCAAGACGGAAAAGGCACAGGGCAGAACCGTAGCCGAAGTTCTCCGCCAATTCCAGTGGATCGAGCTCTACCGAACCTGCCTGGAAACCCAGCTGGAAACCAGCGCCACTGTCGAGATCCCTTCCCAAAAGGTCTTCTTGCAGGGATTCGCAATCCCTCTCAGTGAAGTCCTTCCTGGGTATATACTGATGCTCTTCCAGGATCTCTCCCAGCTCCGCCGGCTGGAGACCACCCGTCAGGATTTCATCAGCAATCTGTCTCACGAGCTGCGCACTCCTCTGGCTTCGTTAAAAGCGCTCAGTGAAACGCTCCAGGAAGGCGCGCTGGAGGATCCCGAGGCTGCTAGGCGATTCTTGGGAAGGATGGAGACTGAAGTCGACGCGCTGACCCAGATGGTTTCAGAACTGTTGGAACTATCCCGGATTGAGAGCGGCAGAGTCCCGCTGGATCTCAAGCTCACCTCTCCTGGAACTCTTCTCTCCAGGTCTTTCGAACGCATGCGCACCCAGGCTGATCGGAAAAACCTGGAAATAGAGATCCAGACACAAGAGAACCTGCCCCGCATCCAGGTTGACCCACGGAGAGTGGAACAGGTCTTGGTGAACTTACTTCACAACGCGATCAAATTCAGCGATGGGGGAAATAGGATCATCCTGGCTGCCTACCGTGACCTGGGATCTGTGGTCTTTTCAGTGGAGGATTTTGGAACCGGGATTCCGGAACAGGACCTGGATAGGATCTTCGAGCGCTTCTACAAGACCGATCAGGCCCGGTCATCCGGCGGGACTGGTCTGGGCTTATCGATCGCCAAACATATCGTGGAAGCCCATCGGGGGAGAATCTGGGTGGAATCCAGCTTCAATCAAGGCAGTCGGTTCTTCTTTTCTATCCCGATAGGTGATCATCCAACCCAGTAACGGCCGATCTGCGTAATGCGGATGAAGAGGACTCTCGATGCGGTGCCAGGTTCAAACAAGCTGCCAGGGACTGCAGCGTAGCAGAAGGATCCGAGCATTCTCCGGTTTGATTGAAATTCCCTATGGCAGGAATCCCTGTGCTCCCAATACCCCGCTCAAGGCTTTGCGGCAATCTGACAGCGCTTTCTCCCGCCAATCATCCTCCGGCGGGTAGTACATTTCCAGCAGCTCCCGGTCAATCCATTCTGCGAGCCGATCGTTGACCGCCCCATACTGGAAAGCCTGATTTTCGAAGATCATCGTCCGCAGGCTCCTGATCTCATTGGGGATGCCATCGCCATAGACGCCGAACTCAAAGGCTGCCCCATAATAAGCGGCTTCCGGAGCTGCGGATCTCTGGTGGCGGTAGACCCAATCGATCATATCCCCCTTCATGCTGTAGAACTGCTCCGGATCAGCCTTCACGATCAGGGGGTAACCGAAGGCCTCTCGAAGTGCCGCCTGGCCCCGGGATTCGTTAGGTGAGTTGACGATGCTCATCTGATAGCGCGGTCCATAGCCGGTGTGCATGTCTATTTGGGTCAGCGCGGGATATTTCCGAAAGCCATCCAGAATCAACTCGCGCACCAAGAGCGTTTCATCCTGGTACTCCCTCCCGGAATAATACAACCCTTGTGGATTGCTCTGCTGGCCCAGCAGCACAGCCCCCCGCAGACCTTTGATCCCGAACCGCAAGAGATTGGCCAAAACGCTTAGGAGCAATCCGGAGGTCTCCCACCAGGGAGGTCCTAAGGGACGCTTGGGGTTGAGTGTGTTATCAAACAGCTGGTAATCAGGATTGAAATTCTTCTGGAATTCCCCTTCTTCCTCCATGAAGTTGCGGTTGAGGTCGACGTTGTTGGCATTGACCCGGCGGTGATGCTTCATCCCCCAAGGATTGAGATTGTTGATCAGCAGCAGTCCTGTTGTCGCCGGATCCAGCTTGTCCAGGTATTCCTGGATGAATAAGGAGCGCATGGCAGCGCCTACATATCCCTCCACGCCGTGCAGTCCTGTGGAAAGGATCAACAGCCTTTCCGGGGAGTCTATTGCGTCAGCCAGGATCCATTGGATTTCAAGGTCCTCCAAGGCAGAGATCAGCCTGGACCCCAGGGACGCAGCCGGCCAGCGGTTCTGGATCCGGGAAAGCTGTTCCCGGAATTGGGCGACGGATTCCTCATAGGTCGTCGGGAAAGTGATGGAATAGAGATCGTTCATGGCAATGTCCAGTTGAGATGAGGAATTAAAATGGTCCGTAGCCGATAGCTACGCCCAGGGCCAGGAAGGCCAGGGTAATCAGCAGGATGGCACCCCACAGGGGCAGGGTCCAGCGCAGCCATTTGGGATATCCCACCACGGTCAGACCGAGAGCGATCAGCAGCACCGGGTTGGTGGGGTAGATCATATTCGAAAAACCGTCTCCAAAGCAGTAGGCTGTGACCGTGACCTGGCGGGTGACCCCTACCAGGTCCGCCAGGGGCAGCAGGATGGGCATCATCAGGAAGGCCTTGGCCGATCCCGAAGCCACAAAGAACTCGATCAGCAAAGCCAGCAGGTAGATCAGTACCGTCGAGAAGAAGGGATTGGCGCTTTGAAAAGCGCCTGCCGCCCGATGCAGGATGGTATCCATGATCCCGCCTGAGACCACGATGTGCTTGATGCTGACCGCCATCAGGATCAACAGGATCCCGGGTGCGATACCCCCTACCCCTTCCCCGAGTGCCTTCCAGACCGCTTTCTTGTCAGGGCTGGCCAACAGACCGGCTCCCACCCCTCCCACCAGGAAGAAAATGCCCACCAACGGCAGAGCGAAATCGGACAGGAAGTCAATGAAAGGCGCTCCAATCAACACCAGGATGATCAAAGCCAGAAAGATCCCGAACCAGAGAGTTGCCCGGCGCATAGCTGGAGCTCTTTCCAGATCCTGGCTCAGATCCAGGGGCCGGTGTTTAACAGCGCTGGTCTGTTCTTCGCTATAGACCAGCGAGCTTTGCGGGGAGCGCTCCACCTTCTTGGCGTAGCGCACCAGGAAGAATCCGGTGACAGCATAGATGGCCAGGAAGATCGGGATCCGGAACCAGCTGCCAGAGAACAGCGGCAGACCGGCCAATTCCTGGGCGACACCAATGGTAAAGGGATTGGTGATAGCCGCCGAGAAACCCAGGTTAGTAGCCAATATGCTCATGCCCAGCCCGACCAGCGCGTCCCAACCCAGATAATAGGATAACGACAGTACCAGGGGAACCAGGGGAACGACCTCCTCGAAGATCCCAAAGAAAGCCCCCAGGACCATGAAGAACAAGGTGATCAGCAGCAGGAGGAGGTATTTGCTGTCCTTGAAGCGGACCACGATCCGGCCCAGGGCGGATTTGAGGATCCCGCTGCTGTCCAGCACAGCGAAGGCTCCACCCACCATCAGGATAAAGAGCGAGATGACGATCACCAGGAGGCTGTCGTCACTCCAGAGAACCTCCACGGGAGCGGTCAGCCAGCGCCAGACCGGGTAATCCGGCCGGGGAGCTGCCTGATAGCTGCCAGGGTCGATCAAGGTCCTGCCGCCTTCCGTGAAGCGCTGGAAGGAGCCAGCCGGGACGACCCGGGTCAGGACCCCGGCCAGGATCATGAAGGCCAGCAGGATCAGGGCGGATTGGATGAAGGCTTTTTTGCTGATCTGGGCACCTGCTTTGGATTCCATGGTGGTTCCCTCCAGATTGGCATCATTTTTCCAATATAGGAATTTTATCCTACAAGTATCGTTTGTCTG
>JBGCVQ010000050.1:0-4796 GCA_045888315.1 Anaerolineales bacterium | reverse complement strand
AAAAAAACCTGAGATGTTGAGTCTCAGGTTTTTGCGGTGCGTCGGGACACCAGCAGTCTTGGGAGGTGATGGGGTGGCGGGCAGCGCATACACCTCGGTAATTCTAGAATACCCACCTCGCGGACCGTTTTTCCTGAGCCAGGTTAACCTGCATGGATCTCTCCTCCTGACACCTGATGCAGTCTAAACCGTCCTTCCGACGTCAATCAAGTACATCCACTGTAGCATGAGACCAGGGGATTGTCAATTAATTTTAAGGTTATCTAACCAGTTCCCTGCCCTACTCCCCTGTGACCTCAGCCGCGAAGGCCTCCACCGCCGCCCGGGTCAGCTCGTCCGCCACCAGATCCTCGATGATCGGCGGGGTGAGGGTGAAGGTGTCCAGCCCTCCAGCCGCCAGGGCGACCAGGTCGGCCGTGTCCCGGATGCTGGCAACCAGCAGCCGGGTCGGGCTCTCCAAGGAGCGCAGGATGCGGCCCATCTGGAGCACCTCTTCCAGGCCGTCCCTCCCGGCGTCCTTCATCCGTCCCAGGTAGGGCGCAGCGTAGGCCGCGCCCAGGGCAGCGGCGCTCAGAGCCTGCTTGGCCGAGTGCAGGGCGGTCAGGGTCACCGGGATGCCTTCCCCGATCAGGGTCCGGGCTGCCAGCAGCCCCACCCGGTCGATGGGCACCTTGACCTGCACCCGGGGATCGATGTCCGCCAGGGCCCGGCCGGCCTCGAGGTAATCCTCGGAGTTCTCACCCCACACCTGGAGGTGGATCTCTCCGGCTCCGAGGTAGAAAGCTTCCTTGGCGAGCCCAGAGATTTCCCGGTAGTTGAAGCCGATCCCCCCCGCCCGCAGCAGCTTGGGATTGGTGGTCACCCCGTAGAACAAGCCCAGGGGCAGGTATTTCTCCCAGTCCGCGGTCGCGGCGCTGTCAATATATAATCTCAGTCTGGAGGGTTCCTGGTCCATTTATTCCTCTCCCGTCCGATTCTTCATTTGTGCCACAACATCAGCAGTCGCGCCGGAAGGATGGGTTTGCCTCATCTCCCCCAGGTCAAAGCCGCGCATTCTGCGGACCAGGTAGGTCAGGGCATCTCCGATGGCAGCGGTGGTTAGGGTGCTGCCGAAAGGCAGGATGCCCTCGTCCTCAGCCGCGGGATTGACCGGGACCTCGAGCACGATATCGCTCTGGGCTGCCATATCTGACCCCGGGCTGGAGGTCAGGCTGATGACCTTCCCGCCCCGCTCCCGGGCGATCCCCAGGAACTGGTTGAGCTCAGCGCTCTTGCCGCCTTTGGAGATGGCGATCAGCAGATCACCCTCCTCGACCATAGCCGAGGGGCCGTGCAGGGCTTCCCCGGGATGAAAATAGAAAGCGCTCATTCCACAGCCCGAGGCCAGCAGATGAGCCAGGCGGCGGGCGATGGTTCCCGACGTCCCCACCGCTGTGACCAGGACTTTCTTCTTACAATTAGCCAACAGCGCCAGGGCTGCCAGGAAAGGTTCCCCGATCCCGTCGGCAGCGCTGATAACGGCTTGACCTTCAGCCCGGATCAAGTTCCGGGCGGTTGCTAACGATCCCTCATCGGCCATGCAGATCACTCCCTTGAATAACGTTCGGATTTCGGGCGGCCCGGACCATTCTGGTCCAGCAGGATCCTAGTCCTCCTGGGCATGCTCAGCCGCCTTTCCTATTCTACTTCTGAATTCAGAAAATCATTCATGAAAAAGCCCTTGACATACTCTTCAGTTTATTGTAGTATTAACTTCATAGTAGTAATAAATGCACTATACATATCAGTTAGTAATATAAAAGGGATGAAAGCCTTTAAAAGGCTTTCATCCCTTCGGAAAAAAAACGAAGGAGGCACGAGTTGATCGACATCATGGAAACCCATAAGAAGTTCCAGAAGGAGCTCAGCGCCGGCACGGTTTCCCTGGCGCTGCTGAGTATCCTGGTCCAGTCCGAGGCGCCCCTCTACGGCTACCAGATCGGGAAGCTGGTCGGAGCCGGGGACGAGGAAGGCGTGATGGTCAAGCAGGGCGCCATCTACCCCGTGCTGCGCTCCCTGGAAAGCCAGGGGCTGCTGGCTAGCGAACGGGAGCTGTCCGATTCCGGGCCGCCCCGGCGCTATTATCACGCCACCGAAGCCGGCGGCGAGGCCCTGGCAGCCTGGACCGCCATCTGGGAAGAAACCAAAACCTTTGTTGACAACGTACTGGGAGGTGATTACCAGTGAAAACCACAGATGAACTGATCCACTCTTATTTATCCGACCTTAAGGCTGCCCTGCGGGGCGCTGACAAGGCCACCATCCAGGATGCCCTGGCAGATGCCGAGGAGCACCTGCGCACCGCCCTGGATAGCGAGCTGTCCGGGAAGGAAGGAGCTGCTGAAGGCGAGGTCCTCCAGGGGATCATCAGCGAATATGGAGAACCGGAGGAGATCGCCCAGGCCTACCGCAGCTGGGAAGCTGCCCTACCCCCCGCCCTGGCTGACACGCCGGCTGCCCGCCGGGCTGACTCTGCTAAAAAATCCTACCCTGGCTTTTTCGGGGTCTTTGCGGATCCTCGGGCTTGGGGCGGACTGGTCTACATGCTGATCTCGATCATCACCGGGACGCTGTATTTCTCCTGGGCGGTGACCGGCTTGGCCACCTCCCTGGGAGTGATGGTGCTGATCATCGGCATTCCGGTCACCATCATCTTCCTGCTTTCCTTCCGGGGAATTGCCTTCCTGGAGGGCCGGCTGGTGGAATCCCTGCTGGGGGAGCGCATGCCCCGCCGGGCCTCCTTCACCGACAGCAGCCTGCCCTGGAAAGAGCGCTTGAAAGCCCTTCTGCTTGGCAAAGCCACCTGGCTGTCCTGGATCTATATGATCCTCATGCTGCCCCTGGGTGTGATCTATTTCAGTTTCATGGTGACCTTCCTGGCCCTGGGGCTGGGCCTGGCACTGACCCCTGTTGGGACTATCGTGGTGCTGGCAATGGGGATTCCCTTAGGCGTGGTGCAGAGTGGGAACTACATCTGGTCATTATCAGATCCAGGCGCCGTATTGCTTTCCCTGCTATTCTGCGGCCTGGGGATATTCATCACCACCGGGTGCATGCACCTGGCCCGCTGGGTGGGCAAAGTTCACGGTAAGTTCGCCAAGGCACTGCTGGTGAGCGATTGATAGGACGAAACCTGGTCCAGTTATCCAAATGGAGGAATCATGAACGAAAACAACCTGAATGAACAGAAGAGCATCAGCTGGGGGATGATCATCATCGTGGCTGGATTGCTGGCCCTGAGCCTGGGCGCCCTGATTTACTTCTTGTTGGTTCCGGTGCCCTAGGAAATCCCAGGACCGGGTCCCATAAAGGGACCCGGTCCTGGTTTCGAACAAACAACCTCAAGCCCTGACCTCTCTCCAGCGGGGTGAGGGCTTTTCCGATCTCTTGTGTATTCCAGGCCGTTTCTCCTCCCTGATCGCCGGAGTCAACCCACGCCAAAATCCCGAAAATTCACCGAAAATTAGGCTAATAAGGCTATAATGAGATATATCCCCCCATCCAGCCAAGGAGACAACCCATGAGCGAACCTGTCGAGAGCTCAGCGCCACCCGAGAAGAAACGGGGGCGCTGCTGTTTATACTTGATCCTGATCCCCCTGGTCACAGTTGCCTGCCTGGCCAGTCTGGTCTTTGTTGGCCCAAAACTCGCCGGATGGCTGGGAATCTTCGGTATGGAGGCCAAGGAAGCCTATGAGGCAGCCCCGGATCTGGTCGCCAGCCAAAGCTTGACCCAAACCTTCTCCGATCTGGATATCCCTGGCGTAAAGGTCTACGTGATCCCCATCAAGAACCAGCCCACTCAGGGGGCTTTCATCATCCTCGATGAGAGCGCCGGCTACCAGGGGCTGGATCCCCTCAACACCAACAGTGATGTCTTTCTGACCATCCTGGAGGATTTGGCGGCCAAGAACCGGGCTGAGAATCTGCGGCTGGCGCATGTCACCGTGGACTACCGGGACGAGAAGGGCGACACAGCAACCGCCTTCACGGTCGATCAGGATTTGATCGATCAGTACGTTGACGGCTCGATCAGCCGAGAGGAGTTCTTCGGTAACATCGAGATCGATGTCATGCATACCCTGCAGTACCTGGGAATTGAAGGCTTGCTGGAGGAGGTTCAACAATGAAAACGTCCAAAGTGAAAATCCTATTGGCGCTGCTGATGACCCTCCCTATCATCCTCTTGACCGCCTGCGAGAATTATGACCTTCGCGTCGCAGAACAGGCCTTCATGTACTGGGCTGAGCACAATGACATGTACGAGAACGGCAGCTACAAACCCGCGGGAGTGGTCACCAAGGCTATTGAAAATACCATTGGGGATATCACCAACCGGGAGGAAAACGTCCAGTTCGACGGCCTGGATGTCATCCGCGATATCGAAAAAGCTGACAGCCTGGCCTCGGAAGCCCTGGAGGATTTCGATACCAGCAAGATCTCCTCGGCGGTCTCCATCAGACCCCTGGACTGGCGGCTCCACGAACAAGAAGGGGTGGTCTGGTTGGCGAACGGCAATGGCGCTGCCGCGGAATCCGCCTTTACCCAATCGGACGAGCTCCTCCGGGAAAGCCTCCTCCATGGAGGTGACTGCGCGTCCTTGCGGAGGTCCCAGCTGGAAGTCCGGTTGGACACCGTCTGGGATGCGATCTTCAGATACGAAGAACAGCCGGGCAGGAAGCAGGGGGATGCGGTGGAACTCCGGGCGCAACTCTCGGCAGTCAAGGCAGAGCTATACCAGTTGAATCTCAATCGCTC
>JBGCVQ010000049.1:0-19409 GCA_045888315.1 Anaerolineales bacterium | reverse complement strand
AGAGGACATCCTATCTGGGATCTGCTGTCTGATCTGTCTGGCATCGACCGCTCGCAAATTCATAAAAGAAGAATCATACTCGAGATCAGCAGAACGGATAGGACAAAGCAAAAGGATATCTTGATCCGGGCTTATGCAAAAATCCGGGACAAGCAACCTGATACCTTGTTGGTCATTTCAATTGACAGGGATAAAATTCCCCTGGGGCAGGAATTGACAAGCTTGATCGAGCAGCTGGGCCTGGAAGGATCCACGGCCGTGGTGGGATCCATCTGGGACCTGCTTCCTGCCCTCTATGCGGTAACCGCTGTCTACTGTACCCCCTCGATCATGGAAGGTTTCGGTATGTCTGTCCAGGAAGCTGCCGCGACCAAGGTGCCGGTTATCTCCAGTGACCTGGTCCCTTTTGTGACGGAATATTTGGTTGGCGAAAGCCCCCGCGTCCTGGCAGCCGAAACCGGCCAGGAAGCATTGCTGGGGGAAGGAGCCCTGATCGTTTCTCCAGGTGATGTGGAGGGTTTTGCATATGCCCTGGATCTGCTTCTATCCGATGAGGACCTTCGCAAGAAGATGGGCCAGCGCGCTTACCAGGCGGCAATACCTTACTTCACTTGGAATCATATCGTCCAGGATTTCATGGATGAAATTGGACTAAGAAGGTAGACTTTCTTGGTATGGATACAATTCCCGATTTCCTACTCCAGAGCATTGAGCATGAGTCGATAGCAGAGCTTTCCCTCGATCAAATCCTGGCTTCATTCCTGTCTGATCCCATCTTGATGGAATCCTGCCGGGGGATCCAATCAGCGATCGACCCCAGGAACGGAGAACCCGTGATCTTCAATCCGGCTCGCTCCCTGCGGCCTCGCGATTATCCGTCGCGGACGCCATCCGGTCCAACTAGCGAGGGGGATTGTCCAATCTGCCGCGGAGAGACTACTGGAATCCTTGATTGGGCTCATCTTGAGGACGGAATCACCTTTATCAACAAGAATCTCTATCCGGTACTTCCTCCGCCAACCCTAACGGATTTGAATGTGGAAAGCCAAGCTTTCAGCCCCCGGGGCTTGCACTTCGTGCAGTGGACTTCGTCTGTCCATAATGATGATTGGTACAATTTATCCCTCACGGACTGCCTCACAGTCATGGGGCGCCTGGCTGCGCTTGAAAAGGTCCTCCTAGGCGCAGCCTCGGAAATCGAAAGCAGGAAAAAGCAAGCGGGAATAGCCCAGGAAGAGAACTGGTACGTATCTATCATCAAGAATGTTGGCTCTGCGGTGGGTGGATCACTGGAGCATGGACATCAACAAATCATATTGGGCAATATCGCTCCCCTGCGGATCCTCCGCGATCAGCAATTCGAGAACAATCAGGGGATCTGTTTTTCCAAATATCTTATTGAGGAATGCCGCCCAGAGTTGGTGGTTAGGAAGTACGGTGGGGCAGTTCTGCTGGTAGGGGAATTTATGCGGCGGCCGTATGAAATGATCCTGGCAGTGACCGACCCTAGAAAAAGGTATTTACACCAGCTGGCACCGGCTGAGCTCCGGGTGGTCACCCAGGGTTGGAAGGACGCCAGTCGAGCTATCCGGGCTATTATGCCCGGCCTGGGCCGACAAGTTGCCTTCAATGTCGTTGCCCATAATGGACCGGGGTGCGGCCTGTACTTCGAGTTCCTACCATATACACAGGAGCAAGGGGGATTGGAGCAGCTAGGCTTAGCTGTTTGCCAGGCAAGACCAGATCAGGCAGCTGATCACCTCCGGCAGATTCTCGATTGAATCACCCCGATAAAAACGCAGTTCAGAAGGAAGTGGGAATGGCCAGGGCGGTGATGACAGGCAATCCCCACATTTTCACGATTTCATAATATTGGATCTCAAATCCGCTGCCTGTCAGCAGATCCTTGAGAGGGATGGGGCGGCAGTCCAGCAGGCGGGGATAGCGGCTGTGGAGAGTTTCGTAAAGGCGGCCCATCCAGGGCAGGGGCACGTCCTTGGAGAGCGAGACCGCCACCAGCCGTCCTCCAGATTTCAGCACCCGGCGGCACTCGCTCAGCAGGTCAGGGATCAGGGGGGAATCAAATAGCTCTAATGTAAAGCTGGAAAAAATCCCATCCATTGTGCTGTCTGACACGGGGATGGGCAGGGAATCGCTGCAGACCAGTTCGGCGTGTGCTCCGAGTCCACTCCGGTGCAGTTTCTTACGGGCGATGGCAGCCATGCCCAGGGAGAGATCCAGGCCCAGGCTGAGGCCTTCCCTGACGGCGTCCGCGATCCTCAGCTGGGCATACCCTGTCCCAAAGCCGATCTCGAGGATGCGCTCTCCTGCTTGCGGATCGAGCAGATCCAATCCCTTCTTGATGTACCTCTTCTCGCTGGAGGCCAGGAAATCGTACCAAGGTGCCAGGGCTGAGTAATAGGAGCCTGCCGCCGATACCGACCGATCCACTCGTGTGAAGTCGCTCATCAAGCCCTCCTGAACTGGCTTTCCCTGAACATTACGAGAAGGCCTTGGCGTAATCCTCCATGGCGGTGGTGATGACCTTCTTGGCGTGCTCTGCGTTATAGGGGTTTCCCACAACGACTTCTGAGAGCTCGTTAGGCTGGGTCTTATAAGTTGCGAAGTAGTGCTGCAGCCGGGTGATCAAACCTCGGGGTAGTTCGGAAATATCGGTCATCCCGCCCCATAAGGCGTCATCTTCCAGGACAGCGACGATCTTGTCGTCTGCGTGGCCGTGGTCCAGGGTAGGGATACCGCCGACCACGTTAGCCCGCAGCAGCACGTCTCCCCGGGAGATGGAGCGCTCGCTGAGCACACAGATATCCAGGGGATCGTGGTCTCCCCGGTCAGCGCCTTGCATCAAGGCTGCTACACCGCCGTCGCAGTAAGTTTGGGGGATAAAGCCGTAGAGGGCTGGGGGCAGGGAAGATGTGTCCTGGGGTCGGTCTACGATCATGTAGCCGGTCTCTTTGTCCAGCTCATATTTGACCAGGTCAAACGGCGTTATTTCCACAAAGGCATAGACGATTGAAGGGGGGTTGGGACCAACGTCCAGACCATGCCAGGGATGGGGTCTTGAGAGAGGATAGCCTTCAGGTTCTTTCATGGTTTTCTCCGTCTTGATCCGTATCCCTAGTATACCGCAGGCTCGGAGATGCAGATCCGAAAAGCGCCGTCCTCAGGACGGCGCTGGAAAGCGATTGGGCGTACTCGGGTCAGCCCAGGCTGACGCCTTTATGTTTCCTGCCGCCCTCGGTCCACTGCAGTTCGATTTCAAGCTGCTTCTTCAACCCGCGCTTCTTGGTCTGTTCATTGTATTCCAGTTCAAAGCTGACAGTCTCAGGAAGGTCGATCACGACATCCTGTCCGGCCTGCATCAGGGTAACCTGCCCAGTCTCGATCTTATCTGCCAGCTCCCGCAGGAAGGCAGCGGAATCGCTCAGTTTTTTCCTCTGTTCGCTCTTTACCAACACGTTTTTCTTAGCCATCATTTAACTCCTCTCATAAGCTAACAAATCCACCCCCATTCTAGCAAAAACAGGAGGTGGGATAATAAGAATCATGTTAATTCCCAGGTGTGGTTTAAAGCACGCGAGAAAGTGGATCGAATGGTGGTTTGCTGGCCTGCCTTAGCAGACTGACAGGGATCCCTCGGCCTACCTGCCGCCGCGGAAGGGCGGGGCGGTGATAGCGTAGATGCGGCAGATGCGCCGGTCGAGGATGCGGCTGCGGATACGGGGATCGATCTCGCTGAGTTTGTCCGTGGTGGTGATCACGGTGGGAAGGCCGGCATTATAACGGTAGTTGAAGAGCTGGTAAAGCTTCTCCTTGACCCAGGGTGTCATAGATTCCGTGCCCAGGTCGTCCAGCACCAGCAGCGGAGTGGTCTTGATCTCGTCAAAACGGCGGTCATAGCTCACGGTGCTGTCCGGGCTGAAGGTAGCCCGCAGGTGATCCATCAGATCAGGAACCATGATGAATAGGGGAGGGATGCCTTCTGCCGAGCGGTAGTTGGCGATCGCCGCCGCCAGGTGGGTTTTCCCACAAGCGAAACCACCTTGGAGGACCAACCAGCCTTGGGGTTTTTCGGCATATTTCTGGGCCGCTTTAAAGGCGCTTTCCAGTTTCTTGCGCTCTTCCTTGTCGAGATTCTCATCATCGCGCAGAGAGAAATTCCCAAATGTGTGGTCTCCCAGCAGGTTCAGTGAGGATAGTTCGCTGTGGCCGGTGTCATCCATTGGCCGGCGGTAATCTGGAGCGAGGATCTTGACCCGGGTGACCAGTTCGGGGTCCTGCAGCCGGGAGCGGATCCGGCCCTCCAACTGACTCAATGAGAGGTTGGTGGTGATCAGCAGGGGTAAACTGTTGATGTAGCGGTAGTTGAGGATCTGGAAGAGTTTTTCCTGGGCCCAGGGCGTGGCATTTTCAGTTCCAAAATCATCCATGACCAGCAGTGGGGAGCGGCGGATGGCTTCGAAACGCTCTTCGAAAGTCGCATCCGGGTTGTTGTAGGCGAAGCGCAGGTTGTCAAGCAGGTCAGGGACGGTCAGGAACAGGGTGGGAACACCAAGATCGACCACAAAATTGGCAACAGCTGCTGCCAGATGGGTTTTCCCGCAGCCATACGGGCCTTGCAGCATCAGCCAGCCCTCCAGTGTCCTGGAAAACTGCTGAGCGTGATTGAAAGCCCGCTCGAGAGAAGCAGCCTGGGCTGGTCCGAGGCCGATCTGACCCTGGGGTTCAAAGTTATCGAAGGTCAGGTGGGATAATTCCTCGAGGTTGCTCAGCCGATAGAGCCCATCCCGGGCCTGCTTCTTGATCTGACCTTCCCGGCAGACGCAGATCTGAAGTTTGCCGAAATCGGGATGTCCGACGGGGAGGTCCTGCCTGAGGTAGCCAACGCCTCCGCAGATCTCGCAATTGGGATCCCCGGGTAAGGAAGGCTCCTCAGTCCTCGATGAATTCTGCGAACTCGTCTTCGAGATATCCCCGGCGGTCTTTTTTAGTATGTCCTCTATCTTGTCTTTCATCTCTTCCACCGTCCTGCCAACTGCGTAAGATGGCTTCGATATAATTCCATTTCCTGACGTTGTTCTGAACTGCAATTCCCACAGCCTGCCGGATCCAATTTTCGGGGAATTCCTTTTCGGCTTCGCGCAGCGTGTCAGCGATCAGCGGGGTCAGGGGTCCGATGTTATCCTCGTAAAGCTGGAAGATGTTAGGCTGTTCCAGGCTGAGGGTTGGCGTGGGTAGGTCTCCGTCAGAGGGACGCCACGATCCGTCTGCGACGGATTGAACCGCGGCCTGCCCCCGGGGGGTGTTGAAAAAGTAGATTTCCAGGATTCCTTCCCCGTCCGGGACGGCTGTCTTGAGCAGGGTGCCGCGGTTCACCGCCCGCTCCAGCCCGCCCCGCAGGGCGGAGAGCTGGGCGGCGGGCGAGGCGCCCAGGCCCGCCATGAACTCTGGATCCGCGCTGAAATTCTCTTCCTTGAGATAGCGGATCTCCCCTTCCAGGTGGTTGATCTGCCACAACCCATAGAGGGTGACCTTCAGTTCGGCCAGGTCATCGATCTGGGGCAGCAGATCCTTGAAGAATAGCGAAGGGATCCGCGTAGTGGAGATTCTTCCGGGAGGAAAACCTTTGAATGTCATCAGGTTATCTGGGACAGGTCGATATCACGGGTGGCCGCATTCTCGAACTTGGCCAGGTTCTTGCGGAATACCAGCTGCACATCCCCTGTAGGGCCGTTGCGGTGTTTGGCAATGATGATCTCCGCCAGGTTCTTGAGTGCAGTGTCTTCCTCATACACTTCCGGCCGGTAAATGAACATGACGATGTCAGCATCCTGCTCCAAGCTGCCGGATTCGCGCAGGTCTGAGAGCACCGGTCGTTTGTCGGAGCGCTGCTCCACTGCCCGGGACAGCTGGGCAGCGGCCAGGACCGGGACGTTCAGTTCCCTGGCCAGGATCTTCATGTTGCGGGAGATATCAGATACTTCCTGCACGCGGTTGTTGGACCGCAGGTCCCCGGTCATCAGCTGCAAGTAGTCAACCACGATCAGGTCCAGCTTGTATTCCAGGTGCAGCCGCCTGCACTTGGTCCGCAGCTGCAGCGGTGTCAGGGCAGGGGTATCGTCCAGGAAGATGTGAGTGTCAGTCAGGACTTCGATGGCTTGGGTGAACAGCAGCCACTCGTCAGCAGCCAGCTTGCCTGAGCGTAGGCGGGTGGAGTTGATTCCGGTTTCCTGGGCGATCAGCCGCTGGACCAGCTGTTCGTTGGACATCTCCAGGGAAAAGACCGCCACATGCTTCTTGTGGTTGAGGGCGGCGTTCTTGACCGCAGAGAGCAGAAAACCGGTCTTGCCCATGCCGGGACGGCCGGCGATGATCAGAAGGTCGGAAGGCTGCAGTCCTCCCAGCATTTTATCGATGTCAAAGAACCCGGTGGGCACGCCCACCAAGGCCTCATCGCGCTGGGAGAGTTCCTCGATGCGGTCAAAATACTCACTGAGCACGGAACGGATAGGCTGCAGGTCCCTGGTCAGGCGCCGTTCGCTGACGTTGAACACGGCTTTTTCTGAGCCGTCCATCACCGTCTCCAGGCTGAGATTCTCCTCGTAGGCCATTTTTGCGATCTGGTTGGCGGCATCAAGCATGCGGCGGCGGATGGCGGTTTCCTCCACCCGGCGGCCGTAGGCTTCGGCATGCAGTGAGGAGGGAACGTTGTTGATCAGCTTGGTGATGTACGCGGAGCCGCCAATATCTGCCAGGTGGCCTTGCTGATCCAGCTCCTCGGTGACCGTGACGATGTCGATGGCCTCATTGCGGTCATGCAGGGCGATGAAGGCTTCCCAGATCCATTTGTTGCGGTGGATGTAGAAATCCTCCGCATGCAGGAACTGAGCGACATCATAATAGGCTTCGGGATTGATCAGCACTGCCCCGATGACAGCCTCTTCAGCCTCCCGGCTGTGGGGTACCATCTGGGGTCCAGAGGTTTCAGGTGCGGCTTCGAATTCGATTGCTTCGGTCATGGTCGGGTCAACTTTTGGTCAGTAATTGGCCGGAATATCCGGTCTATCGGCTCTGCTGCTGATGATAAGTAGGAAGGTCCTGCTATCCTTGATCCTCTTCGTCCTGGTCTTCGCCTTCATCATCAGGGGGCTCGGGTACGATCTGATCAAGGTAGTTCTCGAAAACAGATAAGCGCTCACTGTCCACGGTCTCGTCTCGTCCGGCTTCCGCAAGATCGACTTCGGGGATCAGCCCGGCTTCGTCCAGCACCTCTTCAGCTACGAAGATCGGCACATCCATGCGGATGGCCAGGTTCATAGCATCCGAGGGACGGGAGTCGATGTTGTGCATGCTGCCGTTGATGGAGATGGCGATGTTCCCAAAGTAAGTCTCATCGTTCAGGGAGACTACTTCTACGTGGGTGATCTCGGCATTCAGTGTGTCGAGGATGTTTACAAAGAGATCATAGGTGAGAGGGCGGGATACTTCCACTTCCTGCAGGGCCAGTGTCAGGTGCTCTGCTTCATAGATGCCTACCATGATCGGCAGGTAGCGTTCTGATTTGACTTCACGCAGAATGACTACCCGCTGTTGGGACATCAGGCTGACCCGGATGCTGTCAATCACCACTTCGATCATATTGGACATAACTACACTACCCCGCAAACATAAACCCTGGTGTCTTGGTATTCTATCACGCCGGAGGGGGGGCTGCAACGAAGGAACCTTAAAGGCTTGTATTTATTAAGAATGAGCTGCCTTGGTCCACACCCTTGAAGGTATCTAAGCCCATCAAGCAGGCAGCGGCCCGAGGTTTATAATCAATCCAGAGACTTTCCTTTTTGCTGCGGGTTTCCAATTGGAGGGATTTTCCATCGAATGGACAAGAGAGGACGGTTGTTGGCCCTTGACCAGCTC
Source organism: Anaerolineales bacterium (assembly GCA_045888315.1). GTDB lineage: Bacteria > Chloroflexota > Anaerolineae > Anaerolineales > UBA11858 > B10-G9. Next base: position 11,474 of record JBGCVQ010000049.1, on the reverse strand, counting down.
CGGGGGATCCTGATCATCTTGATGGCCTTGGACCACGCGAACTTCCATATTGCCCATCAGCATTCCAGCGGTGAGTACTGGGGTGGGGTTTTCCCATCATTCTCCACACCAGGGCATTTCCTGACCCGTTTTGTCACCCATTTCTGCGCCCCGGGGTTCTTCTTCTTGATGGGCATCAGTATGGTCCTCTTCGCTTCTGCTCGGAGGAAGAAGGGTTGGAAGGAGAAGCAGATCCGCCTTCATTTTCTTCTGCGCGGTTTGTTTCTGATCGCACTGCAGCAGCTTCTCAACTTCGGAGGGATCTGGTCCTTACCGGGGTCTCCGGGACCTCTATGGTATGGAGGTGTGCTGGCTGCTCTGGGATTTACCATGATTCTGTCTCTGCTGTTGTTGAAGGTGCACCCCCGCTGCCTGTTATTGATCTCCGTCCTGCTATTCCTGGGTGTGGAGGCGCTCACGCCAGGGCCGGCAGCCTGGGGAAAGGGCTTATACCAACTGCCCGGTGTGCTGCTGGTCTATGGAGGGGGCTGGGGAAACTTCTGGGTCAATTATCCCCTGCTGGCCTGGCTGGAAGTGACTGTCTTCGGGTTGTACTTTGGAAAGCTGATCGAGAAGGGAGAAAACCAGGCATTCCGCAGCGGAGGAACCCTGGGCCTGCTGTTCCTGGCAGGATTTGCGATCATCCGGGTTTTGAATGGGTTCGGGAACATCCGCCCGCTTCCCCTCAGCAGCTGGATGGGATTTCTGAGTGTGGTGAAATATCCGCCCAGCATGGCTTATGTGCTGCTGACCCTGGGCTGCAACCTGATTCTGCTCTGGCTGTTATCCTGCTTTCAGAATGGGAGACTGGGGGATAAGAACCCGCTGCTGGTATTTGGCCGAACGGCGCTGTTCTCGTATGTCAGCCATATCCTGATCTATATCCTTCTTGGTAGGCTGATCACCCCTTCCGGGTCTAGCCTGGGAGTGATGTACCTGCTGTGGCTGGTGGGCTTGGGGATCCTCTATCCACTGGCTGACTGGTACGGCAAATTCAAAGCCCAGCAGGGTCCGAGATCCTGGGTGCATTTCTTATAGCCGGCGGGATCCTGGCTATCAGCCGGGGATCTTGTCAGCGGCTCTTTTCGCTTCTCTCATCCTGGCGCCATGATCGAGGATCTTCTTCCGGATGCGCAGGTTCAAAGGAGTGATTTCTAGGAGTTCGTCATCTGCCAGGTATTCGATATATTGATCCAGGCTCATTTCCCGCGGTGGTTCCAACCGGTGATCGATATCGCGAATACTGTTGCGCATATTGGTGAGATGTTTGGTCTTGCAGACGTTGATCTCGATGTCATCGGGACGTCTGTTCTCGCCCACGACCATGCCTTGATAAACATCAATGCCAGGTCCAATAAAAAGGATCCCTCGTTCCTCGGCATTCTTCAATCCAAAGGTCGTCGCAGTGCCAGTTTCCCAGGCGACCAGGGATCCGTGGGAGCGGACTTCCACGGACCCTGCCTGGGGACCGTAATGATGGAAAACGGTGTTCAGGACCCCCGTTCCTTTGGTCATGGTCAAAAAGTGATGGCGAAAGCCAAGCATCCCGCGAGTGGGTGCCAGGAATGTCAGCAGCACGGTTCCAGTACTGGATTCACGCATGTCCTGGAGATCCCCCTGGCGATTGTTAAGAGCCTCCATGACCGTACCAATATCCTCTGGCTGGATTTCAATGCGGACCTCTTCAAACGGCTCCATGATCTCACCTTCGGCAGAGGTTTGCAGGATGACTTCTGGTCGGGACACGTGAAATTCATAGCCTTCACGCCGCATGGTTTCGATCAGGATTGCCAGGTGCAGCTCTCCCCGCCCAGAAACCAGGAAAGTGTCCGGTGATGCGGTTTCTTCTACCCGGAGGGCCAGGTTGCTTTTCAGCTCCCGGAAGAGTCTTTCCCGAAGCTTGCGGGAGGTTTTCCAGGTGCCCTCCTTGCCAAAGAATGGTGATGTGTTGACGCCGAAGGACATCTTGACTGTTGGAGCTTCGACTTTTATCCTGGGAAGAGTCCTGGGGTAGTCTGGCTCTGATATCGTATCTCCTATCGCGATACCTTCCAGGCCTGCCACAGCCGCTATATCACCGGCTTGGGCCTGATCGATTTCCTGGCGTTCCAATCCCCGATATTTATAGAGATATGTGATTTCTCTGGGGATGATCTCGGATTCCGCGGTCGTGTAAACCACAGCCATCCCTGGTTTTAGGGCGCCGGAAGTGATCCTGCCGATTGCGATCGGCCCCCGGTAATTGTCGTATTCAAGGGTAGTGACCAGCATTTGCAGGGGTTGGTCAAGTTCCACAACCGGACAGGGAATGGACGAAAGGATGGTCTTGAACAAGGGTTGGAGGTCCGGCCCGACGTCAGAAGTGAAACCCGCCCGATGCTGAGTGGCAACTGTATAAACGACCGGGAAGTTTGCCTGCTCATCGCTCGCTCCGAGCTCGATGAATAGATCGAAGGTGTCATTTAGGACCTGATTGGCATCCGCCAGCTTCCGGTCCACCTTATTGATGACCACGATCACCTTGTGGTTGAGTTCCAACGCTTTCTTAAGGACGAACCTGGTCTGTGGGCGGGGGCCTTCCGCAGCATCTACTAGCAGCAGAACCCCGTCGACCATGTTCAGGACGCGCTCAACCTCGCCGCCGAAATCCGCGTGACCGGGTGTGTCAACGATATTGATGGTGACCGGGAGGCCGCTCTGCGGGTCCTTGATCTCAATGGCTGTGTTCTTGGAAAGGATGGTGATACCTCGTTCCCGTTCCAGCTCGTTATAATCCAGAACGCGCTCCTGGATTACCTTCTTCTCGTGGAACACGCTTGCCTGACCAAGCATCCCGTCAACCAGGGTAGTCTTCCCGTGATCGACATGGGCGATAATGGCGATATTCCTGATGTCTGTCCGTTTGGTATTCATAACTGATCTCACCTATAAAAAAAACCGACCGTCCTGGCCGGATTTCTGTGATTAAGCCAGACAAGTGTACCAGAGGAAACCGAATTTGGATAGAGGGCGCGTAGGAAGTTATTGCTTTTCTGGACATGTTGCCAATTGGTCTGGCGAGGAGGATTTCCCCTCCTCGCCAGTGACCGGTTTTCCTGTTCTGGGAATCGAGCAAACGTATATCCGTACTTGGGTAGATGACCCGGGATGCTGAATGAGGATAGTGTCGGGTTCCAGAGCAAGGGGCAGGCTTCAGTTTGGACTGGCCGTTTTCTTCAGCTGGTTGATGCGGCGGATCAGCATGATCACGGCGTAGCTGAACAGAAGCAGGAGCACAGCGCTTAGCACTGCCACAACTACACTGGCAAGTCCTCCCAGCGAGTCCACCTTGTAGGCATCGGGTAGAAGGATGACCATGATCGGCAGTAAGATCACCAGGACCCCCAGCACTCGCTGATATTTCCCGATCTTAGATTCCAGGTCGCTGTAGATTTCCGGGAGCTCAGCACTGCTGACCTTGTGGCGGAAGTAGACCCATCCCCCCATGTCTCCAATGTGTTCCCAGCCAGCATCTTCGAACAGCTGCAAGTAGGATTCCCGATCCCTTGCTTTCAGGGATTGGAAATCGAGCCTGTAAACATAATCTCCCGGCTGCCCTTTTTGGAAATGATAGAACCCAAATGGCGAGACATCCTGCAGATGCAGTCCTTCACGGGCTTCTTCCGCCAACCAGGCTTCTTCTTTTTCATCCTGCCAGGCCCAGAACCACTTGAATTTGGTTAGTGATTTTGAATTCATAATTCCTCTCCTCTGGAGACGCCCGCGGACCACAGATCGGGGTTGCTGACCGCACTTTCTAGCATGATCTGGTAGCGGTGGATCTGTTCCCGTAGTACGGCTTTACCGAGCTCGGTGATCTGATAGATCTTTCGCCTCCCATCCGTACCAGCCAGGGTGATCAGCTGGCTTTTTTCCAGGCTAGAAAAAGCGCCGTAGAGTGTTCCGGGAGCCAACCGCACTGTGCCCTGGCTGATCTCCTCGGCTTTCTGCATCACGGCGTAGCCGTGATTGGCTGAAACCAGGATCAGCAGTATGTAGAAAGTGGCTTCTGTCAGCGGTAAATGCTGATCGATCTCTCTCTGAGCCATTCGCCTCTCCTTAGACTATATATTGGCTTACGATATACCGTAGTACGATATAACGATAAGCGATATATTACAGCATGTCAGGCAGCTTGTCAAGAGGGACCGATTTGACCGAAGGGCTGTTCTTCCAGCTGGGTTGGTTCTAGAATGGTATCAGTGGCAGTTATATTCACCAGTAAGGGGGTTAGCATGCCTAGAAGGTTGGTTGAGTTCCTCCCGGGAGGTTATTTCCACCTCTACAATCGGGGAGTGAATCGGGGGAAAATCTATTTTGATGATCGTAACTATCGATATTTCCTTTCCAAGGTTGAACAATACCTGGTACCCGTTCTGGATGTCATAGCCTACTGCTTGATGCCCAATCACTATCACCTGTTAATTCGCGTAAAGGAGACCTCGGAGGTCATGGGGACCTCCGAGGTCTCCCGTATTTCCAAGACCGCCATCACATCTAAAGTGTCGCGGGTGATGATGCAGCTCTCGGTCTCCTACACGAAAACCATCAATTATCACTATGACCGAGTGGGTCCTCTATTTCAGGGGGCATTTCAAGCTAAGCAGGTCCACTCCGAGGCTTACATGGGGCAGTTGATCGATTATATCCATTTGAATCCAGTTGCGAATGGGCTGGTTGAGAATCCTGGAGATTGGCCGTATTCGAGCTTCCGCTTTCAGGTAGACCTCCGAGGTCTGGGCAACCTCCGAGGTCGGGATAACCTCGGAGGTCCCCGGGCGCTTACTCGCTTATAATAAAGGAGAATTTACGGGAGACCTATGGAAAAAACTGATTTCAAGAAAGAGTTGAAGCACCTCTATGCGCCAGCCAGCAAGGGTTTTCAGATCGTGGATGTGCCGGATCTGAACTTCCTAAAAATTGACGGCCATGGGGACCCCAATCAGGCAGCGGAATACGCAGATGCCGTCGAAGCGCTGTACGCCGTGTCCTACCGGATCAAATTCCTCAGTAAAGCTGAAGGCAGAGACTATGTTGTACCTCCCCTTGAGGGATTATGGTGGGCAGAGGATATGGATTTCTTTACCTCTGCCAGAGATAAAAGCCATTGGGATTGGACGATGATGATCATGACCCCAGATTGGGTCGGTCCCGCCATGGTCGAGGGTGCCCTGAGCGATGTCAGTAAGAAGAAACAACTGCCTTCCCTGGGGAAACTGCGCTGGGAGGTATATCAAGAGGGACTGTCCGTTCAGATCCTGCATTTGGGATCCTACGATGACGAAGGTCCGGTCTTGAAGCAGCTCCATGAGGTCTGGATGCCTGAGAATGTCTACCAATTCAATGGGCTCCACCATGAGATCTACCTCAGTGATCCCCGACGGGTTGAGCCTGATAAGCTCAAGACCGTGCTAAGGCAGCCGATCCGCAAGGACTGAAAAAGAGAGGATTTCATGACCGAAGTTGAACTGATCCCCACATTGGAAACGGAACGCCTGCTGCTCCGGGCATTTACACCCGGCGACCTGGACCGGTTTACTGATATTGTTGGAGATCCCCAGGTGATGCAATTTGCGACCTATTCCGGTCAGGCGATGAGCCGGGGCCAAGCCTGGAACTGGATGTGCCTGATGTTGGGTCATTGGCATATGCGGGGATTCGGGCTCTGGGCGGTTGAGGAAAAGAGGACAGGTCTACTGATCGGGCGTATCGGCATCCAACTCCTGGAATGGTTTGACGAGGAAGAGCTGGTCTGGATGCTGGACCGCTCATCCTGGGGGAAGGGCTACGCGACAGAGGGAGCGTCAGCTGCTGTCAGATTTGGTTTTGAACGGCTGAACCTGCCCAAGCTTTCAGCGGTCATTCATCCCGAAAATCAGCGCTCGATCAACCTGGCTGGCCGCTTGGGGATGATGAAAGTTGAAGAGTTGGATCGCGAAGGGGTTCATTTCCACAAGTATCTGCTAGGCTCTGAGTCCTTTATAGCTTGAACATTCCGCCCAGGGTAAGTGTGGATAGGCAGATTTATGGACCACCCTGTCATTGGGCTCGAGTCCAGGGGGGCTGTGTTCTTAATGTACAATAAATGATGAGAGGTGCACCATCAATTCATCCGGGCAGCTTCCGATACTGAGATTGAGCGGGAGGTTCTACCATGAATGACTTGTTGATGCTGGAACGGTATTTTCCGGGTGGAAAGCTGGAAGGTGGAATAGATCTGGCAAACCGCCTGGACTGGGGGTTATCCGTGCAGATATCTGGTGATGGCTATGTGGTTTCGAGCGGGGATGAGCCTATCCTGCGGACTGAAAGCAAGGATGCACTGCAGTCATTCATCTATGGTATTGGTTTGGCGTACGCTATCCTGCCTGAACCGCTTTTCAACTCTCTTGAAAAAGCGATCGAAAAACTATGAGAACTCATAAATTGCAGCCGAACCCATGAGAGGAGATGCTATGGACCTGAAAGATAAAACCCGTCTGGAAATGCCGCTGCCCCCCAGGATCTTCTTCATAATCGGCTTGCTGATCGTGATCAGCTTGGCCTGCAATCTGCCAGGACAAGTGGCAAGCGTGCAAAATCAGGAGCAGTCCGGCTTTGTGGAGACCAGCGTTGCAGAAACGATTGCTGCGGGAGGTTCTTCCGGGGAGGGGGAACCTGCTGTTCAGGATACCCAGGAGCAGCCTCCTGCGGAGACTGCGACCCCTGAATTCACCTTCACGCCCAGCCTGACGCCTACCAGAACCCTGACACCTACCCCTGATGTCGCCCGGGTCTATGTTTCCCAGAATACCAACTGCCGGACAGGCCAGGGAACCAGTTTCGATTGGCTGGTAACACTCCTGGCAGGTACAGAAGCAGAGGCAGTGGGAATCGATACCTCGGGGGATTACTGGTACATCAGGCGTCCCGACCAGCCCACGGGATTCTGCTGGCTGTGGGGTGAGTACGCAACACCAACAGGTCCCTATCAGTCGCTTCCAGTCTATACTCCGATACCAACACCCACGCCTGGTTTTGATTTTAAGATCACCTATTATTCAAATGTCGGCAGCTGCAGCTGGTTCTGGGTCCTGCAATACCGCATCGACAATACCGGCAGTTTTACTCTGGAATCCTGGAAATCCACCACCACCGATCACACCGGAGGCTCAGCCCCGATTGAAAATATCCAGGACAAGTTCTACGATATATCGGGATGTGTACCGGCTGGAGAACAGGTGGACCTTACCCCTGGTGAAGCCTATTATGTCAATGCCATTTTTGACAATAATCCAGTGGGTCATGACCTAGAAGTTAAGATCAAGATCTGCACTGAAGATGGCTTGGGAGGCGATTGCCTGGCCAAGACCATCCGCCATACTCCTTAAGGCAGGCGTGCTCAGGAATCACTCGGTCAGCAGGTCCTGAATGGCAGCTTCGGTTTCCTGGTAGCTGCCTTCACCGATGTGCTTGTAGCGGATGATCCCTTGCTTATCGATCAAATATAACGTGGGCCAGTAGTGGTTGTTATAGGCTTGCCAGGTCGCTCCCTGGTTGTCCTGTGCCACCGGGTACTCAATCCCCAGCTCCTTGACGGCCTCTACCAGGTTTTCAAACTCCCGCTCATGGGGAAATTCCGGGTAGTGGTTGGCAATGATCACCAATCCCTGGTCTTGGTATTGCTGATGCCATGATTTCAAGGCGGGGATGACGTGCTGGCAGTTGATACAGCTATAGGTCCACATTTCCAGCAGCACCACATTTCCCCGCAAATCTGCCAGCCGCAGTGGCTGGTCTGTGTTAAGCCAGATCTCGTTGGTCAGTTCCGGCGCCTGGCCAAACTCAGCTAACCTGCTGTTCACGGGAGCGCTAGCGCTGGGCCGAAGGGCAAATCCGCATCCAGTAAGGAAGATAGTCATTAAGGCTATGGGAATCAGCTTATTCATTGAGTGTCCTTTCCGGGAGATATCCCACTCCTGACGGGATCCGGAGATAAGGTTACAATAAAGAACATCAAATCTCACATAGGATAATGACGATGATAAACGTTGTGAATCTTACCGATAAGTTCTCTTTGATCTCGGATCAATGGTCTCCTAAAGTGATCGCCCGGCTGAATGATTACCATTTTAAGATCGCCAAGATCCAGGGAGAATTCATCTGGCACAGCCACCCGGAGACCGATGAGGTGTTCCTGGTAGTGGACGGTTCACTGACTATCCATCTTCGTGATGGGGATCTTAATCTCGAGAAAGGTGAATTGTGCGTGATCCCCCGAGGGGTGGAGCACAAACCCTCTGCAGAAGAGGAGTGCCAGATCCTGATGGTGGAACCCAGCGGCACCATCAATACCGGGGACGCCGGAGGAGACCGCACGGTGGAGGATGTGGAGTGGATCTGATCTTGAGGAAGGGCTGGACGGGATTTCTTGGGATTGGCTGATGAACCTGAAAATCTGGAACCCTGGTGTATTTCATGGCAAGAAGCAGGATCAGCAGTTCTTTGAGGGCTGGTACTACAAGCTGATCTCCCCTGACAGGGAGGACCGCTGGGCGGTCATTCCCGGTGTCTTCTATCATCCCGATCCGCAGTTAAGGCACTGTTTTGTCCAGGTCCTGAATGGCGCAAGCAGCCAGGTCACATATCACCGTTTCCCTGTGGGGGAATTCCAGGCAGATCTTTCTGAATTCCAGATCCAGATCGCGGGCAGCTCCTTCCATTCCCATGGGTTTTCACTGGATCTTGATAGCGAAGGACAAAGAGTAATCGGGGAAGCAGCTTTTGAGGGTCTGACTCCCTGGCCGGTAACTCTGCTTTCTCCAGGAGTGATGGGACCTTATCGCTTCACCCCCTTGATGCAGACTTATCACGGGATCCTGAGCCTGGACCACACCATCCAGGGACAGTTGCTGATTAATGACCAGGTAGTGGATTTTTCCCGGGGCCGGGGGTATATGGAGAAGGATTGGGGCAAGACATTCCCCCGGGCTTATATCTGGATGCAGACCAATCATTTCTTAGAACAAGGTGTTTCGTTGACCGCCTCAGTGGCGACCATTCCCTGGCTTTCGGGTTGGTTCAGGGGCTTCCTGGTTGGCTTGCTGGTGGACGGTAGATTGTACCGCTTCACGACCTACCTGGGTTCAGAGATCCTTTCCTTAACCGTTGACGATCACCACGTGAATTGGGTCCTCACTGGAAAACCCATTTCAGATAGAGACCGGCGTTTTTCAAGGTTGGAGCTCACTATAGCGGCGGAACGGAGTGGAGGAGGACTTCTATCCTCACCAGAGTTGGATGGCATGACGCCCCGCATCCTGGAAAGTCTGACCGCTGTCATCGATGTGGATCTGAAGGGTTTCACACGAGGCTCAGGAAAGCCCGAGATTATCTATCAGGGAAAAGGGACCTGTGGAGGCTTGGAGATCGCTGGGACCATTGACGAAATAATCGATCAAAGACTGGAGTAGGACATAATGATCACTCTCTCCGAAGGCTGGAAAGCCAAAATGTCTCAGGCATGTGTCGGTTTGCTGCATCTGGCTGAGGTGTCCAACGCCCGCTCTCACCCTGCCTTAACCGCGGCGAGGGAAGAACTGGAAGGGGAGCTCAAAGAACGGTTTGGGAGCCTGGATAGAAAAAGCCTCCGAGAGCTGCCGGTATTCTCTGCCTACGATTCGTTTTATAGAGATTTCAAGAAGACCTATCATGTCCAGCTTCAATTGGAATCCGTGGCACTTCAGGGCAAATCCATCAACTCTCCCTCCGCTCTGGTGGAGTGCATGTTCATGGCCGAATTGAAGACAGGCTTGCTGACAGCCGGGCATGATTGCGCTTCTGTAGTGCCTCCCTTGGAGGCAAACGTTGCCGCCGGTGGTGAAAGCTATCAGCGGATGGATGGATCCTCCCAGCAGCTCAAGGAGGGTGACCTGTACATCCGTGACCAGTCAGGCATCTTGTCCTCGGTCATCTATGGACCTGACCAGCGGACCCGGATCACCGGGAATACTCGAGAGGTGATCTTCACCACCTATGGTCCTCCAGGGATCAGCGGGGATCTCATCGAGGAAGAGCTGATCTTGCTGGAAGGATATATCAAATTGATTGCCCCTGCCGCGATCCGCAGGGAATTAATAGTTCTTTAAACGGTTGAAAACTGTCTATTCGTCTGCAGAGGAGGGCTTTCATGGACCGACACAGCCGACAGGCGTTCGTATTTTGTCTATCAGTCTGCTTGGTATTGGCGGGATCGTGTGATAGCCAGGAATCCGTAGAACAGACAGTGAAGACCCAAACAGCAAGCCCCGTCCCATCACCTTCTGTTTCCCCCACATCTATCCCCACCCCAACCTCAACGCCCTGGCCGACCAGGATCCCCCAGGAAAATTCCAACTGCCCTGCTGGCGGCTGGACTCTCTTTTCAAAGGAAGACGAGCTGGCGGAATCTCATATCAAATCAATTGCCGCCGGACCCGATGGAGTGATCTGGGCCGCTGATTATTATGGAAAGATCTACTGGCTGTATGATGGATCATGGTCAACCTTACCACTGGATCCCATTCCTATCATCAATGTGATACTCCCCCTGGAGACGGGAGGAATATGGGTCGGTACCCAGGGGGGTCAGGTGTCCTTGATAGATGGTTATGATAGGATGTGGACCTCCCGGGTGGTACCCATGGAAAAGGGAGGAACCGCAGTCTATGATCTGGCGATCTCTCCCCGGGGTCATTTATGGGCAGCGACCTGGGATGGTTTGTTTGAATTATGGGGAGAGGATTGGTCCAGGATCCCCAATCCGGTTCCTGAATACGTTGCGCTTTATTCACCAAAATCGCTTTATTTTGATCAGAAAGGCGGTCTTTGGGTAGGTGCCAGACATTCCTTCAACTACTATTTTCAAGGGGGCTGGTCAGGCCTATCTGAAGGGCTCCCGGAACTGGTCAATACCGAGGATATTGTGGAAGATAGCGATGGCAGGCTGTGGTTTGGAACTCTCACAGGAGCGTTCGTTTATGATGGTGAAACCTGGGAGAGAATATATCCAGTGGAGGAAGTGCCACACGGTATTCTACAGGTAGAAAGCCTGGCCGTGGATCATGAGGGGGGAGTTTGGCTGGTTTCTTCCCAGGAGACAGTCGTCTACCAGGATGGCAGCTGGCAGCCGGTCTTGCCCGATGTCGGTTCTCCGGAGTTATCTATAAGTTCGGTGGAAGTGGATCCCTGGGGCGCTTTGTGGTTTGTTTCCAGCGAGGGCGTGCTGTGCTACCTGCCCTGATCGAGATCTGCCAGCTGGACCACCTGCCCTGATCGGGCTGATTGATACAGCGCCAGGGCGGTCAGGATATGATCATGGGTTTCCTGGAGGCTGATCAGGGGCTGTTTTCCCTCCAGAATAGCTCGTTGAAGGTCTT
>JBGCVQ010000048.1:0-7604 GCA_045888315.1 Anaerolineales bacterium | reverse complement strand
GAGGAGCAGGAGATCTTTGGATTCATCGGCCCCAACGGCGCCGGAAAATCCACCACCATCCGGCTCTTTCTGTCATTGATCTACCCCACCAGTGGTGAAGCCAAGATCTTTGGCAAGGACTGCATCAAGTACGGCCCGGAGATCCGCCAGGAGATCGGCTATCTGCCTTCCGAGGTCTTCTACTACGAAGGCATGAAGGTGCTCGACCTCCTGAAATATTCCGCCTCGTTCTATAAGAAAGACTGCACCAAGCGGCTGTATGAGCTCTCCGAGCTGATGGAGCTGGACCTCAAACGGCGGATCGATGACCTTTCCTATGGCAACAAGAAAAAGGTCGGCATCGTCCAGGGACTGCTGCACTCACCCAAGCTGATCGTGCTCGATGAGCCCACAGCCGGGCTGGATCCCCTGATGCAGCAGAATTTCTTCAATCTCATCAAGCAGGAGAACCAGCGCGGTGCCACGGTGTTCTTCTCCTCCCATATCCTCAGCGAGGTGCAGCGGCTCTGCAGCCGGGTGGCGATCATCAAAGAGGGCCGCATCATCAATATCCAGGACATCAAGTCCCTCCAGAAGGATAACTATAAGAAGATCCGCATTGCAGCTGAAAATCTTGATGAGAAAGCCTTTGGATTCGAAGGGGTCACCAAACTCCACCGCGAGAATGGCGTGCTGAGCTTCTTTTATAAAGGGGATATCAATCAGGTCACCCGGCTGATTGGCGGGATGAAGGTCAATGACGTGGTGATCGAAGAGCCTACCCTGGAAGAGATCTTCATCCATTACTACGAGTAAGGATCAACTATGAATATCTTCCTGCATGAATTCAAATCCTATCTCAAGTCCGTGGGCATCTGGTCCGCTGCCAACTTCTTGATCATCCTGGTGTACTTTTCGGCTTTCAATGCGATTGCCTTGGGGGCCTCGGACCTGCAGATGATGCTGGACGCTTTTCCGGAGGAACTGCTGATCGCTTTCGGGATGAATGACATGAACTTCAGCACCCTGCTGGGCTGGTTCGGCGTGGTCTTCCTGTTCTGCCAGATCTGCCTGGCCATCCAGGCCAGCAATTACGGGATCTCCCTGGTTTCCATCGAGGAGAGGGAGCTGACCGCGGATTTCCTGCTGCCCAAGCCCGTAGGGAGGGCGAAGATCCTGACAGCCAAGTTCCTGGCGGCCCTGGCAGCCCTGACCATCACCAACCTGGTGATCTGGGCCAGCTCGTTCTTCACCATCAACCTCATGCGGGATGGGCGGCTTTATGACGCCAATACCCTGGCGATGGTGCTGGGGACGATCGTGGTCTTCCAGCTCTTCTTCCTGTCTGTCGGCCTGCTGATCTCCTTGCTGATGAAGCGGGTCCGCAGTGTCATTCCCCTGTCGATGGCCCTGTCATTTGGGATGTACATCTTGAGCGCGTTCGGCAAGATGATCGGGGAGGACAGCCTGGAGATCATCTCCCCCTTCAGGCATTTCGATCCCAACTACATCATCAATCACCAAGCGTATAACTGGTCCCTGGTAGCCATCAGCCTGGGAGCGATCCTGGTCGCCATCCCGGCCAGCTATCTGCTGTACCAAAAGCGCAATATCACGGCAGCTGTGTAAAAGATCGAAGGAGTCGTTTGAATATGAGAATTTACCTCAGAGAGCTGAAAGCCAATTATAAATCCCTGCTGATCTATATTGGCGTGGTCGCTTTTTTTGTGGTGGTCGGCTTCCAGAAGTTCACCGCTTATGCGGCAAATCCTGAGATCCTGGATGTGCTGGACTCGATGCCCAAGGCCATGCTGGATGCCTTCTACATGGATGCCTTCAACCTGACGACCGTGGAGGGTTTCTTTGGCGTGATGTACGCTTTTGTGGGTTTGATCCTGGCAATAGCCGCTGTGATGTGGGGCAGCGATATCATCGCCAAGGAAGAGCGCGATAGGACCGTGGAATATGCCCTGACGCTGCCGGTCAAGCGCAGCACGCTGATCACCGCCAAGACCGCCGCGGCTTTGACCAACTGTATCCTGCTGGCACTGGCTACCTGGGGATTGAACGCAGTCAGCGCTTCCGGCTATGACCCGACGCCGAAGTTCTACGCCTTCCTGTTCCAGGGCATGGCTGCCCTGGTGCTGCTGCAGATGATCTTCCTGGCGATTGGAGTTTTCATTGGCAGCGCCCTCAAAGAGCATAAGAAGGCAGGCTCAGTCGCCATCTCGATCCTGCTGGTCACCTATTTCTTTTCGGTCATCGCTGGCTTGAAAGAGGAGTGGAATTTCCTGAAATACCTGTCCCCCTTCAAGTACTTTGACCCGGTCCTGATCCTGCGCGAATCCAAAGTCGAACCGGTATACTTGTGGATTTCGGCAGGCATCATCCTGTTCTGTATGGTGGGGGCCTACCTGGCTTATCAGAAAAGAGACCTCTATATCTAACTCAAGGACTTTGGACTTGATAAAAGGCCCGCTGCAGCGGGCCTTTTCCTTAACCAGGATGGTTCTCCCTGATGAAACGCTCCAGTTCACCGCCGCTCATTGTGCTGCCGTGGGAGAGGTAGACCAGGGAAGGATGCCAGGCGGCGATCTTCCGCAAGCTGGTGAAGATCTCCTGCAGATCATCATAGAAGAGGCCGGTATCGTATCGTCCAGGAGCTGGCTCCCGCAGCAGGTCGCCGATGAAACACTCCCCGGTTTCCAGGATGATCGACAGCGATCCCGGGCTGTGGCCGGGGGTGTGCAGCAGCTGTCCGGCCAATCCGTATTTCTCCAGATCCAAGGATTCCTCGCAGACCACATCGGCCTGGACCGGCTGTAAAGAGCCGCCCAACGCTTGGTGGACCAGCTGGTTGAAGATTTTCCACAGCGGAACTCTGGGTACGGCTTCCTCATAAAGGCCTTGATGGAGCAGCGGGGCGAGAGAACTGTGGCAGATGACGGCTGCGCCTGAGAGGTCTTGGAGGGCGGCCAGGCAGCCGATATGATCTAGGTGGCCGTGGGTGAGGATGATGGCCTGGATCCCGGAGAGATCCACGCCCCGGGCCTGGATGGCATGGACAAGTCTATCCTGGAAGAAGGGGAGTCCGGTATCGACCAGCGCCCATCCTCCTTGGGTTGGGATCAAAAACACCCGCACGTTGAGGAGCTGGATGGGTTGGATCAGGGAGGCTGATTCTCTGTTCATGGCCTTTTTCATTTTGTACTATACCATGCCTGGAAAGGCAGAGGGAATAGCTGTAAGTGGGAGAAGAGTGTTCCGGGATCAGCCCCTGGTTTTCGTATTATTTCTGTTAATTCAGGGTCGAAGAGTCCATCCCATTGTGGAATATCACTATAATGAGCAAGTGGATAAGAGCGGGAAATCAGACCTTTATTCGTTTGGAAAATCAATCTCAGGAGCCGTATCTTATGGGCAAATACACCAAATCATCTAATAAGAATGCCGGGAACAGCAGGTGGATCATCGCCGCGGTGCTGGTCCTGGTTGTCGCGGTGGCTGCAGTTGGAGCCATTGCGCTGCGGAATGACTCCCCGACTGTGGATCCAGCGCTGGGGCTGGTAGAAAATCGAGAGATCGATGTCCAGGAAGCCCATGCCCTCTACCAGGAAGGAGTCTTCACTCTGGACGTCCGCACCCCGGAAGAATACCAGGCAGGACATATCCCGGGCGCGACCTTGATCCCGCTGGACCAGCTGGCTGCCAGGGCAGGGGAGCTCCCCGCCGATGAGCCGATCCTGATCTACTGCCGCTCCGGCAACCGCAGCCTGCAAGCCATGAACCTGCTGGGCCAGGCTGGTTTCCAGGGTCTGACCAGTATGGATGGGGGGATCGGTGCCTGGGCTGCTGCGGGGTACCCGGTGGAGTGACTGTCAGCCGTTTTACGTAAATCTTTAAATCGTAAATCGTAAATCGTGAATCGATAACACTTCATCGAATACAAATGAACTGGATAGTGTCAGACATCCATCGACTTACGGTTTTAAGATTCAGGATTTACCAGAAACTAGAGCCAGCCGGCCAGGAAGGGCACCAGCATTTCCTGGGAGGAAAGGCCGCCGTGGCGGCCGGTCAGGGGATTGGGTTTGGCAGCCCACCACCAGAAAGCGTTTCCCTTGGCAGCCACTACCAGGTCTCCCATGCGGTCACCCGCTGCCGGGTGGACCGGCCCGGGTCCAAATAAACCGGCATCCAGGATCTCCCCGGGTTCGAAGACAGCAAACTGATCCGGCCAGGCATCCTGGATATAGTTCAGGACGGCGGACTTGGTGCCTGGCTTGATGTACAGGTATGCCAGACGGTTCTCCCCGGTTGGCAGCAGGTGGAGCATATCCGTGAACTGGGGATGGTTCTTGAGTTCGTAGTTCTCGGTGTTCTTGTCTGTAGTGATCTGGCCGTGGTCAGCCGTCAGGATCACCAGCGTGTTCTTCTTGATCTCCGGGCTTAATCTCTCCAGAAAATAATTCTCGAATGCTTCGTTGAAGCTCAGGAATTCTGCTTGGGCTCTCTCGCTGTCAGGACCATGGAGATGGGAAGTCCCATCGATCTGGCCCCAGTAAGCCCAGATGAATTTTCGAGTCTGAGGGCGGCTTTCCAGCAGCTCCCGGATATTGATCCACATATCGGGTGCAGTGGCGATGGGATGGAGTTCAGCCTCTCCCATGAACATCTGCGATAGGCCAGAATTGATGATTGCGAAATGCTGGAATACATGCGGTTCGATCCCGGAGGCGATGAATCGTTCAGCGATAGAATCCACCGGCAGGAAAGTCTTCGGGTCAAATCCAGCCAGGCTCAGGCTACCTCCCGCTGAACGGTAAGTGATCGGTTTGTGCTCGATCATATTGGCAGTGATCCCGTATTCCTTGAGCCACATCTCGTAGCCCAGGATTCCGTGCTCGATGGCTGCGCTGTCTGTCCAGAAAGAGGTGATAGCCGCACAGGTTGTACTGGGACTGATAGAGGTCAGGGGAGCCAGCAGCCCGCCCTCTTTGATCCTGGCGCAGCCCTGGTTGGGCTGGTCCTTGATCCAGTTTTCCAACCTGTGGTATGCCAGGGCATCCAGCAGCACCAGGACGATGTTCTGGGGTTTTCCCCGGATGGGGTCCAGGAGATCGGCTTTCAGGCCGGGGTGCTGGAATCCCTCGACCTCAAACAGGTCGCCCACGCTGGGCAGGATGTTGAGGATGGATTCACCATCATAGCGTGGATAAACGAATTCACCACTCTTGACCTGGGAAACCAGGTCCGTTTCCAGGGAACGTTTGAAATGTGACTGAAGAAGATCGGCCATGATGTCCTCTTTTCTAAGGTGAGACTCCCAAATTATATCCCTATCAGGCGGAAAAGGCAGGTTACAACCGCTCCGGATCCAGAAACTGCCCGACCGATAGGAAATTTTTTAAGTTTAACAGGGAAATCTTTTATTATAATAAGCTCTACCAACCCGATGAGAAAACCAGCAGTGACCGAATAACAGGAATCGCCAGTAATGGAGTCCCCTCTTTCGCTGAAGGATCGAATTTTACAGGTATTCACACCCCGGAGAATGCGCCATATCAGGGAAGCGCTGACGGGGTATTTATTTATCTTGCCGGCGGTGATCCTGATCCTGATCTTTGGCATTTTCCCGGTTGCTTTTGCCCTCTATGTCAGCCTTCATAAATGGCGCATCAAACGCACGGATTTCATTGGACTCCAGAATTATGTCAGGGGAATCGGGAACCTGACGTATGTTGCGGCATTCTTCCTGGGCTTGGGAGCGCTGATCGGGGCTTTCCTGATCATACGCAGAATCCTCAAGCAGTCCCGCGAATTGGACCAAAAACCCTGGCTGCTGGCGATCCCGGCTTTACTGAATGCCTGGAGTATCTTCTACCTGCTGCGCTATCTATGGTTCCAGCTGCCCGAGTTCCTGGGTATTGCTGATAGACTCCTGGGGGTAGAAAAAACGAGAGAGTTGTTCATGCAGTATCTCCGGGATGCTTTTTACGCCCCTGCTGTGTACCGCGCCTGGTATTATTTTTCAATTGTGCTCTTAGCGGCGGTGATTGCCAGTGTTCTCGCCTTGGTTCTCAATAAGAAAATCCAGGGAACTAATTTCTTATCCCAGTTCACCCTTGCCTGGCTGGCGGGAGGAGCGGGAGTAGGACTGCTTTATTTCACCTACCAGCAGATCGTCCTCGCCTACCAGACTGCGCTGGAAAGCGGGACTGATCCAGGCATCTGGCCCCAGGTGATCACAATCTTTGGGGGGATCCTGCTGTTGGTGCTGGGCTGGTTCAGCTGGAACTCCGCTCCCAAGACTAGGGAAAACTGGAAGTTCTGGCTCCGGATTCTGGGGGCTTTCATCTTCCTGGCCGGGGGTTGGCTGCTGGTGGGCGAGATCCCGGTCCTGCTGGCCTCGGGGGACAAGGATCTCTGGAATGGCTTAAAAGTGACTGTGTTCTTCTCGGCCGGGACCGTTCCCTTCCAGCTTAGTATTTCGATGTTCCTGGCCATCCTGCTTTTTCAAAAATTAAGGGGTTCAGAGTTCTTCCGGATGGTGTTCTTCCTGCCCTACGTGACGCCTTTCATCGCCAGCGCAGCCATCTTCCGGCAGATCTTTGCGAACCGGGATACGGCAATTGTTAATCTAATCTTGAGAACACTGGGTGGTCAAGGTCAAGCCTGGCTGCAGGAGTCCAGAGGAGTGAATTTGATCATCGGGGATGCCTTGGGACTGAAACTTCCAACCTGGGCAGCTGGCCCCAGCCTGGCTTTGGTGGTGATCATACTGCACCAAATCTGGACCTTTGTGGGCTATGATACGGTGATCTACCTGGCTGGTCTGGGCAATATCCCCACTGAGCTGAACGATGCGGCTGAGATCGATGGGGCCAGCAAATGGGATGTCTTCCGCTACGTGACCTTCCCGCTGCTTTCTCCCACGACTTACTTCCTCTCCTTGATCGCTGTCATTGGAACCTTTAAAGCTTTTGTGACTTTATGGGTTTTTCGGGAAAGCTTAGCCTTGGGAACGACGGACACCTTCAGCATCTATATCTTTGTGGAATTTTTTGAGAAACTGCGCTATGGCTACGCTTCGGCCCTGGCCTTTGTGCTGTTCGCGATCATCCTGGGCTTGACGCTGATCAACAACCGCTTCCAGGGATCCCGGGTGTTTTACCTTTAGCTGGAAGGATACGGATATGGTCTTGACTCGTTCTACCGTTTTGAAACTGTTGACCTACACCTTATTGATACTTGGTGCCTTCATCTCCTTGGTACCTTTTGTCTACATGATCTCGACTTCTTTGAAGACCATCGGGGAAGCTCTGGGGACAAAATTCTTCCCCAGCGTGCCCCAGTGGGGCAATTATGTGGTTGCTTGGGAGCGGGCAAATTTCTCGAAATATTTCTTTACCAGCCTTAAGATCACCGGGATATCACTCGTGGGTGGGTTATCGATCAGCATCCTAGCAGCCTACGGCTTCGCCCGGATCGAGTTTCCGGGCCGAGAACTGATCTTTGGGATCCTGCTGAGCACAATGATGATCCCGGCCATGGTGACCATCATCCCCAACTTTCTGACTGTGACCTGGCTGGGCCGGATCGGACCGCTGAAGTGGATCAACAAC
>JBGCVQ010000047.1:0-50568 GCA_045888315.1 Anaerolineales bacterium | reverse complement strand
CCGATCAGGTTGGGAAGGGGATTGACCACGACCTTGACCGGAATCTGGGCCATCAGCTCCTGGTGGGGATCCTTGGCGTCCAGGGCTTGCAGGAAAGCGTCCTCCTTCAGCCAAGGCAGGATCCGGGGAGGGATGCCGCCCCCAATGAAGATCCCCGCCAGTGAGAGGGTTTTCAAGGCCAGGTTGCCAGCTTCCGCTCCCAGGATGGAAACGAAGAGTTCCACGGTCATCTGGCACAGCTGGCAGTCGGATTTTCCATCCAGGGCGGTGTTGAAGATCAGCGGGGTTGGGTCAGCCGCCTTGCGGATCTCATCCGCAAACCAATCCGGTTCCGGAGCAAATCCGCCATCCCGCAGGAAGCTGTACAAATTGGGAATCCCGATCCCGGAACAGACATGCTCATAGCTGGCCCGGATCCCCTTATCTTGCAGGTATTCCAGCAGGCGCACCTGAAGCTCATTGGTCGGCCCAAAATCGGTGTGGCCCCCTTCTGTGGAGACCGGCTCGTACTCCTTCCCATCCCAGATCAGAAAACCTTCCCCCAGGCCTGTACCGGGAGCGATGACCGCGATAGGCGCCCCCTCCACCGGCTGGCCTGCGCGAAGGGTGACCAGGTCCTGATCGGAAAGCTGAGGCACCGAGTAGCTCAACGCCCTGAGGTCATTCAACAGCCAGGCGCCTTCCAGATGGTGGCTCTTTTGTAATTCACCCCCGTCGATAATCCAGCCCAGGTTGGTGATATCCACCCGGTTGTCGATGACAGGGCCGGCAATTCCCAGGCAGATCCCGCTGAATTCCAGGGGATGGTGTTCAAGATAGACCTCCAGCAGCTCTGTAAAATCATTGAACTTCTTGTTCTTGAAGCTTTCCTCGTGAAGGGGACAGGCTGCACCCTCGCTGGATGAAAAGTAAGCCAGTTTGGTGTTAGTCGCACCGAGATCACCGGCCAACAGGATCTTCTCACTCATTTGCATCCCTCCCCGAGGTTGGCAACCCCGGTTTTCTTAGTGGAAATCAGTGACTGGGCAGGGTCTGCTGCCAGCCTTAGTTAATGATACCCTCTCACCCCAATATTTGCGGCAACTCGCTGAAGTCCGCCAGTTCTTGCTCCAGAAAACAAAGGCGGATAGAGACTGGCATGTTAGAATATGCTGGGATCAATCTAGTAAAGTGGTGGTTATGAAGTTCAAAGAATATCGAGCGCTCCTGCTGGATGGCGACGGTGTGCTCTGGAAAGCCGACCAACCGCTGCCCGGAGTCCAGGAGCTGTTCAACTTCCTGGCGGAGCGCGAGATTCCCTGGGCGCTGCTGACCAACAACAACGGCCATCCCGTGGGCGAGTTCATCGATCGTTTTACCCAGTACGGCATCCAGGCCGGGCGAAAGGCCATTTTCACCAGCTCCACGGTGACTGCAGATTATCTGCAGGAAAAATACGGCCGGGGCGCCTCCCTATACGTGATCGGCATGCAGGGACTGATCGAGGCCCTGGAAGAAGCCGGCTTTGAGATCGCCCTGGGAGAAGACATGCCCCGCCTGCCGGCTTCCGCCGTGGTGGCGGGCATGGACCTCGATTTGAACTATCAAAAGATCATCACGGCTATGCGGCTGATCCTGGATGGGGCAGACTTCGTAGCCACCAATACTGACCGCAACTATCCCCGGCCGGATGGGATCTACCCTGCCACCGGTGTGGTGACCGGCGCCATCCAGGGAGCTACCGGCGTAGAACCCTATGTGGTCGGCAAGCCTTATCCAGCGATATTCAAAGCAGCCTTGGAGGAGCTTGGAGCAGCGCCGGAAGAGACCCTGATGGTCGGCGATCAGCTGGACACGGATATCCTGGGGGCTAACCAGGCCGGGATCGATTCTGCCCTGGTGCTGACCGGAGTTACCACCCGCCAAATCGCAGCAGATAGTCCCATCAAACCTACCTTCATCTTCGAGGATATCCCTGCCCTACTCGAGAGGCTGAAGGCAGCAAGCTGAAGCTCTAGCAGTTCCAGGAAGAAATCACCTTGGTCCTCTTCCAGGACCTGTACAACAAATCCTCCCGCTGCTGAGAGAAACCAAGAACCGACCGCTTTACGCTAGCGGTCGGTTCTTTCCATTGGTTAACTTTCAGATGTCAGCCCGACATCAATGAACCCTATTGATCGTCCACCACATGGTGAAATTGTTGGTATCATCCCAGTCCAGTGGGGTGACGTCATGGCATTCTTCCCAGTTCTGGGAGGAGGCTCGATGCTCCGCTTCCTGGCTGCCGTAGTTCACGTCCCGACCGTAGGATTCCGAGATCCAACCGGCAAAATCATCCGAGGTTGTCCCCAGATCGTCCTCATACCCATCGGCATGGATGGTCAGGATGTGGTCAGCGGGCATTTCGAACTCGATGTCGAACCAGGGATTGTCATGCAGGTCCCATTCACCAAGATGCAGATAGGGGTAGACATCCCAGGTATACTCCAGGTTCCCGGTCCAAGGATGGTTCCGCTCCCATACTGAGGTCACCTCTCCACTCGGGGAGCGGTGGGTGATCCAGACCCGGAACCTGAATTCCGCTGTCTGGGTCGCATCCAGGAAGGACTCGCAAGGTTCAGTGATCCGGAAGCTGTTGATATGGACATGGATCAGCACCGGGGTCTCGTAGACGTTGTTGTCCTCGTTCGTTTCCCGGATCTGGCCTGCCCCCAAGGAATCATCCGGGTCGATGATGATCCGCAGATCATAAGGAGAGTCCAGGACCACGTCCGAGGAGGCAAAGAATCGCAAACTACCCGAAGGCATGGTGACGTTTTCCCAAGTTTCCTCGAAGAGCACTTCCCCGGTGCTCATCTGAATGATGCGCAGGGGGACATCCGTTTCGATCAGGTCGGCGGCATTGTTGAAGACCTGGATGCGGAGCTGGCCGGTTTCCGGTTCGCGATTGACCCCGGTCACTACCAGGTCCGGCAGGTTTTCCGGACCTCCGGCTTCCGGCCCAACCAGGACATCGATCATCACGGTCAGGTCGATGCCGTTGTCCTCGACATGGTACTCCCCGGGAGTGATCTCCCCGGCCGGAATGCTCCTGAAACCATCAAAGAGCTGGCCGTCCCGCTCGGTCCAGATGCTGGCACCAAAGGTCAGGCTTTCTCGCGGTCCGAGCTCTACGCTGAGGGCATTGGTGCTGGGGGCATAATTATCGGTGCAGTTGAGGCAGGACCAGGCTACTCGCTCGATCTCCTCGAACATGAGCGGGATATTGATGATGCGGTCCAGGTACCATTCCGGGTCGTCTGTGGCATCGAAACTGGACTGCCCTTCCCGGTAGGCAGCAGTCAACCGCACATCGTTAGCGTAGAAGGAACCGTAGATCGGCCCTTCCCTGCCCGACCTGCCTACAGGGTTCAATTCCACGAAACTGACCTGGACCGTCCGGGGGCAGGTCTCCCCATCCCAGATCCGGGTGTTGCTGGGCGGCGAGTGCTCACTTGTCCCGGCTTCTGCATCGATGTGATTAGCATAGAGCTGGAACTCGAACACCTCCCCGCAGAGAGGGGCATAATCAGCCAGGTCCATGGATCGTACATCCGGGGGAATCTCGGCCACACCGGCACCATTCACGAACAGCAGAAAACTGGTCAGCCAATCCTCATCCCCTTCCCAGCGCCAGGATACCTGGTAGGGGCCTTCCCCCCGGGGGCCAAGTGTGATGTTGTTAAGGATAGGTGCTTGCACAGCTGTCTCGTCACAGCTGGGTGAGCAGATCCGATAGCGGGCTACAAAACTATCCTCCTCACCGACCCCTACGCCGAACAGCTCCCTGCCGTTCCAATCCGACTGGGGATGGTCGAACTCATACTCCCCAAGCGAGTGCAGCAGGCCGTCTTCCGTTCCTTCACCCTCGCAGGAGAGGTACACGTTCAAATCCAAATCTGGATCCAGCCCCAGGTGGACGCTGTTTTCGCCCGCTAGGACTTCGCGGATATTCCACTGGCGCTCACCTTCTGGCTGGAAAGTATACTGCTCCATGGGCAGCGATCCAACCTTCACATAACACCAGATATCATCATAATCATTGCCGACCTGGAAACCATAGGCCTCGACTTCCAGCAGGGCGATCTCCGGCTCTCCGCCTGGTTCTCCATCGCCAAACACGCCGTCCTCGGGCGGTTCATCCTCGTCAGGCCGCGGACAATAGCCATCCTCGGGAAGGCCAGGATCATCCGGGCAGGGATCGACATCATCAGGCGCACCGTCCCCATCCCGATCTCCAGCTCCGGTATCGGGCGCACCGCCAGCCCCGGGATCTCCGGGATCGTCCGGGCGCAGGTCTTCCAGGTCAGGCACACCATCGCCATCCGAATCGGGGGCTCCATCCAATTCTGCGGGGCCGGGCACATCCGGGTCGGCGTCCAAATGATCTGGCACACCGTCGCCGTCCCGATCCGGGCATCCCAGATCATCCGCTTCCCCCGGGTCCAGGGGACAGAGATCCTCTTCGTCGGCAACGCCATCGCCGTCACCGTCGCCGGGCAGCGGGCAGCCGTCCTCTCCAGCGCCGTAGACTTCAGGACAGGCATCTGCACTATCCTCCAATCCATCTCCGTCCCGGTCTGGACCGAGGATCCCCTGCACAGTGATAAAGGATTGGGAACGAGCTCCCCGGCTGTTAAACGCCCGGAAGGTCAGGGTGAACTCTCCTTCCCTGTCAGGCTCCCAGGAGACCAGCATGGGGAAAGGATTCAAGCCTTCCTCCAGGCTGCTGACTTCCACTCCTTCCAGCTGATCGTCCACCCAGAATTCCACGCGGGTGATACCTTCAGCGTCACGGGCGGTGGCGTGGATCAGTACTGTATCGCCAACTAGAAGTTCAGCCCCGTTCTCCGGAGAATGGATCAGGATCAGCGGCCGCTGAGAATCTCTCACGCGGGGGAAAAGGGTGAAATAGATGATCAAAGCCAGCACAGCGGCGATCAGGAGCAGGCCGCCCAGGATCAAGAGGGCCAGAGGAGGTTTCCCTTTCAATAACCGTTCCTTCCAAGAAGGTGCTGGTGGTTGGGTTGTTTGAGATGATTTCATTTTGGTCTCTCCCACTGGCTAGTCCAGTTCGACTGAAAAGCTAGAATATCCTGACCAGGGACTGAGGTTACCTGCCCCGTCTACCGCTCTAACCGCCCAGCGGAAGCGCAGACCGCAGTTTACAGGAACTGTTTGCTGCTTTCCCTGGATGTTGCTCCATTGATTCACTGCACTCCAATTTCCAGGAGAGAGCTCCTTTTCAAGCTTAAGGTCGTATCCCGCGATACCACTTTCGTCTTGGACAGGCAGCCAGGCCAGGTTTTGATCCGCTCGGCAGCTGATGCTCAGCCCGTTGGCAGGAACAACTGGCTCGGGTGTAGGCGGCGCGGTCAGGTCCTGGGGAGGAGGCGGGGATTCTACCCGGGCGATCTGGCACTCCTGATTGGAGAGGCTGACCAGCTCTTCCCAGATCCAGCACCTGCCGATCCCACCAGCCGCGTCAATGACCCACCAGTAGCCATCCTGGCTCTGTCCGACAACCTCAGCCTGGGCGCCGGCTGGCAGTGAGCCCAGCACGGGATAGATCTCACCCGGCCCGGAGCGGCAGTTGGCATTGGATTGCACTGTCGCGAGAGGCGGACAGGTAGGCTGTTCTTCCAGCTCTTCTTGAGGGGCTTCTTCCTGAGGCTCTTCAGGAGGTTCGGGGGGTTGTTCTGCAGCCAACTGCTCACCGACGATGACCGTCACAGTAGCAGGGTTGGATCGGGTCCCTTCCGAATCGTAAACAACAACCTGCAGGACATAGGTCCCCTCACCGGGTGGGAGCCATTCTTGCTGGAACTCGCTGAAATCGTCACCTGCCACCGCAGGCTGGGTCCTTTTATAGGCGACCCCATCCGTGGACAGCACAACTTCGCCAATTCCAGAAGCGGCATAGGCATGGGAAGTGACCAGCAGCGGCTGGTCAGGGGCTACCCGGAGATTTTCCCTGGGATAATCGATCCAGACCCTGGGAAGCAGGTCTGCTTGCTGCGAACAGGCAGCTAGTGCCAGTACCGCAAGAGCCAGGGCGAAAAATAGCGGTCTCCTCGAGGAGGTGGTTTTCTTTTTCATAGTCGCTCCTTGCCGGAAATAGTGCGTGGTTTTAGATACTCTAATCAACCCCTATTTCTAATATTAACTTAATAACGGTGTTTTTCAGGAAGATGTTACAGCTATTCTTAGTTTTCCGGCTTTTAGGGTTGACTACCAGTCAGATTTCCAGGAGGCTCCAGATCAGGCCAGGTCTGGAGAACTGCTGTCATTTAATCCCCCAAACCTTACCTCTGGACAAGCCAGCCTCTCTGGGCTGCCAGTTTCATTCTTATTTAATTCTTATCTCCCTCCTGTATAATCAGCTGTTCAGACAACTTTTACTCGTGCCCAGGAAGGTACTCATGTCCCGATATCGATCGATCCTCCGTCTCTTGATCCTCAGCACAATGATCCTCGTTCCCCTAGCTACTGCCTGTTCCAGCCCAACCGTCCCACCCACAACTGAGACCGCCACCCCTTTCATCCCCTCCACTTCCACCTCTATTCCTCCTGCCCCGACTGAAACAGAAACCCCTCCTTCTACTGAAACCTCTACTCCAACTCCCACGCCCATCAATGTGAGCTCTTTTCCTGATCCCGTCAACTACACCTGGGAAGAAGTGGTTACCGGCCTCAAGCGGCCGGTAGGTGTGGTTTCTCCCAACGACGGTTCAGGACGGTTGTTCATCATCGAGCAAGCCGGCCGGATCCTGATCTTTGAAGGGGGGCAGCTGCTGGACTCTCCCTTCCTGGATATCCGGGGTCGGGTGGGCTCAAGCGGCTCCGAACAGGGCTTGCTCGGCCTGGCTTTCTCTCCCGACTATAGGGACAGCGGGGTGTTCTATATCAACTACACAGACCAGGCTGGAAATACGGTGATCTCTCGCTTCCAGGGTTCCTCCGATCCGACTTTGGCTGAGGGGGGTTCCGAGGATGTCGTCCTTTCCTTCGGACAGCCCTTTGAGAATCACAACGGCGGACAGGTCCGCTTTGGACCCGATGAGTATTTGTGGATCGCTACCGGGGACGGGGGCAGCGCGGGAGATCCCCAGGGCAACGCCCAGAAACTTGACAACCCCCTCGGGAAGCTGCTGCGGATCGATGTCAGCGAGAAACCTTACACCATCCCCCAGGACAATCCTTTTGGGAACGTGATCTGGGCTTATGGATTACGGAATCCCTGGCGTTTCACTTTCGATCCAGCCAGCGGCGATCTGTATATCGCTGATGTCGGGCAGAAGGAATGGGAGGAGGTCAACTACCTGGCCGCTGGAACTGCTGGCGGGAGCAATTTCGGATGGAATTACCGGGAAGGGAATCATCCCTACCAGGGGACGCCTCCCCAGGATCTGGCCTTGACCACACCGGTCTGGGAATATGGCCATTCCCAGGGCTGCTCCATCTCTGGCGGGGCCGTCTACCGCGGCGCGCTGGCGGAATGGCAGGGGATCTACCTTTACGGCGATTTCTGCTCCGGCCAGATCTGGGGACTGCTGCGAGGTCTTGACGGGGGATGGATCAATCAGCCACTGTTCAGCACGGACCGCAAGATCGCCGCTCTCGACCAGGACGAAAAGGGGGAGATCTATTTGGTGGACATCAGTGGGACGGTGCTCAAGCTGACAGCGCGCTAAATGGTATAGCCGCAGATAGCGACCGCCCGGGGCCCGGTATGCACGCCCAGCACCGGCGAGACGATGCTGATGATCAGCTCGGCCGGGTGGAGTTCATCCTCGATCCTGCTGGCCAACGCCTGGGCTTCCTCTATGGCAGCATTATGGAGCACGGCCACCCGCAGCTCCTGCTCTGGATCGATCCGGGAGAAGAAATCTGTGAACAGGTCCTGAAGGGCCTTTCTTCGGGTCCGGGATCGGCGGCCGCCTTCGACCTCTCCGGTCTGGTGGTTGACATAAATCTGGGGCTTGAGATCGAGGAGATTGCCGATGAAGTGGCTGGCCCCACCGATCCGCCCCCCCTTATAGAGGTATTCCAGCGTATCCAGGGTCACCAGGTAGACCATGCTCTGGCGGGCCTGGTCAGCTGCCTGGATCATCTCCTGCAGGCCCCCTCCACCTTCCCGGGCACGGGCGGCAGCCAGCACCTGCCAGCCCAGGCTCATCGAATTGGACTTCGAATCCAGGACCTCAACAGGAATGTCGATCATCCCGGCTGCGTTCTGGGCAGAGGCATAGGTGCCGCTCATGGCGCTGCTGATGGTGATGACCAGGGCGGACTCTGCCCCCTGCTCGCGGGCTTGTTTGTAGGCCTGGTAGAAACTCTCCGGCGTAGGCTGCGAGGTGGTGGGAATGGTTGGCGACCCATCCAGGCGGCGGTAGAAATCCTCCGCCTTGAGATCGACCCCGTCCAGGTACTCCTGCCCGTCCCAGATGATGGTCAGGGGCACGACCTGGATGTGATACTGATCGAGATATTCTTGGGGCAGATCGCAGGTGCTGTCAGTGATCAAGGCGATTCTTGGGCTCATCGGGTTCTCTCCGGGATAACTTCCCTATTGTAGTCG
The DNA here is from genome assembly GCA_045888315.1 of Anaerolineales bacterium. Classification (GTDB taxonomy): domain Bacteria; phylum Chloroflexota; class Anaerolineae; order Anaerolineales; family UBA11858; genus B10-G9. The sequence continues at coordinate 41,969 of JBGCVQ010000047.1, read as the reverse complement.
GGTTCAGTCTATACCACAACCTCTACTCCATTAAAACAAAGAGGGCGATCTGTCGATTCGCCCTCATTTGATAGCATTCTGGATCGTGGGTCTTCTCAGATAGCAGATCAGGTCAGCTTCATGACCACCATGCCCAGGATATCGGCGGCATGGTCCGCCTGGTCGGCCATATTGGAGACATGGCGGTAGACCTCGCGGCGGCGGAGCATCACCATCAGGGGGCCAAAATCCTTGGCTTTGGTGAACAGGTCGCTGATGGCAACCCGGTAGAGATGTTCGACCTCGTTCTCGATCTTCTTGGCGCGCTTGGCATGCTCTCCGGCAACCCGGGGATTACCTGTGATGGTGTTGAAGGCCATCACCAGTTCCTCAGTCGCTTCCCTGGTGAGCTTGACCATTTCCATCAGATGATCATCCGCCTCAATCTTGAGCAGCTGCATCTCTTCCACGGTAGTGTAGCAGTAGTCCAGGATATCATCGACATAGAGACTGAGCATGAAGATGTCCTCTCGATCCAGCGGGGTGATGAAAGTGTTGTGGAGTTCGTCGATCAGGATCCGCCGCACCTCATCTGCCTCCACTTCCTTGGCGCGCATCTGGTCAATCGCTTTATCCTTGAGTTCGGATTTCCCAAGCCATTTCTCCAGCAGCTTAAGACCTTCTACCGTGATCTGGGACTGCTCAATGAGCATGCCCACAAATTTATCCTCTTTTTTCCCGCGTTTGAACGCTCCAGCAATTCCCATAGTATCCTCCCCTCCTGCAGCCCAGGCTATCTTCCTAGAGCTTCAGCAGGAAATCGATCAAGTAAAATAACACAGCTGCCAACCCCGCCGAAGCAGGGATGGTCAAAAACCAGGCGACCAAGATATCTCCCATCACTCCCCAGCGCACCTGCGACCTGCGCTGGGCGGCTCCCACGCCGATGATCGATGAGCTGACCACATGGGTGGTACTGACCGGGCCGCCAAAAAGTGATGCCCCAATGATCACTGCCAGGGAAGACAGCTGAGAGGTGAAACTGTGGATCGGCCGGATGCGGTAAAATTTGCCGCCCAGGGTGTGAATGATCCTCCAGCCTCCAGACGCTGTCCCGAGGGCAATAGCGGCAGCGCAGGAGAGGATCACCCACCAGGGAACCACAAAATGGTTTTGATACCCCAACACAACCAGGCCCATAGTGATGATGCCCATGGTCTTTTGGGCATCGTTGCCGCCATGAGATAAAGCCAGGGTAAAGGCGGAAGGGATCTGGGCGTACTTAAAGAACAAGTTGGCTTTGGGCGTGGCGTTGCGGACCACCCGCATGGTGACCTTCATCACGATCAGTCCCAGGATATATCCCAGCACTGGCGACAGGAAGAGCGAGATACCTACCAACCCCAGTCCTTCCCACTGCAGCACTTGCCAGCCGGAGCCCACCATCACTGCACCGATGATGCCCCCGATCAAAGCGTGGGAGGAGGAGGAAGGGATTCCCAGCGCCCAGGTGACCAGATTCCAGACGCTGGCACTCAATAGAGCAGCCAGCACTACCGCAATGGTGATGGATTCTGGAGAAGCCACATCCTTTCCGATGGTCTCGGCAACAGCTACGCCAAACACAAAGGGACCGATGAAATTGGCCACGCTAGCGATCAGAAGGGCAGCGGTGGGAGTCATCGCCCGCGATGAAATCATGGTCGCCACCACATTAGCGCTATCCTGGAATCCGTTCAGGAAATCAAAGGTCAGGGCAACGACTATCAGGATGATAATCAACAGATGTTCCATAATCTACCTGCTTCTTCAACCAAGAGCCTCAAGCCAGCATCTGTCTGGAGAGGCTTTCCTTCTTTAATATGTAAGGCGTTTTTAGAAAAACCATTATAACCAATATCCCCCATTCCTGCTACGCAAACCGTTCCCAACTGGTTAAATCCTGAGCTGGGAGGACAAACCAGGTCTCCCCACTCTCCTCCTTTCTGTTTAGTGCTTTTCAGCTGGCTGATGGAAAATAGATCGTGAACTCACTGCCCTGGTCTTTTCCCGGGCTGGCTGCCAGAATCTCTCCCCCATGAGCCTTGACCAGCGCCTGGGTGATCGCCAGTCCCAGGCCGGACCCCCCTGTCTGGCGGTTGCGGTCGGAATCGACCCGATAAAAGCGGTCAAACACATGAGGCAGGTGCACTGCCTCGATCCCGGCGCCATTATCTGCAACGGACAGCTTCAGCCTTCCGGAGTCTTGAGCCAGGGAGATCGTGACCTCACCTCCGGAAGGAGTATGGCGGAGGGCGTTATTGAGCAGATTGTTCAGGCATTGAGTGATGCGGGCGCTGTCCCCTACCAGGGGAGGCAGATTGTTAGCCAGATCCAGGGATAAGCTGACCCCCTGGTCCTCAAAGATCGGTCGATAGATGGCTGCTACCCGCTGAACGATATCAGCCAGGTTCTGCTGTGCCAGGGACAAGGAGAAGCGGTCCGCTTCCAGCAGCGCCAGGTCATGAAGGTCGTCCACCAGGCGGGACAGCTGCCGGGTCTGGTCATACAGCCGGGCGACTTCCACTTTGTCAAGCTCATAAACATCATCCAGGATAGCCCGCAGGTTGCCCTGGATGACTGTTAGCGGTGTTCGCAGCTCATGAGTGATATCTGTCAGCATATTGGAACGCAGTTTTTCAGCTTCCTGGAGGGCTTCTGCCATGGCGTTGAAAGCCTCCGCCACCTCCCTGACCTCGCTGCTTCCCCGGACCTTGATGCGCTGCGAAAGATCCTGCGAGCCAACCGCCCTGGCAGCCACTGCCAGGTTATGGAGAGGAGCTGTCAGCCCAATACTGCTGATCGTGCCTACCAGGATACCCACCAACGAGGTTGCCAGCAGGATGCGGACAAACCTGGAGACAATTTCCAGCCGATCGGCACCTACCAGGTTATGATAGGCGGCAACCAGGAATCCCGGGTGGTCGAAATCAATTGGTTGGGATTGGACGATATCCCCGTCAGCGCTGATGGAGTCTGCCTGCACCGCCAGGAAGATCACGGTGGGAACCAGGAAGAGGAAGATGGCAATCGCCACATAGGTCAGGCTGATCCGAACCCAGAGCTGGTTCATATAGATAGATCCCTCAGCCGATAGCCGACGCCATGGACTGTTTGGATAAAGGAATCCCTGGATCCTGCAAAGTCGATCTTCCGGCGCAGGTTCTTGATATGGGAATCCAGGGTCCGTCCAGCGCTGGACGAGCCGTAGCCCAAAGCCTTCTCGGACAATTCGTCCCTGGTGATCACAAACCCGGGGTTCTCCATCAATTCCTGGATGATCCCGAATTCCGAGGGAGTAAGGCCGATCAGCTCTCCATCCCGGGTCAGCTCCCGCTTGCCCAGGTCGAGGACCAGGCGCCCCACCTCCAGCCTGGCCGGCATCCGGGTGTCCTGCTGGAGCTGGGACCTCCTTAACAGCGCCCGGACCCGGGCGACCAGCTCCCGGGGATTGAAAGGCTTGGTGATGTAATCATCAGCCCCGATCTCCAGTCCGATGATCTTGTCGTTATCCTCCACCCTGGCCGTCAGCATGATGATCGGCGTCGAGCCCAGGTGGGAGTCCGCCCGCACCAGGCGGGCCACCTCCCAGCCATCCCTGTCCGGCAGCATCAAGTCCAGGATCACCAGCTGGGGCATCTCGGAACGGAGAAGCTTCAGGGCCGTTTCCCCGTCGTAGGCTGTCAGGATCTCATAACCTGCCTTGCTCAGGTAGGACTGCACCAGGCGGACAATATCCCTATCATCATCAACTACCAGAATTCTGTCCATAACACCCTTGATTTTCTGCTGGCTGACCTCCCAAGCAATCTCTGGCGCCCTTACTCCGTCCGCAGGGCTTCAATAGGTTCGAGGTTCGCTGCCCTGTTAGCCGGATAGATCCCAAAGAACAAACCTACCGCCGCCGAGAAGAGAGTAGCCAGGAGTACAGCGTTCATCGTGATAGCTGGATTTAACAGGAAATCATTGGCGGCAGCGATCCGGCCAATTCCCAGGGAAAGCAGCCAGCCCAGGATGATGCCGACCACGCCTCCGATCACGCTCAGCAAGGATGATTCGATCAGGAACTGGACCAGAATATCCCTTTTCTTGGCCCCGACCGCTTTTCGGAGGCCGATCTCCTTGGTACGCTCGGTGACCGAGACCAGCATGATGTTCATGATCCCGATCCCGCCGACCAGCAGGCTGATGCCCGCTACGCCGCCCAGGAAGATCGTGAACACCCCGGTCACAGTAGAAGCAAAATCCAGCAGCAAGTCCTGGTTGAGGATGAAAAAATCATTCTCCTCTAATTTCAATTTGTGCCGGTCGCGGAGAATTTGCGTGATCTCATTCTCTGCGCTTGTCACTGCCTCGGAGCTGACGGCGGAGACGTAGATGATATCCACCTGGTCTTTGACCTTGCGGGACAGCAAGCGAGCCTGGGCGGTGGTGAGGGGAACCAGCACCTGGTCATCAGGGCTGTTCCCAAAATCCGCTCCGCCTTCTTTCTTGAGGATGCCCACCACCCGGAAAGGCTGCCCAGAAATGCGCACGGTTTCGCCCACCAACCCATCGATGCGGCCAAACAGGTCGTCAGCGATGTTGGATCCCAGGATCACCGCGGATGCCAGCCCTGAGATCTGAGTGGATGTGAAGAACTCGCCCTCGGTCAGATCCACATTCTGGACGCTGGAGTAAGTTTCGGTCACACCATAAAGACTGGCGTTGGTACCGACTCCTTCATAAGTGACTTCCGCTGATCCTCTAATTACCGGGGAGGAAGCCGCCACCGAGGGCGCATAGATCGGATCGGCAATGGCTTTGGCGTCCTGGACGGTGATAGGTTCCGGGTTGGTGACATCGTCATAATTGGTGGCCACAAACAGCAGGTTGGTACCAATGCCCTCGATCTCACCCACAATAGCCTGCTGGGTGCCGGTGCCGATCGCCAGCATGGCGATCACCGCCCCAACGCCGATGATGATTCCCAGCATGGTCAACGCGGTGCGGACTTTATTAGAGGTAAGACTTTCCAGTGCTTCCAGTAAAGATGAGGCGAAATTCATTCTTACTCCTCGATCCGGCCATCCCGGATCGATATCACCCGGTTGGTTAACTCAGCGATTTCAGGATCATGAGTGACAATGATCAAGGTCGTGCCCCGCTCTTGATTGAGTCTCTTCAACAGCGTCATGATCTCGTCGCCTGATTTGGAATCCAGGTTTCCTGTCGGTTCATCCGCCATGATGATGGCCGGGTTATTGACCAGGGCCCTGGCAATCGCCACCCGCTGCATCTGACCTCCGGAAAGCTCGTTAGGGCGATGGTGGATCCGGTCCCCTAGGCCTACTGCTTCCAGGGCTTCCTTGGCAACATCTTTCCGGTTGCGCCCGTTCAGGGCAGAATAGCGCATGGGAAGCTCGACATTTGCCAGGGCAGTAGCCCGGGGCAGCAGGTTGAAGCTCTGGAAAACAAACCCCACGCCGCGATTGCGGATGTCTGCCAGCTGGTCGTCGTTTAGGTTTGCCACGCTTTCCCCGTTCAAGTAGTATTCTCCGGAGGTAGGCCGATCCAGGCAGCCCAGGATATTCATCAAGGTAGATTTGCCTGAGCCAGAAGGGCCCATAATGGAAATTATTTCACCAGGCGCGATCTGGACCGAGAGCCCCCGCAGGGCATGGACCTCGACTTCGCCCATCTGGTAGACTTTGGTGATATCTTTTGCGTCAACAACCCATTCACTCATGCGAATTCCTTGCCTGTCCTGCTTTATCTAAACTGGGAGGGAGGGCCCTGGCCCGGCTCGATCTCATCAAAGATGCTGACGCTGGGAGGATTGAGGACCACATAATCCCCTTCCTCCAGGTCTCCCTCCAGCACTTCTGTGAATTCGTCGGAAGAGGCGCCCACAGTGACCGGGACGATCTTCAGGTCGGCAGTCGTGGCATTCTCGCCTGTGGTGGATAGATAGACCACCTGTTCCCCTTTCACCCAGCGAACCGACCGGGTGGGGATCAGCAGCGCGCCCTCCACCTGGCGGACAACGATCTGGACCGCGGCGGTCAAGCCGGGTCGGACTTCCTGGTCAGCATCCAGCAACTGAATGGTCACCTTAAAACTCACCAGTCCCTGCTGCTGGACTCCCACCGGGGAGACCTCAATGACCTCTCCCTGATATTCCTGCTCCTGGATGGCATCGAACACCAGGGTGACCGGCTGCCCCACCGCGATTTGATTGATATCCACCTCGGAGACTGACACATCGACCAACAGATTATCAAGGCTGTCGATCCGGAATGCGTAGGTGTTGGGAGCTACCAGGTCCCCGACAGTTGCCTCAATGTCCGTGATGTAACCGTCAAAGGGGGCTGTGATCTCAGCAGAGTCTACCGACGCCTGTGCGGCGGCCACCCGCGCTTCCGCCACAGCGATATCATCGGGGTCCGGCCCATCCTTGACCTTCTCATAATAGCGTTCCGCGGAATCCAGGTCCGCCATGGCAACCGCCACATTGGCATCCAGGATAGCCATCTCGATCTCATCTGCTCCTACTTGGAGCCAATTGAGATACCAGACTGCCTGCTGGTACTGGTTGATGGCGTCTGTCAGCAGCAGCTGTGCTTGCGCTTTAGCGACCTTGCCGCTGGTATTATCATAATATTTCTGTTTCTTCTCCAGCCTTTTTTCAGCGATTACCACCCGGGCTTTAGCGGCTTTCAGCTCCTCAGGGGAATAGCGGTTTCCTGGTTGGTTAAGGGTCCAGCGGTACTGGGCATCATCCAGGGCATCCCGGGCGTTTGCAACCGCTGACTGAGCCTTGGCAGCTGTTTCCGCAGCATTTTCGAAGAGGTCCTCCAGGGCGCGGTTGGCATTGATCAATTCCTGCTGCGCCAGGAAATAGGACTGGGGAAGTGAGTCTTCCTTGATGGTTGCCAGGACCTGTTCTGCCTGGACCTTTTCGCCTAAGTCCACCTTGACCTCACCCACAACTCCGGCCGTTTCCCAGAACAGGGTGGCGCTTTGCTTCGCACGCACTTCGCCAGTCTCATCGATCACCGCGCTGAGGTCACCATAGCCTATTTGATAGGTGATCAGGTCGCTGCTGCTGGCGGCGCTCCGCTGTCTAGCCTGGACGATCCCATACATGGCGCCGGCCAGGACAAGCGCAATGACCACAATGATGATGATATTTCTTTTCTTCATGCCCTACTCCCTTTTCAATTCGATACCCTGAGGCGTATAAATCCAGCAAGCTGGGGCCTAGCTTGGTTGAGTACAAATCAGCACCATTTTAGCGCATAAATCTGGAGATTGTCTGGAGAGTGCCTGTTAATTCTGTGTAAGAACCTCGAAAACATCCTTCCCCAAACATATTTGTAAACCACCAGTCCATCAGGGAAAAGGTCTGCAATATTGGATAAGAAGGTTGACCCATCCTCTCCAGAGCGTTTACTAGTCATCTTCCCCTTGGTATAATGCCAAATCAGTAGAGGAGGGGTGCCAGAGTGGCCGATTGGGGCGGTCTCGAAAACCGTTGTGGTCCGCAAGGGCCACCGTGGGTTCGAATCCCACCCCCTCCGCCTACCAGTCCAGCCAAGAACGCTTGGTAACCAAAAACCTGACGGTGATCTACCGCCAGGTTTTTATTTTGGATTACGAGCAAATAGTGACCTCAGGAGCTGGGAGGTCTGCCTCCTGCTTGGCGCATGCGCAGGATAAAAGACATGGTCAACAGGCCGGCTCCGATGATCAGGATCAGAAAAGCCTGCCAGGTCAGGGGACTGAAGATGGGGCCGATCACCCGCGAGGTACCGTTGACAATCTCCACATACAGAAGCGAGGTTTGCGGGATCGCCTCCGGCATGAAGTTGCCTGTCAGCAGCCCTCTCCAGAGCGGAACAGCCAGCAAGGCCGTGATCAACGAGATCAAACCTCCCCCGATCAAGGGGATCCCCCACCACTGTCCCAAACCTTCCATGGACCGCACCCCAAACACCAGGACCAAGAACAGCAATGCCAACGGGATCAGCAGCACGGTATCAAGATTCCAACGATAGGTGCGGACCCTCCATTTCAAGGTATATAAACCCACGATCCCGCTGCTTTCCTTTAATAGAGCCTGGGTTGCGTCATATTCTTGCGGGGTGGCGTCCACCACCATTTGCATGACGTCATCGTAGACCTGGATCTGCTCTGCGTGGGGAAAGGTCGAAAGCTTGCAGAGCTCCTCAACCATCTTCGCTCTGGGCAGGGGGTCTCCCGGCTGGGTTTGCATTTCTTCCATCTGCAGGTCAGTACAGTCGGGAAGGGATTCATAATAGGCGACAACTGCTTGTTTTCCCTCCTGGCCGGCCATCTTCCTCAGCAGCTGTCCCATATCCCAGCGGATATTGGGGAAAGGGTCATCCGAATTGAGCCAGCCGAAGAATCCCCCTACTGTGTCAACCACCCATCCTCCGATCACGTCGTCTGCCAGGAGCGCTTTCTGGAAGCTGATCCAATCCTCGTCCTCCATACTAGCGATCAGGTTATATAGATTCAGCTCTCTGCCTTCCGGACGGTCAGTGTTCTCGATCTTGGTCGAGATCTGTTCTGCCCGCCTGTTGGTTATGAACTCCAAAGCCGCCGGGATGATCTCTGAATTGATGATCACATCCTCGGCAATTCCCCCGATCTTTTCCTGGTCAAAGATCACATTCCCCAGATCGTTCAGGAGTAGGGAGATAGGCAAGGCGACGATCAAGACCCCGGCCAGGATGAAAGCGATAAATTTCGAGATGGCATCTAAAATGGTTTTCATTAGGAATCCCTCATCATTTCTTCCCAGGGAAAGTCTTCTAGAGAGTCCAGAACCTGGTCCGGCCGACCTCCATTCTCATTGAATGGCACGCGTCGGGTGATCCCGTTGGGGACAGCGATAGTATACAGTCCAGCCCGCTTGGCTGCCAGGACGCCATTGGGTGAATCTTCCAGGACCACGACCCTTTCCGCTTCCAGCCCCGTCTTTTTCAATCCCAGCTCATAGAGCGCAGGGTCCGGTTTAGCAGCTTTGACTTCGTCGAAACAGCTGGTATGGTGGAAATAGTCCAGGAGCTCCAGCCTTTTCAGGTGGGAGTGGACCCAGTCCTGGTCAGAACTGGAAACGATACCCAAACGCATGCCTGCCTCGTGCGCTTTCCTGATCAGCTCAACGACACCTGGTAGAGGCTGCTGCAGCAGGATCAACTCCATTTCGTTCTGGGCTACCTCTTCCAAGAAACCCTTCCTGCTGGACTCATCAAGAACACCATCCAGCTTGCTGAGGATCAGGTCCACCTCATGGCTGGCCTTTCCCAGGATGCCTGCCCAGTCTTCCATGTCGAGCGGCTGCCCAAGGGCGGTGAATTTCTCCTGCCAGGCCTGGTAGACTGGAGTTTCCGTATCCAGGATCAGACCGTCAAAATCGAATAAGATTCCCTGCAGCGGGGTTCGCAACTTCATAAAGGAGATTATACAGGATATCCGCCATTCGAAAACCTTACAGTAGTATAATTAAGGTTCTTCTCTCTCGACTCCTTGATAAAGGAAGGCTATGATCAAATATCTCCAGCTGATCGTGCAGTTGATGAAGGACAAACGGGTTCACCCCCTGGTAAAGGTCCTGCCCTTCATCTCTCTCTTCTATTTGATCTACCCCGATTTCATTCCCGGTCCCTTTGACGACGCTGTGGTGATCGCTCTGTTCCTGCAGCTCTTCCAAGCCTTGATTCCAGATGAGTATATTGAGGAACACCGTTTCAATCGAGACAATCAGCCGCAGCAGAAGGACGACAAGGAGGATGCTATCATCGAAGGGGAGTTCTGGGAAGAATGATCGGCGTTGCCTGACTAAGCTTCTTTAAAAAGAAACTCCCCCGCAGGGGAGTTTTTGATAGGCAGGGCATCAGTTCCTAAAGGAAATCTTCCTCGTCGTCGCTGTCATCGAATTTGAACTCAAATTCAACGTCCTCCCGCGGCTGACGGACCCAGAGCTGGAGCAGATCTCCATCATCCGTTTCTTCATAATGGGCGGCGATGATGGTGATCTCGTCAGTAAGGCCGGTTTCAGTGCGGTATTCCAGCACAACACTATCATTCCTATGCCAGGCTGTACTGCAGCGGTCGACCAGGGAAAAGCCGTCAAACGCTCTGAGTTCTGTGTAATAGGTATCAAATTGGCCCGGGCTTTCTGAGACTCCTTGAACCCATAAGCCGTTCACTTCCTGGAACTCCGGCGTAGGACCTTCGATGATGGTGATTTTCTCTGTCATGCTCTTGGGAACCTTATAATAATAAGGTTTTCCTTAGCGCTATCTTACCATAAATTCCGGTCCGGTAAACTATCAGTAAACTTACGATTTCATCAGCTACCTGGATAGCTGAAGCACATGGGGGTGAAGTATAATTCTTTACAAGTCCCAACATCTGCCGGGGATGCTGGCACGGCAAATGGATCATCGGACAGCCTTATGGATACCATTCATCTTTTAGTGCTTTCGCCAAAGAACCGCCTGGCCGGAGAGCTCAAGTCCTTGTTGAAAACCAATCAGGGATTCGAGATCCATCGCCTCTCCTCGCTCCAGGACACCGTGCCTACCGAGTCCAGCGATGAATTCCCCATTGTCATCGTCGATCTAGACACCATGGAAGAAAAGTATGACCAGCCTCTTTCTGTTCTGAAGAACAGCTTTCCGGGGCTATCGCTGATCGGGATCACCGATCAGAACGATTCCCGCCATCAAACATCATTCCCTGATTTTTTCCTGGTGGAGCGCAGCTCGCTGTCCACCTCCCTATTTCCTTCCTTCCTGAGGATCCTGCACGGACAAAAGAAACTGGTGGATAACTACTCCCAGGTCCAGGCATCTTTGAACCTGAGGATCAATGAACTCGAGCTGATTCATAAAGCCAGCCTGTCGCTGACCATGAACCTCTCGCTGGACGCTGTGCTGGAAGCCATCCTGGACAGCGCCATGGAGCTGGTATCGGCAGATGACACCCATGTGTTCCTCTATGAACATGGCGTATTGTCCTTTGCTTCTGCCGTCTTTGGGGGCCAGCAGCAAACCAAGGCTTTCATGGACCCCCGTCCAGGAGGGATCACCTACCAGGTAGCCCGCTCGGGAAAGAAGCTAGTGGTCAACGACACCACCGTCGATCCCCTCTTCGAGGATCGTCCCTGGGAAGGCTCCATCACCAGCCTCCCCCTTAAAATCGGCCAGAAAGTCCTGGGGGTGATGAACGTTGCCTTGAAGAGAGCCCATAAATTCTCGGAAGAAGAGATCCGGGTGCTGGAATTCCTGGCTGACCAAGCTGCGATCGCGATCCAAAACGCCAAGCTTTACGAACAGGCCCAGCAGGAGATCGCTGACAGGAAAAAAGCAGAAAAGGCAATCAAGCACCTGGCCAACCACGATGCTCTCACGGGACTGCCCAACCGCCGTTTATTCACAGAACGGATCCAATTGGAAATCGCCCGCTCCGAGCGCAGCAAACTGAAATTCTGCGTGATGCTCTTCGATCTCGACCAATTGAAAGAGGTCAACGATTCTTTCGGACACAACGTAGGGGATCTGCTTCTCCAGGCCGTTTCCCAGCGGCTGCTAGCTCTGCTGCGAAAAAGCGACACGGTAGCCCGCATGGGAGGGGATGAATTCCTGCTGATCCTCCCGGACATGAAAAGCTCCCAAGATGCCATTCAAACCGCGGAGAGAATCCTGGTGGCATTGAACACTCCTTTCACTTTGGAAGGCTATCAGATCAATATCTCAACCAGCATCGGGATCTCATTTTTCCCGGATGATGGGAAAGACATGAATCAACTGCTTAAAAGCGCTGACATCGCCATGTACCAAGCCAAGCAAAAAGGCGGCAATGTCTACCATCTATATACTCCCTGATCCATGTATCAACTCCTGCTCCTTATTCCCCTCAGTGTTGATCTGCAGACCTTCGATGAAGGCTGGCCGGCTTTCTTGGAGAACGCGGAGCAGATGCCTGGACTGATCCAAGAATCCGTCACGCGCATTGATCGCTGTTTATATGGACAAAACTTCCTGCAGAGGATCTACTGTTTCTCTTTTGAGGATCAAGAGTCCTTGGAGAAAGCGCTGCTATCTCCCCCTGGTGAAAAAGCCGGCAGGATCCTGCATGAGATCACAGGAGGAAATCTGATCCTTCTCAATGGGGAAAGCAAGGAAGATTCCCTGGATCACATTCATTCCCTTTCGTCCTCCTGAGAGAACTCATGTCACCTGATCAAAAAAAACTTCTGAAATGGGTCACCCTTCCCCTGTTAGTGATCTTGATTACAGGATTGGTCTATGTTTTCCTCCATTTCGGGAGAGGAAATCTCAGCCGATCCCGGAGGGTGGTCAGCTGGATCAGGGATCCCCAATCCCACCCGGATTGGCTGACGGATGCCAAGACCCGCTGCTCTCCCTCAACCCCGTTCCTGTTTCCCACTGATGGATATATCGGTTTTTTATGGGATGATTCCTTTCGTCCCGGCCACCGCCATCAAGGCATTGATATTTTCTCTAATTCGGGCAGCGGACAGACAGCGGTCTACGCAGCTTACAGCGGATTCCTGACCCGCTTGCCTGATTGGAAAGCCTCTCTGATCATTCGCATTCCGAATGACCCTCTCCATCCCGGGCGGCAGATCTGGACCTATTACACCCACATGGCTGACGATCAAGGCAGCTCTTATATCGTGGATGACTTTCCACCAGGAACATCTGAGTTATACGTGGAAGAGGGCACTTTACTGGGATATCAGGGCAATTATTCCGGGACCCCTGGGAACCCTACTGGCATCCATCTTCACTTCTCAATCGTCCTGGATGATGGGCAGGGCAGCTTTCTGAACGAACTCAAGATCCAGAACACGCTCGACCCTTCTCCCTATTTCGACCTTCCTTTGGATGGAAAGTCCAATCCAGATCAAATACCCCACTGCGATCCCTGATCCAGAAGACTTGATAAGGAGGTAATACTCATGCGTGAATATCAGCTGCTGCTCACAGATATCATTGACCGGGTCGGATTGATCACTCTCAACAGACCCAAGTCCTATAACGCCTTAAACCCCCAGATCCTGGAAGAGCTAATGGACGCCCTGTCCGATTTCGACCGCACCCAGGAGATTGGCGCGATGGTGATCACAGGCAGCGAGAAAGCCTTTGCCGCCGGGGCCGATATCAGCGACATGGTGGAGCGGACACCAGATGAAATGAAACAGAGCCCTTTCATCCCCACCTTTGGTCTGATCCATAATATCAAGAAGCCTGTCCTGGCGGCGGTCTCCGGGTACTGTCTGGGAGGAGGGGCGGAGCTGGCAATGTCCTGCGATATGATCATCGCATCTGAAACAGCTAAATTTGGACAGCCAGAGATCAACCTGGGGATCATCCCTGGAGCAGGCGGCACGCAGCGATTGCCACGGGCTGTAGGAAAAGTCCTAGCGATGGAGATGATCCTCAATAACCGCACCCTCAGCGCACATGAAGCGCTGGCGTTCGGACTGGTCAATCATGTATTCCCTGTTGATGAATACCTGGAACGGACACTTGAGCTCGCCCAGGAGCTAGCTCGCCGGGCTCCACTGGCCATCCAGGCTGCCAAGCAAGCGATCAATGCCGTATATGAGAAAAACCTATCAGGTGGATTGGAAACTGAAAGGGATCTGTTTTACGGATTGTTTTCAACCAAAGATCAGGAAGAAGGGATGAAGGCATTTCTAGAAAAAAGGGAAGCCAGGTGGCTGGGTGAATGAGCGGGAAGATTATCCCCATATATGGTTAATAGTTTCTTTTTAGTAATATTAGTAGGGCTTGTGGAAAAGTGGAAAGAGGGAAGAGGGTGATCGGTGGAGGAAAGCGATACCCTCTTTACCCCCCATATCTAGGGTCACATGAGGCATTAGGACCCAGAAATGGGGTACGCTTGAAGAAGCTCTATCTGGGAATTACCCACAAGTCAATGTGGATGGTTGAGGATAAGTAGCGTCCCCTTGGGGGAAATAAGAGAAAGAGCCCCACAACCAGGAAAATGTGTGGAAAACCACGCTAGTCATCCACTGAAAAAAGGGGCTATTTGGGACAAGTTATCCCCAAAAGAGGCCAGTTATCCACAATATAGGTGCACTTATCCACAGAAAAACGGGCCCAATTAATATTATCTTAATCATAATAAAGCCCCTCTTTTGGAGGGGCTTTTCGTACAAGGATGAGAGTTTAGGGGGCGATCACGGTTCCCGGTGGTATCAGGTGGTCTTTAGGAATGACCGGGATTCCGTCGCGGATGAAGAGACCGTCGATCTCCTCGTCTGTTCCAACAGGGAAAGGTTTGATGACGACGCCGTCACCAATGCGGGCATTCTTATCGATAATAGCTCCCTCGATGGTGGTGTTCTCTCCGATCCCGATCGGGATCGATTTTTTTCCGTCATGGTACTCTTCAAAATAATCAGCGCCCATGATATAGGTGTCCTTGATCTTGGCCCCGTCCTTAATCTGGCTCCGGAGGCCGATCACGGAATGGGAGATCTCTGCCTCCCCAATGGTGCAGCCGTCCGCCAGGGACACGTTCTCAAGCCTGGCGCCAGAAACGATCGAGCCTGGCAAGAAGCGGGCATGGGTGTAGATCGGCTGGAGGACATCGTAGAAGTTAAAGGGAGGGGAAGGGCGGGTCAGGTCCAGGTTGGCATTGAAGAAAGAACGGATGGTCCCGATATCCTCCCAGTAACCTTCAAAGTCATAGCCGACTACTTTATGGCTGTGGATGGCTTGAGGAATGAGCTCCTTCCCAAAATCATCCACTTCCAGGGAACCCAGCAGGTCAGCCAGCACACAGGTTTTAAAGAGATAGATGCCCATTGATCCCAGCAGCGGGCGGGCCGGGTCATCCCGGCTGATGAGAGACCGCTGGACTTCGGGATCCTTGGGTTTCTCGACAAAGTCGGTCACCAGTTGGGACTTCCCTTTCTTTAAAATGCCCAGCCTGGGCGCCTCCTCCAGGGAAACTGGTTGAAGCGCGATGGATATATCGCCCCCCAGCTCCCAGAGGTGCTCTGCCATCTTCCCATAATCCATGCGGTAGAGATGATCCCCGGCCAAGATCAGGGTGTACTCTGCCCCGGTGCTGTGAATTTCAAATATCTGCTGGCGGACCGCGTCAGCGGTACCCTGGTACCAGGCATCATTCAAGATGGTCTGCTCAGCGGCCCAGATCTGGACCCAGCCCTGGTGGAAGGGATCGAAGTTATAGGTCCTGGTGATATGGCGGTGGAGCGAGACGGAGTTGAACTGGGTCAGAAGGGCAATGCGGTCGATATGGGAATTGATGCAGTTGCTGATGGGGATATCGATCAAGCGGTACTTCCCGGCAATGGGCACTGCAGGCTTGGCCCGGACTTTGGTGAGAGGGTATAAGCGGGTTCCCTGCCCGCCGCCCATGATCACGGCCAGGATGTCTTTGGATGAGGGCATAGCAGCGCTCCTTTAGAAGCTGAGATCCACAGCATCATTATACCCTCAACGGGGGAAGGGGGCCGGGAAGGGGAGCCCATGGAAGAGGGAACAAAAAACCGACCCACTCTTGCTGGATCGGTTGATTGCTGCCTGTGCCGAAGGTGGGAGTCGAACCCACAATCCTCGAGGGAACGCGAGTTTGAGTCGCGCGCGTCTGCCAGTTCCGCCACTTCGGCGATCGGCTTCTAGTATACCTAAAAGGGGCAGGGTGGTCAAGACAGCCTCCCCCGCAAGAGCGCTGGTAAGAGACTGGGAGGGAAGCAGCGATTCTCCCTTGTCAGTTCAGAAAATCGCGGTACAATGGACATGATACAATGATACAATTTCACAAACAGAACAAGAGTAAGGCCTGATGGAAATAGAGATCCAGTTCCAGAGCAGAGTTCCTATCACGGAGCAGATCGCCCACCGGGTGATGGAGCTGATCGAGAACGGCAGTATCGGGCCGGGCGATCAGCTCCCCACCACCAGGGAACTGGCCGTGAAGCTGGGTATCAATTTCAACACTGTGGCCCGAGCTTACCGGGTCCTCGACAGGGCCGGGATCATCTCCACGCAGCCAGGAAGGGGAACCTTCATCCTCGATCCCGACCAGGGAGCAGGGGGAAAATCGACCCGGGAAGAGGACATCAAGGAATTGGCCCGCCATTATATCCGCCAGGCGGCCCACCTGGGATTTGAACCGGAGCAGATCAGGGATTGTGTCGAGAAGCTGGTAGACGAGGAAGAGGGAGATCCCTCCTCAGAAGAGAATCGATAAAGATGGGGAGGAGAGGGAAAAAGGCTAATTTGAGGGGCTGAGCCGGGGGAACAAGGAGATGTTTCACGTGAAACAAAGGAAAAGATGACTATTCTAGGACTGATTTTCAGAATTCTCAATGGGTTGTTAATGATCGGTCTTCCCTGCCTGGCGGCCTGGTTGGTTTACCGCCGGGGGCAAGGGGGATTTCGCCCGATCTGGATCGGTGCCCTGGCTTTTGTGCTCTCTCAAGTAGGGCATATTCCTTTCAACCAGTTCCTGCTTATGCCAGGATTGAGGAATCTCGGTGTGGACTTGGGGGCCCAGGGCGGTTCTTCTCTGGTATTCCTGGCTCTGGCGGCGGGATTATCCGCGGGGGTTTTTGAGGAAGTCACCCGCTATCTGGTATTCCGCTTCTGGCTCAAGGAGGGGGACAGCTTGCTGCCTGTGAAATATGGGGTTGGGCACGGCGGGATCGAGGCTTTGCTGGCGGGGTTGCTAGCCATGTTCGCCTTGGTCCAGGTGCTGGTCTTGAGTGGGGAGGGAGCGCTGGGGGCTTTGCCTGAGGCGACGGCGGAACTGGCCCGTTCCCAGATCGCTGCCTACTGGGATGTCCCCTTGGGGATGACCCTGCTGGGATTTTGGGAGCGGGTATCGGCGATGCTTTTTCATGTTGGGGCTTCGCTGATGGTCTATAGGAGTGTTCGAGAAAAAAAGCCCGCCTGGTTCCTGGTGGCCCTTGTGGGGCATGCCGCCATGGACGCTTTTGCAGTTATTGGAGTTAAAACTATCGATCTGGTGCTATTGGAAGGGATCCTGTTCGTGTTCGCGCTGCTGTGGGCAGCCTGGTCCTGGATGGTCCGGGTCCGGGATCGCGACAATCCCCGAGAGGCTGGGCCTGCTCCTCTGGAAATCCGCCGATCTGACAGCGAGGCAACTACGCAACAGCTAGAAGAGAGTCGCTATGAATGAAAAACAACCGATCATAGTCACGAAAAACCTAACCAAGTCTTTTGGGGAGATCACAGCGATTCAGGGCCTGTCCCTTGCTGTCAATAGGGGGGAGGTGTTCGGACTTTTGGGACCTAATGGGGCTGGGAAAACTACCACGGTGCGCATGTTAGCTGCACTCCTGGTGCCTACCGGGGGCGAAGCCTGGGTTGCGGGTTATCAGGTGGGGAAGAATGATCAGGAGATCCGCCGCAGGATAGGACTGCTGCCAGAGGCCCCTGGGTTGTACGACAGCTTGAATTCGGAGCAGAACCTGGCCTTTTTTGGGGAAATGTATGGAATTATAGACATGTCCTCCCGCATCCAGCGCTACCTGGAGCTGTTGGGTTTATGGAATCGGCGCTTTGAACCAGTGGGCACGTTTTCAAAAGGGATGCGTCAAAAATTAGCCATCGCCCGGGCTCTGCTCCATGAGCCGGAAGTGCTGTTCCTGGACGAGCCTACCAGCGGCCTCGATCCCCAGGCAACCCGCCTGGTACGAGAGTTCATTGAAGAGCTGAGGGCGGAGGGAAGGACGATCATTCTCTGCACCCATAACCTGGAGGAGGCTGATCGTCTATGTGATCGGGTCGCTGTTGTCAGCGGCCATCTCTTGGCCTTGGATGCCCCAGCCCAGCTGCGCCGCAAACTATTTGGGAGGCAGGTTGTTTTCCACCTGGCTCAAGCCTCTCCCCAGATGGCTGGCGTCCTAAAAGGGCTTCCAGGGGTGGATACCGTTGAAGTGGTCGATAACAAGATCGTTGTCAGTGTAGAAGACCCAGAGAAGCAGAACCCAACTCTGGTCAAGGCGCTGGTAGAGAACGGCGCGGAGATCCAGTTTGTAGGCGAGCTCAGGCGCCGCTTGGAAGATGTTTACCTGGAACTGATGGGAACAGCGCAAGGAAATAGCCATGAACAGAATTAAAGCGATCATTGTCAAAGAATGGCGGGAAGTATTCAAGAATAAATTCGTGATCTTCACTGTTTCGTTCCTGCCGCTGATGATCACCGCAATCCCCCTGGTCATGCTCTACTTCACAGGCAGGTCGGAGGATTTCTCGGCTCTTTCCATGGCCGATCTGCCTCCCCAGTTCCTGCCTTTCTGCGGCGAGCTCTCAAGCGGGGACTGTATGCTGTATTTTTTGATCACACAGTTCATCATGCTGTTCATGATGGTGCCCATGATCGTCCCCATGACTATTTCTTCTTACAGCATTGTCGGGGAAAAGACCACCCGGACCTTGGAGCCGCTGCTGGCGACACCGGTCTCTACTCTTGAGATCCTGGTGGGAAAAGGCCTGGCTGCAGTCATCCCTGCTGTTGGCGCTACCTGGGGGGGCTACCTGATCTATGCCGGCGCGGCTAACCTGATGGTCTCTAACCCGGTCGTGGTCAGTAAGCTCTTCGATCCGTTATGGATCTTGGCGATCTTCCTGGTGGGACCGCTGTTGTCTCTGCTGGGAGTGAGCATCTCGGTGATGATCTCTTCCAGGGTGAACGATCCCCGGGTAGCTGAACAGATCTCGGGCGTTTTTGTGCTTCCAGTGGTAGGATTGTTTGTTGGCCAGATGAGCGGCCTGATTTTGATCAATGAACGATTCATCCTTTGGCTGGCAGTGGGCTTGGCAGTGTTTGATAGTGTCCTGTTCTTCTTTGCGGTCCAGATCTTCCAGCGGGAAACGATCCTCTCAAGGTGGAAATGAATTCATGAAATTCAAGAAACTCACTGCGCTGTTCCTGTGTTTGGCCTTCCTGTTGGTCTCCTTTGCCTCGGCCCTGGCTGCCCAGGGGGAACCAGCCCTGCAGCTTGCGCTGGTCCGTAACTTCGGCTACGGCGGATTCACCAAGATCCAGGGTGATTTCACGCTCAAGATCAACGATCCACCGACGGATCTCAGGGAAGTGAGCTTTTTCGTGGACGATGAATTGCTGGCGGTGGACAGTTCCTCCCCCTTCCAGGCTAAATTCCATACCGCTGATTTTCTGCCTGGTGAACACCGCCTGACAGCCCAGGGTGTCCTGGAATCCGGCGGCTTTGTGTCCTCGAACGCGATCACCAAGACCTTTCTGACCAGCGGCGATGCCTGGTCGGAAACCTCGGGTATCGTGATCCCCCTGCTGGTTGGCACCGGGGTGCTGACCCTGCTGGGCTTGGGTCTTCCCCTGTTGATGAGCAGAAGGAAGGAGTTCGTGTTTGGGCAATACGGAGCGGCCGGGGGAGCAGTCTGCCCCCGGTGTGGACTGCCTTTCTCTCGGCCGGCGCTGGCGCCCAACCTGGCAGTTGGCAAACTGGTACGCTGTCCTCACTGCGGCAAGGTAAGTGTGCTTGCCAGAGCCTCAGCCCAGCAATTGGAAGAGGCGGAAAGGAAGTATTCGGATACGCAGGGTACAGCTACCATGAGGGCAAAGGCAGAGGACCGCAAGAAAGAGCTGGAGGATTCGCGTTTTGAAGGATAAACCAGGGCTTTCGAAAATGTGAATTCATTCGAACTGGCTTGGACTATAATTAAACTCTGTAACTCAATCATGCCATAAGCCCTGGTGTCTATGTTCGATAAGCTGACCGCGTCCATCACAGAACCTGATATCCGAGAAAAGACCCGCAAGGTCGCCCACCTGGTGGAGATCAGCGCGATCTTGAATTCCACCCTCAAGCCAGAGCCGCTGCTTCAGAACATCCTGCAAGCCGCAGCAGAACTCCTGGAATGCAGCGTGATCTCCATCCTGCTCTATGATGAGCGGGAAAAGGAGCTGCGCTTTGCCGCCACAACCAGCGTGAATATAGATCAGCTGGAGCAGATCCCGGTCCCCCTGGAAAACAGCCTGGCAGGTACGATCTACACGGAGAACCGCCACCTGGTGATCAACAATCCCAAAGACGATCCGCGCCATTACGATGAGGTTGGCCAGGAAGTTGGACTGCAGATCGATTCCCTCCTGGGAGTGCCGATGCGCATCAAGGATCGCGTGACCGGGGTCATTGAGGCTTTGAACAAGGATTGTGGGGAATTCACTGATTTCGATGTCCAGCTGCTGCTGGTGATCGCTTCCCAGGCTGCGATATCCATCCACAACGCCCAGCTGATCCAGGCGCTCCAGAAAGCCAATGTCGAACTCAGCCAGGCTGATAAGCTGAAGCGGGATCTCATGGCAGTGGCTTCCCATGAACTGCGCACGCCGCTGGGGAATATCCTCGGGTATGCGACCCTGCTCCATGAAGATGCCATTGAGGCGAACAAGCCGCTGGCAGAATCGATCATCAGGGCTTCGTCAAAGTTAAGAGCGGTGCTGGATGATATGGCAAATATGAATTTGCTTTACACCGGTGAAGCCGATCTGGACCTGGCGGACACCACTCTCCAGGAGGTGCTCTCCTTCGCCAAGGATGAGGTTCGCCAGACCGTCACCAGGGACAATCTCCCTATCAACTATCACCTGCCGGATGAGCCCATCCCGCTGCGGGTCGATCTCTGCAAGCTGAGCGTCGTCTTTGTCAACTTGCTGCTGAATGCCGTTCGTTTCTCACCAGAAGAGGGGGAGATCGATCTCACGGTGGAGCAGCGCAAGGACGAGGTGATGGTATCAGTCGTGGATTCTGGGAAGGGGATCCCACAAGAGAGCCTGGAAAAGATCTTCGAGGTCTTCTACCAGGAAGAGGACCACATGACCCGCCGCTTTGGAGGGTTGGGGTTGGGACTGTCCATCGCTAAGGAACTGGTCAGGCTGCACGGGGGAAGGATCTGGGCAGAGAGTGACGGTGTTGGGAAGGGGGCAACTTTCCGGGTAGTGCTTCCCAAGCCGGGATAAGGGCGGTCCAGCGCACTAGGTACTGCTGTTGGTGAGCTTCTCGATCAAGGTCTCACACATTTCCAGAAAACCATCAAAAGCCGCCAAGCGGACTTGATAATCACGCCCGGCAAAGCCCAGAGTCGTCAGGGCTTTGATCCAAGGTGCGCGCAGTTCAGTCCTGTTGGGCAAACCACTGACCATGGCAGTCCAGGTATTGAGCATGGGCCACAATCCATCCAGCGGTTGGGGACTGAGCAGCTGTTTTTCCAGAGCGGCCAGGAAATAAGTTTCCTGTTCAACCAGATATAGTTGTTTTTCTGGGGTCTCTTTCAGAGCGGCCATGGCATCTGTCCAGGCGCCAAGCCAACCGGTCAGGGTCTGTTTGGTGAGATCGACCGCGCCCAGGAGGTGAGTGAAGGCAATGCTCAGGCCGGGGGCATTCACGGCTTCGGCTCGCTGCGGGAAGTCCTGTCCCAGGCGGCGGATCGTTAAGGGAGGTCCGGAGAGTAAGGCTACCGAGTTGACCGCCTGTTCCAGGGCTTTCAGGAAAGCCGGAATTTCTGAGAGGACTTCCTGGGGAGGAGTGATCTGGCGGTCCATCCAAAATTGGCGCGCTTCCGCTACCAGGTGCGTGCTTCTGGCCTGGATATTCTCCGGGAAATCGAAATTGCTCCGCACCCCTGATTGCGTATAGTCTAGTACGTGGCGGGGATCATAAAGAGGAACCGCGTCCCGCAGCGTCGGCCCCAGCCAGGGGTCCAGACGCAGTTCTCGAGGCGTCTTGTAAAGGATCTGGTCGTGATGTTCAATATCGAAATGGATCTCCGGGGTCAGTTTGCGGATTTGGCGTTCCTGGTCCGGAGGGAAATTATGAATGAACACCAGGTCGATATCCCCCGCTCCGCCGATCAGTGGGGAACCGTACAGCAAGGAGCCGCGTAAATAAGCGGCCTGGATGCTGCGGTCTTTTTTCGTCTCTTTCTCCACCAGCACCTGGGCATGCTTACGGAGGATATCCGGTGTAAAACGCATTCGCGATCAATCCTTGGTTGGGATCAGGCCTGACTGAAAAACTGGGTTTGGTAGGGGCCCAGCTTGAGGGTCTGCCGGATGCGGGTTTCCACCAAATCCAGGTCCTCTTCCCTGGCAACGTAATTCAGGTCATTGGTGTTGATGCGCAGGATCGGAGATCCGCTGTGTTCCGGGCTGTAAAATTCCTCATAAGCCTGATTGAGACTGTCTATATAATCGCGGTCCATATTCCTTTCGTAAGGACGGTCACGAAGAGCGATGCGCTGCATCAGCACGTTGGTGTCTGCCTGAAGATAGACGATCAATTCGGGGAGAGGGAGCTTTTCGGCCAGGGCATTGTGGACGCTAAAATAGGTGTCCAATTCATCCCCATCCAGGTTCAGGCGGGCGAATAAAGCATCCTTTTCGAATGTGTAATCTGCGATGAGGTGATTACCCGACCCTAGGGCCAGGGGCACTTCCTGCTGCTGATGGTAGCGGCTCAGCAAGAAGAAGATCTGGGTTTGAAAGGCATAAGCAGCCCGGTCGGCATAAAAGTCTGCTAAGAAGGGGTTCTCTTCAAATACTTCCAGGAGCAGGTCCGCTTGAAAGCGGGAAGATAATAAGCGGGATAGAGTGGTTTTACCTACGCCGATTGCACCTTCAATTGCTATGTACATAGGGGGATCAAGTTCCTTTTTACTGTCGCTTCCCGTAATAGGGGGTATTCCATATTCCGTTCAGGTCCAACCAAATGGGGCATGTTATTGACAGGCCTGTTTTTTATACCTACACTGGAAATCAGGACCTATCAATTATATCGTATAAGGAGGGAAATATGGTGGGCCTGAATCGTATTCAGCTGATCGGACGGCTTGGCAGAGACCCTGAGGTAAAGAACACCCCTGGGGGCAAGAAAGTGTGTGTCTTCAGCATGGCGGTCAACCGCCGCTGGAAGGACCGGGAAGGAACCTCCCAGGAAGTCACGGACTGGTTCAATATCGAAGCCTGGGAGAGGTTGGCAGAGATCTGCGGTGAATTCCTCAAGAAAGGCAGCTTGATCTTCCTGGAGGGCCGGCTGCAAACAGACAGCTACGAGGAGAACGGCAGCACTCGCTACTTCACCAAGGTGGTCCCTTCCCAAATGCAGATGCTGGAACCAAAGAACTCTCCGGAGAATTAGCTCAAATGAATTAAGCGAGATTCACAGACCCTGACCCCGAGTTGCCGGTCAGGGTTTTTCCTTCCAGGACACAGTGGGGATCAAGGCTTAAGGGAAGCGGTATAATTTCATAAAGCAAGTGGACATACCTGGTCTTATTTTCGAGAAAGGATGCTGACCCATGTTCTCCACCCGACCGAAAACCATCCCCGCAGTCCTGGTAGGGACCATTCTGCTGGTCGCCCTCATCAGCCTGAGCTGTAATCTGCCGTCGGCAATTAGAGAGACCTTCGGGATTGCTGGGACTTCTACGCCTACTCTCCAACCAACCAATACTCCTCAACCCCTGCCCCCCACGATCGTGGAGACCGATCCACCCCTGGGCAGCACCATCCCTTTGGGCAGCTCGATCACGATCTATTTCAATCAGGCCATGGACCAGGAATCGGTTGCTGGCGCGCTAAAGAATAACCTGGAATTCCAGGGGTCACTGGAATGGCTGGATCCTTCCACTCTTCGCTATCAAGCGCAGGACCTTTTCCCGACGGGCGCGACTGTCGACTTGGTGCTTTCTGCTGGAGCAAGTGCAGCGAATGGTCTGACCCTGCCGCAAGATATCCAGATGCGATTCTATACCCCGGATGACCTGGAGCTGGTCACCGTCCTGCCCTCTCCAGACAGCATTGAGG
Source organism: Anaerolineales bacterium (assembly GCA_045888315.1). Lineage (GTDB taxonomy): Bacteria > Chloroflexota > Anaerolineae > Anaerolineales > UBA11858 > B10-G9. The sequence continues at coordinate 18,038 of JBGCVQ010000047.1, read as the reverse complement.
TGGATCCCTTGTCTGCGATCGTGGTCACTTTCAACCAACCGGTAATCAGTCTGAGTGCGTCTGAGGCAGATGCTCCTGCGGCATTTAGGATCAGCCCGTTACCAGCGGGGAAAGGGGAATGGATCAATCCCAGCACCTACCAGTTCTCCCCGGAACCAGGCTTGGCTGGCGGGCTCACCTACCGGGTTGAGCTTGCGACTGATCTGGTCAGCACCTTTGGTACCGGGCTGGACCAGGCCTCAATCCGCGGCTGGTCTTTTTCCACTGCATATCCCGAGCTGCTTAATTGGGAGCCCTATGACGGCGATTCTGGAGTTTCTTTGGATGCCTCCATCCACTTCCAGTTCAGCCAGTCCATGAATCCCCAGAGCGTGGAAGACCATTTTGCGCTGGTCAGCGGGGACGGGGAAGCTGTCCCAGGCAGTATGACCTGGAGTGACGATTTCAAAGACGCGGAATTCGAGCCCGATGACCTGTTCCACAGGAGCACTAACTATTCCGCGGTGCTCCCTGGAGAGACGGAATCGGCAGGAGGTACAGCGCTGGGGCTGGATACCCAGTTCAGCTTTGAAACCACGGGAGAGTTCCAATTCCTGGGAACTCCAGCCGGCCAAAACTACACCACATCGATCTATGAAGGCGCTACCCTATACTTCAATAATCCAGTCGATCTGGACTCGGTCGAAGACAATATCAGCTTCATTCCCGAGATCGGTGATTTTTGGCCATCCGCGGGAGGCTCAGGCAATGTCTTGAACTTGTACGGATCCTTTGAGCCCCTGACCAGCTACACCCTGGTGATGCGGGATTCTCTGGCTGACAGCTGGGGTAGTGTACTTGGAAGCGCGCAGACGATCAATTTCACAACGCAGGCGCTTTCCCCTAATTTGACCGTGACCCAGGGGAACAATGTCTTATTCCTGACAGGATCCGAGAACGTTATCCCTGTCCAGGGAACCAACATTTACCAGGTATCCATCAACCAGGGAAGCATCCCCCTGGAAGATATCTCGAAGTTCTTCGGCCCAGGGATCTATGAGACCCTCGACAATTACTACCCCCAGGATGTGCAGTACTGGAACCAGGTCCTGAACGTACCTGGAGATGACACCTACACGGTTAATCTACCCACAAATCCCCAGGGGTCAGCCCTGGCCCCAGGCTTGTACCGCTACCAGATCTATTCCCAGGAGCTTCCCTACAACCCCTCACCTTACTTGCTGGCAGTCAGTGATATCCACCTGGTCTTGAAAACCAGCCCAGAGAACCTGCTGGTTTGGGCCCTGGACCTGAGAACCAGGGAGGCGGTCTCCGGAGCCGAGATCACTGTCTATGACCAGGATGGAAAGGAAGTGTTCAGTGGGGTGACCGACCAGGATGGATTCTTCGAGGCTGATTACCCAACCCCACTCGACCTCTATAATAATGTCTTCTATGTGATATCCGGAAATCCGGGAGATGAGGATTTTGGGATCACGGCTAGCAATTGGGCTTTTGGCACCGCAGCCTATAACTTTGGTCTGCGGGTTGATTACGGAGCCCCCCAGCCTACGGCTTATATCTACACGGATCGGCCAATCTACCGTCCTGGTCAAACCGTTCACTACCGCCTGATCCTTCGTGATCCAGAGCAAGGAAGCTATGCCCTGCCCGGAGAAGATTCGATCACGGTGTCCATTTTCCAGACCGGAGAGGATGAGCAGCAAGTCGATCTGCCGCTGTCCGATTATGGGACGGCATCTGGGTCACTGGAACTCTCTTCTTATGCGGAACCGGGCTATTACCGCCTGGAAACCGATTACGGGATGACCCTGTTCCAGGTGGCTGAGTACCGCAAACCAGAGATCGACCTGTCAATCACCCTGGACAAGGAGCAAAGCTTGATGGGCGAGGATTGGACAGCAAGCACCCAGGCCAGGTATTATTTCGATGCCCCGGCCGGGGATGTCGATCTTACCTGGAGTATGAGGGCCGCACCCACCTCTTTTTATCTGCCGGGCTACCAGGTTGGGGAGATCAACAGCAATTGGTTCACTTATTCAGATAGTTATTATGCATCCTCATGGGGAACTGCGATGGAGGAGGGAGAGTCGACCACGGACCAGAACGGTCTGTGGGAAGGGACAGGAAAGCTGACCAACGTGGATATCTATGACCGGGAGGTGAGCCTGCCGGCCAATTACATCCTCAGCGTCACAGCTCAGGACGAATCGGGATTCCAGGTTTCCGGCCAGGCCCAGATGCTGGTCCATCCCAGTGATTACTATATTGGGGTGCACCCCTCTGCTTGGATTGCTGAGGCGGACCAGGAAGTGGAATTCGATATTCTGGCAGTGGATTGGAATAAGGACCCGGATGGTGTCCATGCCCTGAAGGCTGAATTCAATAAGGTGACCTGGAATTACCAGGTCGGAGAATTCGGCCAGATGGATTACACCCGGGAAGAGGAATTGGTCAGCACCTTGCAGGTGACGACCGGACAGGATGGTACAGCCTCCTTCAGCTTCACTCCCGGTCAGCCGGGGACTTACCAGCTGGATGTCTACGGGGATGGCGCCCGCACCGAGGTCACCCTGTGGGTCGGCGGGCCGGGTACGATCAGCTGGCCAGCGCTGACGAACCAGAAGATCAAACTTACCTCCGATCAGGACAGCTACCAGCCCGGGGATACAGCGGAGGTCTTCATTCCCAATCCATTCCCTGGGGACGCAAACGCTTTGATCACGTTGGAACGGGACAAAGTGAGAAGCTACCAAGCTATCTCTATCAGCGGCACCGGAACCCTCCTCCAGATTGCACTGCAAGAAAAGGATGCCCCCAATGTCTATCTTTCGGCTACCTTGATCGGGGAAGAGCCTGATGGGAGAATCAGCTTCCGACAGGGCTATCTCAACCTGCTTGTAGATCCCGGGGAAAAGATCCTTAACGTTGAAGTCCTAGGCGAGCCCCAGAGGCTTGGACCCGGAGAAGAGGTGCAGTTCACGATCCGGGTTACGGACCAAGCAGGTGAGCCGCAGCAGGGCGAGTTCTCCTTGGCCGTAGTGGATGAAGCGGTCTTGGCCCTGGCAGATCCTTTCTCGCTGGATATCGCAGAAGCCTTTTACGGCGTCAAGCCACTGTCTGTTGAGATGGGACTGCCGCTTGGCATGCACGCTGGCCTCTCGGTCTTTGTTGCCGGGGGAATGGGCGGAGGGGGAGCGGATGTCGATAATTCAGTCAGGGACCAATTCGAGGATACCGGATACTGGCAGGCGGATGTGGTGACCGACAGTAATGGAGAAGCGTTTGTTAAGGTTCAACTGCCGGATAATCTCACCACCTGGCAGGCAGATGCCCGGGGTGTCACCAAAGATTCTCGGGTGGGACAGGCAGATGCGGAAGTTGTCACTACCAAGGACCTGCTGATCCGCCCGGTCACTCCGCGCTTCCTGGTGGCGGGTGACCATCTGGCATTAGCAGCTGTTGTGCACAACAACACGAGCAGCGATCTGCAGGCTGATGTCACCCTACAGGCCAGCGGCCTAGTGCTGGATATACCGGAGTTTTCCACCCAAACAGTTGATATCCCAGCAGGAGGTAGGACCAGGGTGGAATGGTGGGGGGTGGTGGAAGATACCGACCTGGCAGATCTGACCTTCCTGGCTGAAGCGGGTGAATACAGTGATGGAGTCAAACCCTACTTGGGGCCCCTCCCTGTGCTGCGGTATCTCACCCCGATCAGCTTTGGCACATCCGGTGTGCTGGACCAGCCGGGTGACGAGCTGGAGATCGTCAGCCTGCCCCGCAGCTATGATCCCTCGGCAGGTTCCCTGGATATCGAGCTCTCTCCCTCCCTGGCTGCAGCAATGCTGAATGCCCTGGATGCCCTGGAGGAGGAAGAACCTTATTCTACTGAAGCGGTCCTGTCCTATTTCCTGCCGAATGCTGTCACCTACCAGACCTTGCAGGAGCTGGATCTGGACTATCCCCGCTTGGAGAGCCGCCTGGAATCCCTCATCCCGGAAACGCTTGATGCCCTGTCCTCAAGACAGAACGAGGATGGGGGGTGGGGCTGGTGGGAAGGAGGGGCCAGTGATTCAGAGATCAGTTCCTATATCCTGTTCGGCTTGCTGCAGGCTAAAAACACTGGTGTGTTTGTCGATGACCTGATGATCCAGAAGGGTACCGGTTACCTGATGGCAACCCTTCCTGCGCTGGATATGCTGGCTGAATCCTGGCAGTTTGATCGGCTGGCACTGCGGTATTTCGTGCTGACCGAAGCAGGCGTCAACGTACAGACTGGCATGCAATCACTGGCAGACCGGGGAGTCCAGCTCAGTCCAGGCTATCAGGCTTTGCTGGCTTTAGCGCTTGAGTCAGCCGATCCGGGAAACCAGCGGACCCAATCCTTGCTGTCAAACCTGGGAGGGACTGGGATCCGGACGGCCACTGGCCTCCATTGGGAAAATGCCCCGGATAGTCAAACCTGGATCAACAGCGACACCACAACAACAGCCATGGTCATCTATGCCCTGGCCCGTGTGGAGAACGCCCCTGAGCTTCTGCCAGAAGCTGTCCGCTACCTGGTATCAACGAAAACCAGCCGGGGAGATTGGTGGTCCCTGTACGAGACCAGCTGGTCGATCCTGGCTCTTAACGAGGTTCTCAAAGGTAGTGATGAGCTATCCAGCACCTATGACTTTTCCGCTTCAGTGAATGGGCGGGAGCTGATCAGCGGATCAGCAGGAGGCTCCGCTCAATTGGAAGCCGTCTCCGCCTCGCTGCCTGTCGAAGACCTCTACAGCAGTGATCCGAACGCGCTGGTGATCAACCGGTCAGAGGGCAGCGGCTCGCTGTATTATAAAGCCCATCTGTTGATCTACCGCCAGGCCGAGGATGTCCAGCCATTCGGGCGGGGATTGAGTCTATCCCGGGTTTACAGTGAAGTAGAGCCCGAGGGGGCAGCCCGGTTCGTCCAATCAGGAAAGGCTGGCGATCTGATCAAAGTCCAGCTGACCCTGGTTGTCGAGCACGACACCCATTACCTGATGGTCGAGGACTTTTTTCCTGCAGGAGCCGAAATACTGGACACGAGGCTGAAGACGTCTCGCCAGGACATGAGAACATTCAAAGCCGCGAATCCATTCCAAGAGGGCTGGGGTTGGTGGTATTTCAACTCTCCCCGGATCTATGACGATCATATCAGCTGGTCTGCCAATCTTCTTCCTGCAGGTACATACCAGATCACCTATCTGCTGTCACTGACCCACCCCGGGGAATTCCAGGTCCTGCCTGCCCACGCCTGGCAGATCTATTTCCCGGAGACAATGGCTGTCAGTGCTGGAGATAAATTTGTGATCGAGGCAGGTGATTAAATGGAACACGCTTCCCGGCCGGGAAGCGTGTTCATATCAAGCGCCTGGAAGGAATCAGAACCCGAACTGGAGCCAGTTGGTATTGAAGATCACCTGCATGGTGAGGATGATGAACAGGATGAGGAGGATCAACCCGCAGCCGCATCCAGTACAGGATGCGCCGCGGCCGAAACCAAAACGCTTTTGAAGCCAATCAAAGAGCACATCCAACATCAACAATTTAAACAAACCACTCAAACAGCCTTGCCGTTCGTTCACAAATCAACTCCTTTGCTCACTCATTTATGATATACGATGAATGGCAATTTTAGTTGCAGGTTTCCGACCAGCAGATGGCAGGTCATTCCAGGGGGATCACCAGGCATTCCCGGGAGGGGAGCAAGACTATGAAGACAAGTTCACGGGCTGTTCTCTGGACAACGCTTCTCTACCTGGTACTTGGGACGATTGCCATCCCCCATTTGATCGATGATTTCCTGTTTGGCATCCCGGAGGAATTTGGAATGAGCAATCAAACCGCCCAGATCCTGGCGGGGTTATTCACTCTTGTTTATATGGCGATCTTGATTCCCCTGGCCTCAGGGCGCAAACCGGGATTGTATGGTGCGCTGGTGATGGGGATTTTTCTTGCGCTGGCGGGGATTCTCAAGCATATTCCGCTCATGCTGCTCCCCGGCCCCTATTGGAGTGGAGCATTCTCAGAGGTCTTGATCATCGGCTTGATCTTTTCTGGTCTGGCCTGCAGCTTTGTGGCGTTTCTGGCATTAAGGGGGACCGGTCGACAATAATGGAAAGTGGCTGAAGGAGAATACTATGGGTATGAGATACCGTTTAATCGCCGTGCTGGCAGCTATTTGCTTCCTGGCGTTGAGTGGAGGGGGACAGCTGCCGCTGACAGTCCAGGCGGCTCCGCCTCAACAAAGTCCGGGCTCCGATCCACCGGACAGCGTGGTCAAGCTGATCTTCATTCACCATTCTACTGGCGAGAACTGGCTGGCCGATGGGTATGGGAATCTGGGCTTGCAGCTGGCCGAGAACAATTATTTTGTTAGCGATACCAATTATGGCTGGGGTCCTGATGGGATTGGGGATCGAACGGATATCCCTGATTGGACAGAATGGTTCAGGGGAGAGAATACGCCTGAGATCACCCGCGCGCTTTATAACGAATCAGGACAGCATTCCAGCTATACCCGGGGGCTTTCCGATCCCGGTGGTGAGAACCAGATCATCATGTTCAAATCCTGCTTCCCAAACTCGGACCTGGAGGGAAGCCCGACCGATCCTCCGGACCCAGATGGCTGGCTCTCAGTGGGCCATGCTAAATTTGTCTACAACCAGATCCTGGGATATTTCGGACAGCACCCAGACAAGCTTTTTGTAGTCATCACCGCGCCACCTCTCAGCGATCCAGGTATTCCTGAAAATGCCAGGGCTTTCAATCTCTGGCTGGTGAATGATTGGCTCGAGGAGAATGATTATCCCTTTCATAACGTGGCGGTATTCGATTTCTACAATGTCCTGACAGGCAAGGACGGGCATCATACCTTCACAGACGGCCAGGAGAGTTATCAGAATTCCGGCAGGAACACGCTCTTTTACCCTTCGGATGATGACCATCCCTCCCGCAAAGGCAGCCAAAAAGCCACCGAGGAATTCATCCCCCTGCTGAATTATTTCTACAATCGCTGGCAGGCGGATAACCCCGCTGCCCTGCAGCCTTTGTCTGATGCTGGAGCAGACCAAGCAGCACCTGTTCGGCAGCAGCAGTCCGCCCCTGAGCTGACAGGTATCCTGGATGATTTTGAGGGGGCTGCCCCGGGAGGGACGAATGGTTGGGAGGCATACTGGGACGTAAGCACTCCTACCAGCCTGGAATGCAGCCAGGAGGAAGGAACCGGGATGGCAGGAAACAGCCTGCGCCTGGACTACCAGGTTGCGCCTTACAGCTGGGGTACCTGTGGGCTGTCCTATGATGATCCCCAGGACTGGAGCGGGGCGGATGGACTCTCCCTTTTGGTGCAAACAGCAAACTCCGGGAATATCCTCCATATAGATCTCTACGCTGAAGGACCTGGCGGCCGGGAATCCTATGTCTACTACCTTCCGCTGAGCGATGAGATGGAGGGAGAATGGGCAGAGGCCGCTGTTCCCTGGTCCAGCTTCACGAGGGTGGAATGGGAGGAGAACCCCGGGGAACCATTTCAGGAGGCCGACCGGGTATCTGGCCTGGCGATTGGATTTGGAACAGAAGAGGATCAGATTCAGGGAACGGTCTGGATCGATGACCTGGGATGGCTGGGGATGGATATTGCCCCGGTCCAGGTAGCGGGAGATGAGGGGCTCCCATCAAACGAGGCGGCTGGTGAGAGGGAGCCTGTCAACTGGGTCTGGTTCGCAGTGGCTGGGCTGGTACTGGTATCAGGAGGTGCTGGTATCCTGGCTTACAGGAAGAAGGCGGCCAGTCGACGATAATTAGACTCGGTTCGATATAAAAAAAGCTGCAGAGTGATCTCTGCAGCTTTTTTGATCAAGAAGCTGGGACTCCTCCCTGTGCCCTTTCTGGGGGATTGAAGCGAGCTTTTTTCCCCAGCCAGAGATGGAGGATGTAAAAACTCAACACCGAGACGGCGCAGATCAACGCCCCAACATACCAGAGCAAATTGGGGTTGAAGTTGTCAAGGATCAGGCCAGCGGCGCTGGGGCCAACCGTGGCCGGCAGGGCCCAGGATAGGCCGAAAACAGCCATATAGCGCCCCCGCATATCCTCCGGGGCGAAATTCGCGGCCAGGGCGGAGGCTGTCGGCATGATCACCATCTCCCCGACGGTGATGATCACGACTGCGGCGGCAAAGAGCCAATAGACAGTCACGAACCCGAACATACCGAACCCGACCATGTAGAAGAACACTCCCAGGGCCATCATCAGGAAGGCAGGATATTTCTTAATGATCCGGGTGGTCTGGAATTGGAACAAGATCACGGTGATCGCGCTGGTTGTCAGCAGGAATCCATAGCCCTGAGGCTGAATGCCGTGGTTATCACGCAGGTAGACGGAGAGGCTGTTATAGAGCTGCTGGTATACCAGGCCCATCAGCATCGAAACGACCAGGAAGGCCACATAGGCGTAGTCCTTGAGCACAGCATTGTATCCCGCAAAGGTCTTCAAGACGCTCTCCGGTTCCCCGGACGCCTCGGGCTTGGTCTCGGGGATGTAGAGATAGAACAGAACGGCAACGATGCAGCTGATCACCGCGTCCAGCACGAAAAGGGCAAAATAGCTCCTATCGGCAATGAAACCACCAATCGTGGGCCCGATGATCCAGGACATGTTGGCCACCACCCGCAGGATGCCAAACCCTTCCTGGCGTTTGTCTTCTGGGAGCAGGTCAGCTACCATGGCCTGGCGGGCGGGACCGGCAATATTCGAGAGCAAGCCGATGACGATAGCCAGGGGGATCAAGACAGCAAACTCGTTGACCAGGCCGAGAGAGAGGGTGCTGATCGCGCTGAATACCAACCCAAATAAAGCCAGTGATTTCCGCCCGAATTTATCCGTCAGGGCGCCGCCGATCATCGACCCGATCAGTCCAAAGGCCGAGAATGTTCCCAGCACGATCCCGGCCTGGGTCATGCCCACGCCGAACTTCTGGGTGATGTACAGGGAAAAGAAGGGGAACAGCAGCGTGTTGCCGATCTGATCGATGAACGAGGTCCCAACCACGACCCAGAACTTATCTGGAAAATCCTGATAAATGCCTTTTATCCTTGTCAGCATGGAATCTCCAATTGCTATCCAGATTGGGGATTATAGCATGGAAAATTTCGCTCTAAACCCTCCAATTGGATGGTTTTCCCCTGGCCAAATGGATACATTTGGATGAAATATTCAGAGACTGCTATTGTTGCGGGACCTTGGAAAGGGTTTCCCGGGGTTTTTGAAAGCTGTACATCACATAGATGAATCCCAGGAACATGATAACTGACCCGGCAATATAGGGCAGATTGAGATGGACATCGATCAGGAAACCCGCCAGCAGGGGCCCCGTAAAGCGGCCCAGGCTCATGAATGAGCTGTTCAGCCCCAGGGCCAGCCCCTGGTCGATCTTTGCCTCTTTGGAAACCAGTGAGGAGATGGAGGGGCGAAGCATGGCATTGGATAACGCGAACATACCTGTGGTCACCAGGAGGGTGATGAAATTATAGGCGAGCAGGATGATCAAAAAGGTGATTGCTGAGGCCAACAAGGTACCCTTGATGACCGTCCGTTCTCCCCAGCGCCGGGTGGCTGGCCCCGTGAGGGCCATCTGAACAGCAGCGATCGATGTGCCGACCACGACCATGATCACGCCCACCTGGGAGGGTCCGAACCCGAAGCGTTCCAGGGCGAAGAGCCCCATGATCCCCTCGAGGTTGCTGAGGCCAAAACTCACCATCCAACTGAGCAGGAAGAAGACCGAAAGAGGTCCCTTAAGGCCGGACCACATGGCGGGGAAGCGGGAAACCACGTTTACCCTGACAGTTTTCTGGCGTTTTTCCACAGGCAGCGATTCGGGAAGGATGAAGAACACCAGAACAGCAGCGAGCAGCGAGAGCACACCGGTCACGTAGAAAGGCAGACTCAGTGAGTTGGCACCCAGCCAACCGCCGATCCCAGGGCCGAGAACCATACCAGTGCCGAAAGCCGCACCGATCACACCCATTCCCCCTCCCCGGTCCTCTTCGGAGGTGCTGTCGCCGATATACGCCAGGGCGGTCGGCATGGTAGCCGCGGCAAAGGTGCCGCTAAGTGCCCGAGCGACAAACAACATCCACAGGTGAGTTGAGAGGCCGAACATCACCAGGGCAGCAGCGTTGCCAATCGCCCCCACCATCAGGATGGGTTTGCGCCCGACCGAGTCCGAGATCGAACCCCAGATAGGTGAAAACAGCAGCTGGCAGAGGGCATGCAGGGAAAGCAGAGCCCCCAAAGCCTGTCCGCTGGCTCCGAATTTTTCAACCAGGAAAGCTTCCAGTGGAATTAAAACACCAAACCCCAGCAGGATGACAGCCAGGGTGAAATAGAGCAAGATCAAATTTCGTTTGTGTAAAGGCATGATGTATCTCTATCTAGTCCAAACCAGATGCTAAGTATACCGCATCCATGCCTTTATGGGGAAATCCGGATCGACCAGACTGTCCGATCCGGATGTTGTGGTTAAGTATTCAGCTGTCCAGAGCCGCCCATCCCTCAAAGGAGGTCAGCCTCCGTGAACTCCAATCCGTATTCCTGGAGAACTGCTGGAGTTGGGAGTCCACTTTCCACATCCCAACCATGTTCCAGGTAGGCGCCTCTCAGCAGAACTTGGAGGTCAGGGACAAATCCGGTCGTTCCTCCATCGGGCAGGCTCTTGAGCATGAACTCTGGCAATCGATCGTCAGCCCCGCCGGAACCCAGCTTGAGGTTGAACATCCTTTTCAAGGTGAAAATCCGCTTTCCAGCCAGGAGCAGGTCATCCAGGCTGTATTCCTGGCCGGTGGCGGCAGTCAACGCCTGCTGGATCTTGCTGGCGCCCGGATTCATGAAATGGCAGACCGTCAAGGCGTTGTAGACACTGCGCCAGGCTTGGGCCCGGGCTGTGATCCGGCCCTTTTCCTCAGAACTCTCAAAGCGGTCGCCCGGGAAGATCCCCAGCTCAGTAGCCGGTCCTTGCCCGGTGTCCACTCCGTACATATCACCCTGGAGATGGCAGGCACCCCGGGGAGATAGGGCGTAAATCGGCGCCATCCCGCTGAAGGCCCGGGCGTCGTGCATGGGGATTTCCAGCTTGCGGACGGTGGCAGCCATCTCCGGCACTCCAAATTGAGCTGCCAGGGAGGCAGATCCTTCTGCCAGCTGGTCTCCAAAACCCTCCCTGTGGGCAATCAATTCGATCAGTTGGTGAGACATTTCCACGTCTCCAAAGCGAATTTCCAGTCCGCCGGTATCCTTCGCGGAGATGACCCCTTTTTCAAACAAGTCACAAGCCAGGGAAATCGTGGAACCCGTGCTGATGGTATCCAGGCCATGGATATTGCAGAGATGGCCGGCATAGATCACCCCTTCCAGGTCATCCACCAGGGAGAGGGAGCCGAAGGCGGCTAAAGTCTCGTATTCAGGCCCGTCGACTACATCCAGCTTATATTTCACGGTCCGCGTTTCCCGACCGCAGACGATCGGACAGCGGTAGCAAGCAGTGCCCCGGTTCAGGAATTCCTCTGCCATCAGGACCCCAGAGAGCTGGCTGGCATTCTCCCATTCACCCAGCTGGTAATAGCCGGCTGGCGTGTCGCCGAACATCGATCCCATATCCATATAGCCAGCTGTTCCGGCCATGCGCAACGCCTGGACAGCGATGTCCTCGTTGATGGTCTTGAGAATCTCCGAGACGGCTTCCTTGTAGGCCTGGGGATCTGCCAGAGGGACCTTGCCTGTGCCCCGGAAAGCCAGGGCTTTGAGGTTCTTGGATCCCATCACGGCGCCCATCCCCGTCCGCCCGGCTGCCCGGCCGTGATCGTTCATGATCGCAGCCATTTTGACCAGGTTCTCACCGGCTTTTCCAATACAGGAGATCCGCACCTTGGGGTCGCCCAGCAGGCCCCGGATGGTCTCCTGGGTCTGGTAGCTGTCCTGGCCCCACAATCTGGAAGCATCGTGAAACTCAACTGCGCCGTCGACGATCGAGATCCAGCAGGGCTCTTCAGAGCGGCCGCTGATCCAGATTCCGTCAAATCCGGCGAAGCGCAGTTCCGGCCCAATGAAACCCCCGGTGTTGGATTCCCCCCACAACCCGGTCAGGGGTGAGCGGGCGCTGACCGTGCAGCGCCCAGCTGAGGGCATACTCGTACCTACCATGGGGCCGGTCAGATACACCAGGGGATTGGAGGGACCCAGTGGATCGGTATCCGGGTTGATATGCTCATACAGCAAGCGGACGGACAGACCGCTCCCGCCGATATAATCCCGGGCCAGAAGGGGATCGATAGGCTGTACCTCGTAAGTCTTTTCAGTCAGGTCGATCCGCAGTAATTTTTCCATGTGATCTCTCCTGCTAAGCAAGGTTCAGAATTACCTTGATCAAGCTGAACACTTAATAATCCACCGGCTGGCCGTGAAAGGCGGATAAGAAAAGCTTTTCCAATTCATCATAAGAAGGAGCCCGGGGGGCGGTGATGATCTGGGTATCGTTGAAAGCGTCATCCACCAGCTTTTCCAATTGAGCCTGGAAGGAATCCTCCTCCAAGCCCAGCTCAGCAAGGCTGAGGGGATTTTCAACTTCGCGGGACAGACCCCGCAGCGCTGCAGCCAAGCCTCTATCCGGATCCGAGCTGCCCTTCTTGATCCCTAAGATTTGGGACAGCTCCGCGATCCGGGAGGGATCATCGCCCCGCGCGGCGAATTCGATTGTGTAAGGCAGGCATATACCAACTGCCCTGCCATGGGGGATGTGGAAGACAGACCCCAGGACATGTCCCATGGCATGGGCCAGGGAGGCCATGGCGTTCCCGAAGCCCAACCCGGCGCAGGTGGCAGCGTTGTGCATTCTTTCCCGGGCAGCGAGATATTCCTCCTGGAGGGGGTTATCTGCTTGAGATGCCTCATAGGCTTTGGGCAGGTGATGGAAAACCTCCCGGGCGGCATTGAGGCACAGCCCGTCAGTTATGTCGGTGTGCCAGGTACAGATGAAACCTTCCACTGCGTGGGTCAAGGCATCCAGCCCGGTGTCTGCTGTCAGCCGGGGCGGCATGCCGGCTGCCAGGGCCGGGTCAACAATTGCCAGATCTGCCGCGTTTTCCCGGTTCCCAAGGCCCATCTTGCGGCTGGATTCAGGATCCGTGAGCACGATAGCCCAGGTTACTTCGGCACCAGTTCCGCTGGTGGTGGGGATGGTGATCAGGCGCGATTTCTGGCGCAGTCCCAGATTGATGAAGGGATTGATCCCGGCCGGGATCAGATCCGGGCGCTCATAGAGGACCCAGATGGCCTTGGCAGCGTCCATAGCTGAACCACCGCCCAGGCCAAGAACCCAATCCGGTTGGAAGTCCAGGGCAACCCCTTTCCCTTTTTCTACCGCCAGGACGGTTGGATCCGGTTCAACTTCCTCAAAGACCAGGTATGCAGCGCCGGCCTTCGCGAGCTGATCCGTGATCCCTTCAACCAGACCCAGCTCAACCAGATTGCGGTCGGTGACAACCAGGGCGCGCTTAATGCCAATATCGTCCAGGTAGGTCAGGGAATTCTCACCAAAGACAATATCAGGAGAGACAAAATGCCACATCGCCTTCCTCCTTTATTTCAGGGTGCCCCAAGCGCTGGCAGGCTACCAGTCTGTGGGGACTTTCGCGCAGCAGGAGACGATCTCCTGGGCGGCTTTGGGATAGCGCATGACCTTCATCAAGTTCCCTTTCAGTTTCAGCTGTCCGGTCATCATCCCCTGGATAGGATCTAACTTGCTGTCAATGACTTTGCGCCAGGTGGTGTAGGGGGCGTTGATGGTGTATTCGGTTTCAGGGAGATCGGTGGGATCCAGCAGGGCAGCCCCTTGACTGGCTCCGTGGTAGAGCTTGAGAAGCAGATAATCGGTATTGGGATAAGCGTCATCCGGTTCGACGACAAAGATGAAATCACCTTCCCAGTCCTTGGCGGACCGCTCATAGGAATCGCTTTCATTCAGCAGATCTCGCAGGGCTTTGATCCATTCGTCAGAGGGGAATTTATAGGCCACGGCTCCTCCTAGTGTCTAAGATATCACAATTATACATCCATCTCTGCGAGCTACCTTTCCGGCAAGGGTTCAAACGGAGGAGATCTTGATTTGGACGGCTGACAGTTACCTGGATGTTATGATTAATGCAAGTGGCAAGAAATCAACCGCTTGTGTTGAGGATGGCAGATATGGAGATCGTCCATTTTGACGCACCGTTGGAGTTCCAGGAACAGGCCCAGCCCTATCTGGTGCGTTGGGAGGCTGAGAACAATCTCCTGCTGGGGATCCTGGCCGGGATCATCGGGGGTGAATACAGGGACATCAAACCCTATCTGTCAATGATTGTGGATGAGGGAAAGGTCCAGACCGCGGCCCTGTGCACACCGCCTTTTCCAGTCCTGATCTCCTATCAGAATCCAGCCCCGAAGCCAGCACTGCTCCAGGTTCTCTTGGATGACCTGCTGAGTTGGCTGGGAGATGATTTCTGCGGCCTATCTGGCAACAAGGAATATATCACTCCACTGATAGACCTCTGGCAGGCTTTTACTGGAAAGGAAGCCTCCCTGGAAATGGCCCTGCGCATCTACAAGCTTGACCAGGTAGAGCCGGTCAGAGGGGTAGAGGGCCAATCCAGACTGGTAGATGAAAGCGATCGGGATCTCCTGATTGATTGGTATGCGGGGTTCCATCGCGATTCCATGGGCAATGATCCCAATCCAACCCATGTCCGCAAGCAAGTGAAGACATACCTGGAGGCGGATCCCCGGATGCGGGGAATGATGATCTGGGAGGTTGGAGGAATACCAGTGTCAATGGCTGGCTATGCCGGGCCGACACCCCACGGGATCCGGGTCGGTGCGGTATACACCCCGCCGGAACAGCGCAGAAAGGGCTACGCCAGCGCCTGCGCTGCCAGTGTAAGTCAGCACCTTTTGGACCAGGGATTCCAATTCTGCTTCCTGTTCACTGATCTGATGAATCCCACGTCGAACCATATCTATCAGCAGATCGGGTACCGTCCCGTTTGTGATGTGGACAGGTATATCTTTTAGGCAGGTCGGCAAGGTTTGAAAAGGATGGAAATGATGAAAGTGATCGGCTTGATCGGAGGCATGAGTTGGGAATCATCCATTGAATACTACCGGATCATCAATCAGGAAGTCGGTGAGGCTCTGGGCGGGGTTCATTCCGCAAAGAGCGTGATGGTCTCGGTGGATTTCGGAGAGATCGAAGCCCTGCAGATGAAGGGGGACTGGGATCGAGCGACAGAGATCATGATCCGCTGTGCCCAAGACGTCGAGAGCGCTGGAGCGGATTTCCTGCTAATTTGCACCAACACCATGCATCTGATGGCGGAGGCAGTCCAACAGGCGATCCAGATCCCCCTGCTGCATATTGCAGACGCCACTGCCCGGGCTGTCCGGAGAGAGGGATTGGAAAAAGTGGGCCTGCTGGGCACGCGCTTTACTATGGAAAAGGAATTCTACCGGGGGCGATTGGAAAAGGAACACGGCCTGGAAGTGATCGTCCCCGATGACGCCGATCGGGAACTGGTCCACAATGTCATCTATGACGAACTGGTGCAGGGCATCATCAAGGAGGAGTCACGCCAGGGATATCAGGATGTGATCAACGGATTGGTCCGGGAGGGGGCTCAGGGGATTGTCCTGGGCTGCACTGAGATCGGCTTGCTGATCAAAGCGGAGAACGTCTCGGTTCCGGTATTTGATACCATGGAGATCCATGCCCGGGCTGCCGTAGAGGCGGCTCTGGGAGGTTATCAGATCGATTGAAATAAGCTGTCCGGTATAATGGGAAACGAGGATCGTTCCCAACCGATCTACCAGGAGGAAAAATGGATGAGGCATATCTCAAGAGACAGCTGGCGATCAACCGCGATCGAGTGGCAGCTCTGGCGAGAGGAATCCCTGAGCAGCAAGCCCGCTGGAAGCCAATGGAAACCTCCTGGTCCATCCTGGAGGTGATCTGCCACCTGGCAGATGAAGAGGAATTCGATTTCCCGGTACGGCTGAAGTTGATCATGGAAGGTTCTGAAAGGCCTTGGCCAACCATCGATCCGCAGGGATGGGTTGAGGAACATGAGTACCTCAAGTCTGATCTATACGAGGTTTTGAACCGCTATGTGAAGCTTCGCAACCAATCCCTGGAATGGCTGGACAGCCTGGAAACACCGGATTGGGCAGCAGTGGTTCAATCTCCCTCGGGAGATATGGTAGCGGGGGATATGCTGGCTTCCTGGGCTGCCCATGACCTGCTGCACCTTCGTCAGCTCGTAGAACTCAATTACGCTTACCTGATCAAGCGCGCCAGTCCCTTCAAGGTCGATTATGCGGGAGAATGGTAGAGGGTTTCAATGAAAAAAGAGGCTGCTCCAATTTGCAGCCTCTTTTCAGTTAATTCTCAACGATCGATCACTTGATGATGATCTCGTTCCCTTCAGTCACTTCCCCGATGACCCAGATGGGCTGATCGTTCTTCTCTGCCTGGGTCCGGAACTCATCCAGGTGGTCGGAATTGACAGAGAACAGCAGACCGCCGCTGGTCTGGGGATCGAAGAGCAGCATGAGCTGATCTTCCGAGAGGGATTTGGGCACCTGGATGTGATCGCCAAAATACAGGCGGTTATCGAAGGCGCCTCCCGGGAAGCTGAACTGTTTGGCAAATTCCTTGGCCGGGCTGATGAAAGGGATCATATCCCAATAGATCTTCATCCCTACACCGGAATAGAGAGCCATTTCCCAAGCATGCCCCAGCAGGCTGAACCCGGTGATATCCGTGGCGGCTTTGATCCCGTGGGCTTGAGCCAGTTCGCTGGCCCGCTTGTTGAGCCTTTTCATCCACAGGACAACTTCCTCGACGTGTTCCGGGGCGGCTTTCTGGTTCTTGATGGCAGTGGTGGTCACCCCAAACCCCAACGGCTTGGTGATCACCAGGGCGTCCCCGGGATGGGCAGCTCCTTTGGTCATGATCAGATCCGGATGGGCGAAGCCCAGGCAGATCAACCCGTACTTGGGTTCCTGATCCTGAATAGTGTGACCGCCGGCGATGACGACTCCGGCTTCCAGGGCTTTATCCGCGCCACCTTTCAGGATCTGCCCCGAGACCTCAGGGGGCAGAGCTGGCGGAAGGGCAGCCACGTTGAGCGCCAGGAAGGGCGATCCGCCCATGGCGTAGATATCCGACAGGCTGTTAGCAGCGGAGATCGAGCCGTAATCATAGGGATCGTCCACCACCGGTGTGAAGAAGTCCGTGGTCACGATCAAAGCCCGGTCTTCGTCGAGCCTCCAAACTGCGGCATCGTCAGGTTCCCCTAACCCTACCAAGAGATCAGGGAACTCCTGATTTTCGTATAGGCCGTCCAAAGGGCGCAGGACCTGCGCCAGCGCTTCCGCGCTTAGTTTGGACGCTCAACCAGCGCAGCTGGACAACGAGGTGAGGCGGATCTCACGGCCCGAGGGTTTCTTTTCTTGATCGGTCATAAATGGATTCTTTCCTGCTTGTTGTATTCTGTGGGAATTCTATCATACCCAGGAGGGTATTCATGGTTGGTTTGCGAAGATGTAATTGATGGTGGAAAGTAAAGTGTGCTGGTTGATTAATTTGGGAGGTCAAGGATCTCTGAAATGGATGCCTTTTCGGCGAAGGACGGTAATTCGTAAACGGGAAGTTGGCAAAAAAATGCCCGGAAGATTCCTTCCGGGCAAGGGTGCTTCAAATTGTGGGACCCAATTATTGAGTCAAATCGGGCAGCGGCAGCAGGTAGGGGTTATCGTTGGGCACCAGCATGACCTCGATTCCAGGGGCAAGTTTCTCGATGTAGCGGTAGTTCAGCAGCTCGGGGTTCTCTGCCAGGACATCAGCGATCAGCTGCAAGGCTTCTGCTTCGGCTTTGGCATTGATCACCTTGGCCTCCGCTTCACCTTCGGCTTCGATGATG
>JBGCVQ010000046.1:0-3804 GCA_045888315.1 Anaerolineales bacterium | reverse complement strand
TGGTGGATTTTCCGGCGCCGTTGGGGCCGATGAATCCAAAGATCTCCTGCTCCTCAACATTGAAGGAGACATCGATGATCCCCCGGGATTTTCCATAATACTTGGTGAGTTGATTGACTTCGATAACGGACATAGCGTGCTCCTTTAAGCGCTGCCGGTACCCTGGCAAAATTCATAATTGAGAAATCCCCCCAATTATATACCAATCAAGTTGCCAAAGATAGGTCCGCTCACCGTGGTGCTGACTTTCTTGGAATTCTTCCCAAGTCGAGAAAATTCCCACAAGCCCCTGAAAATGGTAAACTTGTTTCAGCTGGGAAGCAAACCCCTGGCCAAGGGAAAACTCGCGTATGTCTGCCCACCCCCACATCCTGTTAGTCGACGATGAGCCCTCGATCATCGAGAATCTGGCCCCTTTCCTGGAACGGTCTGGTTTTGAGGTCAGCACCGCTGCCAACGGGGCCCAGGGGCTGGAGATCATCGACCAGGCTGAACCGGACCTGGTGGTCAGTGATGTCCTCATGCCGGACATGGACGGCAGGGAACTCCTGCGCACGCTGCGCCAGGCTGACAACTGGATCCCGGTCATCCTGCTGACCCAGGTTGGCGAAGCCTTTGAACGGGCAGTAGCCCTGGAAGAAGGGGCTGACGATTACATCAACAAGCCCTTCGAGCCCCATGAGCTGGCAGCCCGCATCCGGGCCGTGCTGCGGCGCGCCAAGCCAGGCACCCCTCCCCTGTCCGCTGCCTGGCAGCTGTCCTGCGGCGACCTGGAATACGACCGGCGCTCCCGCCGGGCCTATCTTGTTGGCCAGGAACTCGCCCTCACTCCCAAAGCCATGCTGCTGCTGGAATACCTGATGACCCACCCCGATGAGCTGGTATCGCGGGAGAGGCTGCTGGATGTGGTCTGGGGCTGGGATTACCCGGTGGGATCCCGGGCCGTGGACACCCGGGTAGCAGAGATCCGCAAAGCCCTGGGAGATGATGCCTCCCAACCGCGCTATATTGATACCATACCCGGCCAGGGTTACCGCTTTGCGGCGGATGTGGAGGGAAAATAATGCGCTTCCGCTGGCCCTGGATCTTCGCCCCGCTGGGGCTGGGCCTGGCGGCAGGCCTGCTGATCCACTTCACTTCCCTCAACGACCCACTCATTTTCGTCCAAATCCAGTTCAGCCTGCTGGTGGTTGGCATCTCCGGGCTGGTGTCTCTTGTGCTGGGGGGCCTTTTCCTCCAGGACCGGAGAGATCATAAGCTGGTAAATTACGCGGAAGAGGAATTCTCGCAGGACCGGCGGCGTTTCCTGCAGCGCCTGGACCATGAACTGAAGAACCCCCTGACAGCCATCCTGGCCGGATTAGCAAATCTCTCCCTTCAGCAGGATCCTCAGGACCGCCAGACCACGCTGGAGAGCGTCAAAGCCCAGGTCAACCGCATGCGCCAGCTAGTAGGTGAACTTCGCAAACTGGCTGATCTGGAGATCCGCCCCCTGGATTTCAGCACGGTGGACCTCTCCCCACTCCTGGAAGAGACTTTCCAGCTCATCCAGGGCCAGGACGGCGCCGACCAGCGGGAGCTTTCCCTGACCCTGCCCCATGCCCCCTGGCCGCTGCCGGCAGTCAGCGGAGATCCGGATTTATTGAGCCTGGCCTTCCACAATCTGCTCAGCAACGCCTTGAAATTCTCCCAGGCGGGTGACACGATCGAACTGCGGGCCTTGGAGGACGGGAGCCAGGTGGTGATCGAGATCGCTGACACAGGGCCGGGCATCCCCTCCTCGGAAAGCGAACACATTTGGGAGGAACTCTACCGGGGAGAGAATGCCCGGGGCATCCCCGGCAGCGGATTGGGACTAGCACTCGTTAAAGCGGTGATCTCACGCCACCAGGGAGAGATCAGCGTGCGGACCCGGTCCGGGGAAGGAACCGTTTTCACCGTCCGCCTCCCTATCCAGCGCTAGAGGGTCCCCAGCGATACTCCCCCCACCCAAGTCACAGATCTGTAACACTCCGCTACCGGGTGATTACCGGGAAGCCATACCCTTGTAACCAGGATGAAATAAGATAGGAAATACAGGTCATCCCGGCTTATCCTAGATCCTGGACCCTGCTCTATCTATGCGAAACCTCCTGCTAATGATCCTGGCAATCCTGCTCCTGACCAGTGCCATTCTAGGCGGAAAAGTGGTCGTCATCCAGCTGGAAATCCCCCTTAAGCTGCTTCCCTACTATGATTGGCTGATGAGTTTTCCGGGACTTGACCAGCCTGCAGATACCGAACAGCCAGACGTGGCTCATCCCTATCCCAGCCGCAGCCTTTGATCACAAGCAGCCTATCCTGGTAAATCCAGTCCTTGTTCCACACCAACAGCTTGCCAGGAATGGCACCCTGATCCTGCCCCCTTTGAACGATTCTAGTAAAATACACCTGGGAGCTGCCCCGTGGGCCAATTGACTGCAACAGATCGGTAACAGCTTTTAACACAGCTGTTGCAGGCCCGCCATGACCGTGTGACAGCCAGCCTGTATGATGAGAAACGAAATTCAATTTTCATCATCAAGGAGTATTGAAAATGGCTAACAGAAAATCATTATTTACAGTAACCGCTGCGCTGGTGCTTTCCAGCCTGGCTTGCAACGCCCTCCAGGTCGGTGTGGTCACGCCCACACCAGACCTTGACCTCGAGGCGGTAGTCGATCAAGTAAATTCCTCGACCGCGGAAGAAGCGCAGGAAGCTCCCCAGAGTGAACAGGAAGGACCGGCTGCCATCCAGGCTGTCGCCTGGCAGGGGCACATCGCCAGCATGCCGGAAGGCAGCCAGTTCGATGACGTGGTGATCCTCAACCCGGAAGGCACCGGTGAATACGGCCTGGTGGGGGCGACCCCGGAGATCGAGGCTGAGATCCGCACCCTGCGGGATGGGGAAGGACCCCAGAAGAACGTCCATCTCTGGGGCAGCTTCAGCTGCGGTGTGGAGGATGTCAACGGCTGCCAGCTG
This sequence comes from Anaerolineales bacterium, assembly GCA_045888315.1. Classification (GTDB taxonomy): domain Bacteria; phylum Chloroflexota; class Anaerolineae; order Anaerolineales; family UBA11858; genus B10-G9. The sequence goes on along the minus strand of JBGCVQ010000046.1, from coordinate 803 downwards.
GTGGTCGATAAACTGCAGTCCGGCGCGACCATGTCGGAAGAGGATATCACCGAATGGGTGGGCACCATCAAGGGCTACAACTTCAACAGCGGCCCGGCCTCCGGCCTGGTACTGTCCGGACCCGTGGCCATGAATTACGGGATCTACGCCAGCCAGGACCCCGCGATCCAGGCCGAGATCGAGCGCCTGCGCGACACCGGCACCCTGGTCCAGGTCAGCGGGAAGCTGCTGGTGGGTTTCCCGGATGTCAACAGCACCCGGATCGAGGTCAGCTCGCTCCAGGTCCTGGAGGAAGGCAGCGCTGCCCAGCCCACCCAGGCATCCTTCGATCCCACGGCGGACTGGCAGGTCTTCACCAGCAGCCGCTACGGCTACCAGGTCAAGTACCCGGAAGGAGCCCAGCTGAGCATGTCCGGCCCAGTGAGCTTTTCAGCAGATGCTTTGCCCGAAGGCATGACCCCGGATGAGTACATGGATTCCCTGCTGAAGGAGTACACTGACCAGCTCTGCGTCGAGATCCAATACGGCCTGGGATTCATCTATATCTCCGCCCCGCCCAACAACAGCGGCGATTCCATGATCCCCTGTGGGACTGCAGGTTTTGGTGCCGGGGACCTGGTCGACCTGGAACGCGATGTCGAAGTTGGCAGTACAGTCTACCGCGCCAGCGGCTATGAATACATCGCCAACAGCCCCGGCGGTGAGACCCTTGACCTGCATAATGAGATCCTGTGGATCAATCTCGATGATGGGACCCGGATCGCTTACGGCGCCACGCCGCGCACGGACGCCACCTACCAGGA
>JBGCVQ010000045.1:272-3830 GCA_045888315.1 Anaerolineales bacterium | reverse complement strand
CATCACTACAACGAAAACCTGACTGGCTTAGAGGATCTGGCCTGGAGCAGTTGGGCGCGGGACCAGGGTTATAAGGTCGCCTATGTGGCCGAGGCAGAGATCGTCCATGTCCATCACGAGACTATATCTCAAGTGAATAATCGCTACAGGAGAGAGGCGATCGCCCTCAAGCAAATCCTCCCGAAGAGCCAATTCACTCTCAAGGATCTGGCCAGCATGTTCTATTTCAAGATCTCTTCCGATCTCCAGCAAGCTGCCAGGGATCAGGTACTGGCCAGGGAGTGGTGGGATATCCTCCGTTTCCGCTTTGCCCAATACCTCGGTACCTGGCAGGGCTACCGCTATTCTGGAAAGATCGATCAGGATCTTCATCAGCGCTTCTATTATCCACCCGGCAGCTTGACAGAGAAGGTCCCTGCCAGCCGTCCGGTCCTGCCCATCCATTACGTGACCGGCTCAGGTGAGGAGAGTAGCCAATGACCACTGTCGCTGCCCTGGTACCTATGCGGCATCATTCCCAGCGCGTTCCCGGTAAAAATTACCGGGAGTTGGCTGGAAAACCGCTTTTTCATCATATCCTCTCCACCCTCCAAGAAGTCCCGGAGCTGGAGGGTATTTTCGTGGATACCGACAGTCCAGTCATCCAAGAGGGCATCCAGGAGTCCTTTCCCTCTGTTCGGGTCATTGACCGCCCGGAGAGATTGAGGGCAGATGAGATCTCGATGAACGAGATCCTGGCTTATGATATGTCCCAGATCCAGGCAGATCTCTACCTGCAAACCCACAGTACGAATCCTTTACTCCGGGCGGACACATTATCAAAGGCAATCCAGCATTTCAGGGAAGGGATGGACCACTATGATTCCCTGTTTTCTGTTACCCGGCTGCAGACCCGGTTGTATGACACGGACGGCTTGCCTCTCAATCACGACCCTGGCGAATTGATTCAAACTCAGGACTTGCCTCCTGTCTATGAAGAAAATTCCTGTATCTACCTCTTTACGGAGAATAGTCTGAGTGCCTTCGGCCATCGGATCGGAAAATCTCCCTGTATGTTTGAAATCGACCCCCAGGAAGCCTGGGATATTGACACCGAGCTGGATTTTGAAATAGTCGACTGCTTGATGAAAAAGACGCGAGAGTGAGCTTATGGCTGATGTCCTTTTTTCTGCCCCTTATATGATCCCCTTTGTGGATCGCTTTCAGCCTGTGTTTGACCGCTATGGGATCAGGCTGATCGTTCCCAAGGTGGAGGAGCGCCTGGAGGAAGACGAGATCCTGGCCTATGCGGGTGACTTTGATGGTGTGATCTGCGGGGATGACCGTTTCTCTCGCAGGGTGATCGAAGCCTGCTTGCCGCGTTTGAAAGTGATCTCCAAGTGGGGGACTGGCGTGGATTCCATCGATCGGGAAGCTTGCGAGGATCACGGCATCCTGCTGGGAAATACTCCCAACGCTTTCACGGATGCCGTCTCCGATTCGGTATTGGGATATATGCTGGCCTTTGCCCGCCAGCAAGTCTGGATGGACCAGGAGATGAAAGAAGGGGTTTGGAAGAAGATCCCCGGACGATCACTCAGCGAGTGTACCCTGGGAGTGATCGGGATCGGGAACATCGGGCGGGCTGTGATCCAGAAACTGGAACCGTTTGGTATGCGCATCCTGGGAAATGACATCCGTGAGATCGAAAGAGATTTCCTGGAGGATTATCAGGTGGAGATGCTCCCGCTTGAAGAGCTGCTTCCCGAAGCAGATTTCCTCAGCGTGAACTGCGACCTCAATCCAACCAGCCGCCATTTGATTGATGAGCGTGTCTTCTCTCTAATGAAACCGGGGGTAGTCCTGATCAACACTGCCCGGGGACCCATCGTCAAGGAATCCGCCCTGGTCTCTGCCCTGGAAAGGAACCAGATTGCTGGCGCTGCGCTGGATGTCTACGAGTATGAACCGCTCCCGCCTGACAGCCGTTTGCGGGATTTTCCTCAGGTCATGCTGGCTCCCCATAACGCGAATTCGAGCCCTAGAGCCTGGGAGCGGGTCCATTGGAATACCATCCGGAATCTGTTGGATGGCCTGGGAATCGAGTATCAGCTTACTGAGCGAGGTGAAGTGTTATGACGAAACGATATGCGGTTATCACGGGTGCGGCAGGCGGCATTGGCCGTGCAACAGGGGATTATTTCTCGCGCATGGGCTGGATCGTGATCGGTATCGATCGAGCTCCATATCCCGGGGAGTTCCATTCCGGAGGAGCGTTCATCCAGGCAGATGTCTCTTTGGAGCAAGACTGGAAGACCATTCACGATCGGATCAGCGAGTTGACGGACAGCCTGGAAGTGGTGATCAACAATGCGGCTATCCAGGTCACCAAGCCGATTGTGGAGACCACGGTGGAAGAATGGGACAAAGTCCTGGGCGCCAACCTGCGCTCTGTATTCTTGAGCGTAAAGATGCTTTATCCATTCCTCAAAGCCCGGGGCGGGGGAGCCATTGTCAACGTGTCCTCAGTCCACGCGGTTGCGACCTCCAAGGATATCGCTGCTTACGCTGCCAGTAAGGGCGGAATGTTGGCTCTGACTCGCGCCCTGGCTATCGAGCTGGCGCCGGATAACATCCGCGTCAACAGCGTGCTCCCCGGCGCGGTCGACACGGCAATGCTGATGGCGGGTTTGAACCGCGACCATGCGGGAAGCGGTACTCCCCAAGAACGGTTGGAGAATCTAGCCCGCAAGACCGTGAGTGGAAAGATCGGCCAGCCAGAAGAAATTGCCCGGGCGATCTACTTCCTGGCGGACGAGGAACAATCCTCTTTCATCACCGGCCAACCCATGGTCGTGGATGGTGGAGCTACTGCCCGCTTGAGCACCGAGTAAAGCGATGGATGCGATCAAGAGCAAGGTCAAACAGACCGCTCCAGGTTTATTCCAGGCTCTGAGCAGCAGCCGCGATGCCCTGGTCCGGGTCAAGGAGCTCCCAGGCAGGGTCCTCCATCCCTGGTGGCGGGCTTCCACCCGCCGGATCGGGAAATTCCAGGATCGCTACCGCGGTGAACGCTGCTTTGTGATCGGCAACGGTCCCAGCTTGAAGGGGATGGACCTTTCCCCGCTCAAAGATGAATTCACATTTGGTATGAATCGAATCTACCTGGCTTTCAAGGATTGGGGTTTTGAGACCAGTTTCTTGGTATCGGTCAATGACCTGGTCGTGGAGCAGTGCTGGGAGGATTTCCAGGGACTTTCCCTTCCCAAGTTCTTTTCCTGGAGATCCCATGAACTGCTTTATCCCCAGGGAGAACCAGGGGAGGGGACTCATTTTCTGTATACTACCTATACGGGCAGGAGATTCAATACCAGGATCCAATCCCGCTTTTGGGAAGGAGCCACTGTCAGCTACGTCTGCCTGCAGCTGGCATATTGCATGGGTTTCTCCGAAGTGTTCCTGATTGGTGTTGACCACAGCTTTGAAGCTCAGGGAAAAGCGAACCAGACTGTGGTTTCCGGTGGTGATGACCCGAATCACTTCAGTCCCAAGTACTTCGGTAAGGGTTTCCGGTGGCAG
>JBGCVQ010000045.1:0-262 GCA_045888315.1 Anaerolineales bacterium | reverse complement strand
ACTGCCACCCAGTCATTTTCCATAACAGTAAGTACAACCTCTGTTATTTCATGCTTGTTGCCTTTTTTTCTTGCTGAAACTTGTAACAATCTTCTTTCTTGTGGCCCTTCTTATGGCAAAAGAAGCATTCTCCAACTCAGGCAGGAAAGTCCTTGATGCCACGGTTGGGGGAAAATTGGATATTTTCCCCAAGGTAGACTATTCGACCCTATTTTGATGGGCAAATGAAATCTATGAAAGTTGATCTGAGCAATCAGCTATT
>JBGCVQ010000044.1:0-5650 GCA_045888315.1 Anaerolineales bacterium | reverse complement strand
GAGGTCGGCTGGCACCAGGTAATCCTGGAGGGCGGATCTGAATTCCCAGGCCTGCTTGAGGCTGAGGATGTATTTCAGCTCAAAACGATTGAATTTCCTGATTACATGACTGAGGTCTGTCATTCTCCAAACCTTCCTCTACTATCCACTGATCCCCTGGCAGCCTGGTCTTGCTCAGCAGCCAGGGGGTGCAGTGTGTTTATTAGTTCCATTCTTTCATGGAAGGATTAATGAATTGTGAAGACTGTAAAGACCCTGTGAAAATATCGAACAGCCCCCTGGGTTATTTTCACAGTTGTACTGGATGATTACAGGTGTTTCCGGGGGCGAATTATTGGTGAGATGGGTCTTGATTCTTGATCGAGATCAGATTTCAGCAGTCGCCTGGCCAGGTTTGAAGCTAAAGCTGATTCCTAGAGAATGGTCGGGGGATTGACCTCGATGATCCAATCCGGACCGGGATGATGGTCGCGGATCAGCTTGACCGGATCAGGGCCTTTGACCAGCAGCTGCCAGCGGTATTCCCCCCTGATCTTGCTGAAATAGGGAGGTGTTGGACCGACCAGGTGGGTTGCCCGAAAACCTTCTCGCTCGATCCAGCCTTCCAGCACTGCCGCGTAAGTCCTGATCTTGGCCTCCGCCGTTTTGTAGTCCCGGTCGCGGATCTCCAGCCGAACCAGGTTCTGGAAGGGTGGGTAGCCCAGCTCCTGGCGGTAGCGGATCTCCTGGTCGTAAAACCCCTGGTAATCGTGCCCGGCTGCCGCTTGGATGACATAATGGTCGGGCTCGAAGGTCTGCATGATCGCCTGCCCGCCCAGCGGGCTGCGTCCGGCTCGTCCTGCGACCTGGGTCAGCACCTGGAAGGTTCGCTCAGCAGCGCGGTAGTCTGGGAGATACAGGCTGCTCTCTGCCAGGACAACGCCGACCAAAGTAACCAGCGGCAGATCCAGTCCTTTCGCCAGCATCTGGGTGCCGACGATCACATCTGCCTGGTGGGAGGCGAACCTTTCCATAATCTCCCAGTGAGCCCCCTTGGTGCGGGTGGTATCCCGGTCCCAGCGCATGGTTCGTGCTTCCGGAAACAGCTTCTTGACTGCAGCTTCAACCTGCTCCGTGCCAGTGCCCAGATGGCGGATGCGCTTGGACCCACAGACTGGGCATTTATGGGGGAAGGAGCGCTGGTAGCCGCAGTGGTGGCAGCGCAGGGAACCGTCGGAGAGGTGGGCGGTGAGCGATGTGTCGCAGCGGGGACAGCGCAGGGCGTGCCCGCAGTCCCGGCAGAACACATAGCTGGCACTGCCCCGGCGGTTGAGGAACAGGATCGCTTGCTGGTCTTTCTCCAGGGTGGTCCTGAGCGCTTCCTCAAGGGAGCGGCTGAAGATCGAGCGGTTGCCGGCTTTCAGTTCCTCCCGCATATCCACGACCTGGACTTCGGGGAGAATGGTCATCTGCAGATCGTCGTCCACTGCCTGGTAGCGGGGATTTTCCGGATGCTGCCGCGCTTGATTGAGCTGGACTTGGATCGAGGCTTTGTGAGCCAGGATGCGCTCGGGAAGGGAAAGATAGGTCCACCTACCGTGGTCGCTGTGATAGCGGGTAGCTACGTCAGGAGTAGCGGAGCCCAGGATGCAAACGGCTCCACTGATCTTGGCGTACGCCACCGCGGCAGGCAGCGCGTGGTAGCGGGGAGCGAGATCTCCCTGGTAATAGGATCCGTCATGGCATTCGTCCACCACGATCAGTCCTGGATTCGGGAAAGGTGTGAACAGGGCGCTGCGTGGGCCAACCACAATATCCAGGGCGGCTGCCCTGGCCAGCCGCCAGGTGTCATAGCGCTCGCCCGGGGATAGTTCGGAGTGCAGCACGCCTACCCGGCCCGGAAATCGGCTCAAGAAGCGGCTGACTGTCTGAGGTGTAAGGGCGATCTCCGGCACGAGGATGATGGCTTGCTTACCGCGCCGGATCGCTTCTTCCACGGCCAACAAGTAGATCTCCGTTTTTCCTGATCCGGTCACGCCCTGGAGCAGGAAGGGAGCCGGGTCGGCTTCCCCGAATGCCCGCCTGATGGGATCCCAGACCCGGGCCTGGTCCGGGGTAAGCCTCGGTGCTGCTGCGGGCTGGATGGTGAGGTCTTCCAGGGGATCTCGCAGAACCGGGACTTCGATGATCCTGGTCAGGCCTTGTTTGCAGAGCTGCTTGAGATCGCTCAATTTCGCCCCGGTTGCCTGATAGATCTCGCTCAACGCCAGGGGCTGGTCTGAGTCCATGACCAGCTTGAGGGCCGCTTGGCGGCGTGCCAGGGCCTCGGGATAGGCGCTTCTTGCCAGGCCGTCCATCTGCTCCAGGGCCTGGGAAGGATCGGCTGTGAACATCAGCTGCCGCTCCGTCTTGGGCTTTACGGAGGGGTCCTCCAGGGTCGATTGGCTTTCCAGCACACCCCGCCGCATGAGCGAGCCGGCTGATGTGCGCCAGTTCTTGTGGGGTAAGGCTCGGTCCAGCTGTCGGCCCCGTAGAGGGCCGCGCTCGATCAATAGTTCCAGAAGGTTCTGTTGGGCCGGTGTATATTCCTCCAGGACACTCTGGTCAGCTTTCAGGCGAGCAGCGGCCTCTCGGGTGAGCTGATATTCGATATCTGCCTGGACACTCAAACCAGCCGGGACCATTGCCAGCAGGGTCACGCCCAGCGGCGCCAGGGTTTCCCGGGATATCTGCCAGGCCAGCTCGATCTGTCCCTCGGTGACTACGGAATCCGGATCGAGGATCTTCCCGGCAGCCTTGGTTTCCAGCACTGCCGGGATGGTGGGGAAATCGATGATCACTCCCTGGACATCCTGCCTGCCAAAGGGCACCTCCACCAGCTGTCCCAGGGCATAATCTTCCTGGTTCTCAGGGGGAAGATGGTAGTCGAATATACCCTGGACATGGGGAACGTTTACAGCCAGGCGGGCATAGCGGCGAGAAGACCCCTGAGTGCTTGCGGGGGTTGGAGTGGGTTCCTTTTCAGTCACGGATGAGAACGGCGGAAGTGTAGCCCACCACGCTGCTGTTGTCGCCGGTGATGTCGCCGGAGTTAGCGTAATCCAGCACCTGGGCAGTCACATGGCCTGCTGCTTTGGCAGCCCAGATGACAGCAGCCAGTCCGCCTAAGCCGCAGGCCGAGCCGCTGCCGGTGTTGTGAGCTTGATAGAGCCCTTCCGGGTCCAGGTTTTCGATATGATGGATGACCGTTTGATCCAGATGACGGGCTTCCCTGGCGGGATGAAAGTGAGATAGGTCTGTGCTGGCAGCCAGTAAAGTGTTCTTGACTTCAAGCTGTTCTGCCAGGATCTGCCCCAGGACCCGCATCAAAGCCGGGTCCTGCTCGCGGATCATCAGGGGCAGCATTTGGAAACCTTCAGGAAGGACCCGCTGAAAGAACGGCAGCAGGATCTCCACGGCATGCTCTCCATCGTTGCGGACTTCGGTCAGCCCTACTCCAGCAGCCTGCTGAAGGCGGCTGTCAACCCGGGAGATGGCGTCCCGGTCAACCGGGACATCACCCAGTGGTGTTTGATACCCGTCGTGTCCTGTGGTCAGGACTGCTCCGGGATGGTACTGGTGGAAGGGAGAAACGATGATTACCAGGTCAGGCTGGCTTCCCTGCAAGGCGTGAAAGGCGTAACCCGCCACCGGACCGGAGTAGAGGTGGCCGGCATGAGGAGAGACCAGGGCAACGATCTTTCCCTTGATCTCCGGTAAGGAAGAATTTTGAATATAGCCGTCCACGGATTCGGCCAATTTGCGCGGATTGGCAGGGTACCAGCGTCCGGCCAATGGTGAAGGTCTGATATCCATCATCTGCTTGATGTCCTTTAAGATGGATTGTAGCACAGCTGAGAGCGAGGGATGGCGCTTGCCCGGGCGGGGGACGACCTTGTGATATACTAATTGGCAATCACCAACAGGAGCTGTGCCATGGCTTACAAGATCTCGATCGAATACTGCATCCCTTGAAACTATACACCCAGGGCTCTCAGTTTGGAGAGTGCGTTTAGAAAAGAATACCCCGACCTGATCTCCGATATCGACCTCATCGAATCGGATGGAGGAGCTTTTGAAGTCCGCGTGGATGGTAACTTGATCTACTCGAAGCTGGAAACCGGTCGGCATACCGATCCCCCAGAAGTCCTGCGGCTGTTCAAGGATTATATTAAGGAGTGAACCGCATGTCTGAGAAAAAGGGCAGAGTTTTCTCAGGTGCCAGACCCACCGGGCGCCAGCACCTGGGAAATTACCTGGGCGCGATCAAGAATTATGTCGAGCTTCAGGAGGATTACCGGACAGTATACTGTGTGGTCGACGTGCACGCATTGACCACTGTCCACACTACCAAGGATCTGGCATTCAACACCAGGGAAATGACCCTGGATTGGTTAGCAGCCGGGATGGACCCGGAGAAGAGCATCATTTTTGTCCAATCCCAAGTGCCGGAGGTGATGGAGCTGCATACCATCCTCTCCATGGTGACCCCACTGGGAAAACTGACCGCTCTGCCCACCTTCAAGGAAAAAGTTCGCGATAACCCTGACAATGTCAATTACGGCCTGGTTGGGTATCCGGTGCTGATGTCGGCGGATATCCTTCTTTATAAAGCCGACACTGTTCCGGTGGGGACGGACCAGATCCCCCATTTGGAGTTTGCCCGGGAGGTAGTGCGCTCTTTCAACCACCGCTATGACACCGACATCCTGGTAGAACCCCAGGCCAAGGTCACCGAGATCCCCAAGGTATTAGGCATCGATGGGGAGCGCAAGATGAGCAAGAGCCTAAACAATCACATCGAGCTGGCTTCCTCTCCTGAGGAGACCTCCGAGCGGGTGATGAGTATGGTCACGGATCCGCAGCGGATCCGCCGGGACGACCCCGGTAATCCAGATGTCTGCAATGTGTTCACACTTCACAAGATCTTCTCCTCTTCAACGGAGGTGGAACGGATCAACCAGGAGTGCCGGACAGCCGGCATCGGCTGTGTGGAATGCAAGCGGCTGCTGGCAGCTAACCTCAATGAACACTTGGCTCCCTTTCGGGAGCGGCGGGCAAAGCTGGCGGAGGACCGCGGTTATGTCCGCGCTGTGCTCTCTGATGGGGCAGAGCGCGCCCGGGTGATCGCAGAAGAGACCATGCGGGAGGTCCGAGAGGCAGTCGGTTTCTACGGCGCGAGGGAAAGCGATTGAGGGCTGTCATTCAGCGGGTCAAGCGCGGCAGCGTCCGTGTTGGCGAAGAAATTCTGGGGGAGATCTCGGGCGGCCTGGTGATCCTGCTGGGTGTTGGGCCCGAGGATACTGAAGACACCGCCTATAAGCTGGCTGGCAAGATCGCCAGTCTGCGTATCTTTCCAGACACGGCCGGCAAGATGAACCTGTCCCTGCTGGATGTGGAGGAGCAGGCGCTGGTGGTCCCGCAATTCACTCTGTTCGCTGATACCAGCCGGGGAAATCGGCCTTCTTTTGTGGGAGCAGGCCCACCGGAGGCTGCCAAACCTCTCTCCAGTTATTTTGCAGAGTGCCTGCGCGAACTTGGGATCAAGACCGAAGAAGGGGAATTTGGCGCTCACATGGTGGTCGAGATCATCAACGATGGGCCGGTCACGATCTGGCTGGAAATGGAGTAG
>JBGCVQ010000043.1:15253-50489 GCA_045888315.1 Anaerolineales bacterium | reverse complement strand
CCCGGCACAGAAGCCGCCAATAGCACCAGGATTTCCTGCCAGCGAACAGCTTCCCAACCCCGCAGGAGCATCAGCAGGGAGATCACCAGACCCAGCAGGGCGACCAGGGGGGAGGCTTCTCTGACACCGATCAGCAGGGTCAGCAGGGGCATGGCCAGCAGGGCATTCCCGAAACCCAGGGTGGATCGGATCAGGGTCGAGAAGAAGATCACCGCCAGGACCAGGAAGACCCCCAAACCTACCGGCATCAGCGTTCCTCCCAGCGGCTTCTATCCAGGCGCCAGCTGATACTTTGGGCGTCCTCGCCATAGACCTCGAACCCCCCTTTTTGGAGCACACGGTTGGAAGCCGGATTGGAGCGTAAAGTCTCCGGGGCCAGGATACGCTGGCAGCGGGGGTCGGAGAAAGCCCACTCGACCATCCCCAGCAGGGCTTCGGTGGTATAGCCCTGGCTGCGGTAGGCCGAATCGATGCCGTAGCCGATCTCAACCTCACCCACGTGATCCGGAGGACCTTTATATCCGATCAAGCCAGCCCCAAAGTCTGCCGGGGGAACCCGGATCAGCCAGTAAGTGATCCAGAGCTGATCGTCACCAACCAATCCTGGCAGCTTTTCCAGCTTCATCTTGACCGCTCTCTTCAATATCGGGGTCAGGATCTCCCTCGAGATCGACCCAACCGGTGATGAGGGTCCCATCACTCCAGTTAAATATGATCTAAGCTGGTCTTCTGTAAGAGCCAGCAGCGTCAGCCGTTCTGTGCGGATCACTTCAGGAAGAGCCATCTCGGTCCACCAATTGGGGGGAAACCGCCCCAGGATCCTTTCTGCCTCTTTGCACCAAGACCACACCTGCGATCATCACCAGCATGCCCATGCCTTGATAGGCTTTCAGCCCTTCTCCCAGCAGCAGCCAGCTGAACATGGCTGTGAACAGGGGGGTCAGATTCATCACCATATTCATCTCCAGCGCTGTCAGGTCCCGCAGGGCGTGATTGTAGAGCAGATAACCTAGTGAGGTATTGACCAGTGCCAGCCAGGCCACCACCAGGATCGAGCGAGGAGTGAAATGTGGAATGCCTTCTACAACCAGGGCCAGGACCACAGAGACCAAGCCGCCGATCAACAGGGGTAAGGTTGTCAGCACCAGGGTATCCAGCGCTCTTTCCCTGGCAATACTTCGGCCCAGCAAGCTGAAGGCCATGAACCCCACCAAACCCAGAGCCAGGATAGCGATGCCCAGCGGTTCCCCGGGATCCAGTCCACCCCAGAAGAACACTCCACTGCCAAGCAGGGAGATCAGCACTCCCAGCACCTGCCAGCCCGTAGGGATCTCCTTCAAGAACAGCGCACCGCCGATCATCACCAGCAGCGGGATCAGGCCCATCAAGAATGACCCGGTAGTAGCGGGAATGTATTTCAATCCCCAGAACAAGGCCCCATTGCCGATGGTGTAGGAACTAACCCCGATCAGGACCAGCCGCAGCCAGAGACTGCCCGAGATCGGCTTTCTCTCAACCCGTCGGAAAATCATGAACGGCAGCAGCGCCAATGCCCCCAGGACATAGCGCAGCCCGGCGATCGTGAGCGGCCCAAGCGTCTCCAGTCCAAATTTTACGATCACAAATGAAGAGGACCAGATAACGGTCACCAGCAGCGCAGTCAGCAGCGGCAGCAGTCGGGGACGGTCCTGATGGAATTCCTGCAGTTCAGGGAGCGGCATTCTTGTGCCTCACTGGATTGGGATTTGTTTCCCTCACAAAGCTCGCTGATAGATCCGGTAGCGCCGGAGGGGCTTTGCCAGCAGCTTATGGATGGCGTTGTTCATATGAACGTTGTCCTCCAGCACATAGTTGATCTCCATCCAAATATCAGGACTGAAGAGGGATTCGTAGAGAGCCCGGTAGATCAGGCTGTCAATGCCCAGTCCATGGTATTCGGGAATGACGCCCAGGGCGAACATGCGGTAGCTGGTCAGGCGGGGAATACCGCGCAGCAGTTTCAGCCACCCAAAAGGCAGCAACCGGCCGTTCATCCCCTTCAACAGCACATTGATGTCAGGGAGGGCAATTGCGAATCCGATCGGCCTGCCGTCCTTATCCTCTGCGAATAACACTCCCCGGGGCTGGATGACCTGTTTGAGATCCCGGGCCATAGCAGCTGCCTCAGCATCAGTGACCGGCGAATAGCCCCAATTGTCGATGATGCTGGTGTTGGACAGTTCCAGGAAGGTCTCCACTTCTTCCCCATAACGGGACATGTCCACCGGGCGGACAGTGACCCCGTAGCGCTTGGCTACCCGGTCCGTGAGGCTCATGATGCGGTCGGGGATCTGATAGCCCTCCCGACCAGAGATGTAATAGCACAGCAGGTCCTTGACCTTGCTGAGTCCAAAATCCGTCAGCTGGCGGTCATAATAAGGCGGGTTGTAGGGTCCCATGATGCAGGGCGGGGGCGTGAACCCTTCCACCACCAGTCCCCATTCCTGGGACACGAACGTCCAGGGTCCTCGCATGAACTCCATCCCCCGCTCCCGAAGCCAATCAGCCGCGGCTCCCAGCAGCATCTGGGCTGCGCCATCATCATCGACGCACTCATAATAACCAAATAAACCGATCTTCTCTCCCCAGAAATCCACAGCCAGGTGGTCGATGAAAGCTGCCACCCGCCCCCGGATCCGATTCCCTTCAAACAATAGAAATAGCTGATGATCACAGTGCTCCAGCAGGGGGTTGGTGGCCGGGTTGAACTGCGCCATCAATTCCGTGCGGAGAGGAGGGACCCAATCAGGATCCTCCCGATAGAATGAGTAGGGGTAGAGGACAAACCGATTCTTATCACTCATTCTGGTTACTGGCTCGACGTTCACGGTACCCTCCTTGGCGGGAGATAATTCGAGATCATTGACTGATCAGCCTTGATCAGTCTCGCTGGAGAACGACCAGCAGTCTGGTGGCAAGGACCCCGGGCAGAAGACTGGCAGCTCGATCGACCGCCTTTAAGAATGGGTAGGTACGATTGGGGAAGAGCTGGGGTTTAGAATATCCGCCGGAAAGAACATAAGAGATGTCGGCATATCTGGCGACCTCCAGGATCTGCCAGCCGGAACCGGAGAGGTCGATCTCACGCTTATAAAAAACCCTGTGGGCGTTCGCCTGGGCAGCATAATAATCGATCTCCTCGGGGGACCAATCAGATTCCGGCTGCCAGGTTAGGGGCTCGTGAAACCCAAGAGGTTCAGGGTGCAGCGGACCGTAGACCAATCTACCAAGCCAGCTCACAGCCGGGTCGAATACGATCACCCGGCCGCCAGGCTTCAATACTCTGTGAAACTCCTGCAGAGCACGTCCGGGATACCGCAAATGATGAAAGACGTCAAAGAGGATCAATCCCGCAGCAGATCCATCTGCAAAAGAAAGCTGGTAGGCGTTTTCTACCTGGTCGATCCAGGGATTGGGAAAGAGATCCGTGCGGATACAGTTGGGAATGGTCTGGCTGATATCCGCCACACCTGATCCCAGCTCGACGATCAAGCCTTCCAGGTCCCCGGGAAGGCGCTCGGCGATCCGGGTGTGGAAGTCTCCATAGATCTCCCGCAAGATCGGCTTGGATTCCCAGCGCTGTTTATTGAGCAGGATCTCATCCTGATGCCTGTCGATCTTTTCCATAGGTACCTTCAGATTATCGATGTTCGCCTCTATTCCATCCCTGCAATCAGGAGGGCTGGAGCCACCAGATACCGGTGCATTCCGGCAGGACGGGCTGATCGCCCGGGCCGATCTTAGGCAGCATTTCTTCACCAAAGAAGAATTCCACCAGCTCGCTGGCCTCAGACCTGCTCCGGAAGCGATAATCCGTCCGGATCCAGGTGCGGTCGAAACCAGCAGATTCCAGGTACTGATAATAGCCCTGCAATTTCTCGGGAGCCTGAGGTTGGTTCTCGCCGGTGCCCAAGGTCTCGATGATCACCAGCGTTCCTCCTTTTCTAAGAAGGCGCTCCATTTCCCGGAGCCCGCGCTGCAGGGAAAGCTGCCATTCTCGACCCTCCCAGACGACCAGGTAGCACATGCTCCAGCCAGAGACCACCAGATCGGCGGTCCGGGAAGGGAGAGGGACCTGGCGATGATCTGCCGCTGCTGCCAGCCAGCGGGGAGAATCGAGGTCCTGCAGGCGCTGCGCCCCAATTTCCAGCATATGGAACGAGGAATCAAAAGCAAATATACTGTGGGCCAGAGGTCCCAGCATACATGCCAGCCGTCCTGTTCCGGAACCGAGGTCGATGATATCCAGACCCTCGGGGGCTTTGATAGCGGATAAGGCAGGGAGCAGATTGCCCTGGTAATCCTCCCGGGCAACCAGGCGCTGGTATCGATCCGCTTCTTGCTGATAGATCTGCTGATGTTCGGCCATGAATAGTTTATTTGGGGGGCAGGGTCCGGGCGTACTCCACACCCTGGCTGACCCAATCCTGGAGGTCCTGGTCATCCTGGTACCCGGGCTCTTTGACGATCACCCAGCCCGTCATCGCCCGGCCGGTCATATCGAACAGCTCCACATGAGGTTGGACAAGGGCATCCAGATAGCGATCAGCACCTACCCGCACGATCAGGTCCTGGCGGATGACACCACAGGCCATATTCCCATGAAGCAGATAACCGATCCCCCCAAACATCTTCTTCTCTGAAAATCCGCGTTCCTTTTCGATCAAGACACGGACCCGTTGAGCCAGATTCTCATCATAGACCATGGAGGACTCCTTGGATATCCGTTCACGGCAGGGTCAAACTTGACCCAATCTTATGCCAGAACTGTAACCTATTTTACATTAGTCGGAGGAAAATACACCGGTGATCGGGATGGGTCCGAACCTATCCCTGTTCAATAAACGAGGAAGGACCGGAGGTAGTCCAGCAGGGACTGCAGGGCGATCAAGCCCACGATCACAGCCAGCAGCTTAAAGGTGTTGGTACTCAGAAAACGCCGAACTGGATCCCAGACCTTCTCAAAGATACCCGGCTTTTGATCTTGGGCTGGTTCTTCTGTGACATTTTCACTTTCCAGGACTAGGGCAGGGTCTGTCCGCGTGAACAGGTAATCATGGTCCAGGTAGCGGAAATTGAATTGGTTGACCTCCCCTGTATCCTCAGGTAGGAAGGTGATCTCAAACTCTGTCATCGAGGAAACGTGGAAGAAAAAGGTCGGCGAGGTAGCTTGCAGTTTCATCCAAGCTTTATCCGGCATCATCTTCAATACCAGATCTCCTTCTTCGATCCCTATCGAATAGTAAGGGAAAAGAGGGTTGTAGTCCTCGGGGCCAACATAATCTCCCAGATAGGGGGTGTAGCTCTCCGGATCCAGTACTATCGGGGTGTACTTCCCCTGTTCCTCCGCCAGCTGATCCCATTCCGGCTGGGCCGATTCCAGGTAGGCTGGATTTTCCGGGAACAGCTCCGCTATCGGGAATGAATGGTAGCCCTGCGCAAGTTCCTCTTCCAGGTTGAATACGACCTCATTCCCATAATTATGGAAAAGGTAGAGATAGATCAAACCTGCCTTGAGATCGTAGACTGTGGAGTACTGGGTAGGATAGTCCCCTTCGAGATGGACCTCGTCCAGGATATCCCGGATCAATTCAGGAGAAAGAGGGTCACCCTTTTCAAATAAGCTTCGGGCAGTCCAATAGCGATCACAATTGCGACACTGGTTGAGATCCGTTCGCGATTGGTAAAAATTAGTAGCTACTTGAAATGACCCCCTGCCGTCGATCATGGTCAGGGGTTCGATGATCACGGAGCCGCCCGCAGCATCTCCGAACATGAACTGGTGGGCCCATTCGTCATAGGCATGGTATTCCTCGAAGAGTCCCTTGACGCAGTTGACATCAGCGCATTCCTGCAGGGCTTTCATGGTCAGGGAACCGGGATACTTGGGTTTATCTCCCTGGGAGACATGAACCTTATCGCTTACTGCCAGTCCATCAAAGAACAATCCCTGGTCATTGACCCCGCCCTGCCAAATGAAATCGGCGTAACCCACCAGGGCCATCCCGAATTTACCTTCCTGCCCGGGGATGAACCAGATCATGGTATCGGGATCCGGTGAGTCCTCGTTATTACCACCATACGCGTGGTCCTTATCCGCTCCGTAGATAACTGTGCAGTCAACATCCTGAAACCCGCCACTGTCGGTTCTTGCCTCTTGATCTGGGATTGGCCTGAAATCTGGTCCTGCTTGATGGATCGAAGCAGAGCCGGTAAGTGCCATGCCTACAATGACTACCAGGATCAAAAAAGAAAGTGATCTTCGGCGAACGAATCCCATATCCGACCTCAGCAATAGCTGGTTGACAAACCGCATTAGGAATTCTAACAGGATTGGGGGTGGGTCACTTCAACACGGAAGGAGGGTTTTTTCCTTCAGGGTGTGATACTGGAGGATTGACCGCAGGGTAGGGGAAGCGCATTTCTGAAATTCAGGTCAGGTGGCCCAGCGCGGGGGCGATGGTAATCTTACCTGGAAAATGGACAACCCCCCTGTTTTCTGCAGGGGGGCAGCTGTCATCGTGAGAACCTTTCCTGGCGGATCGCTCTATTTAATAGCCAGCTCTCCCGGCTCGGCCAGGTTGACGCCAGCCGATTCCAATTCGGTTTCGACCTTTTCTATCACATGCGCGGCATCGTTATTGTAGTTGCTGTGCCCGCCCTTGACCAAGAAGACCCGCAAGCCCAGCTCCACTCCGCCCAGGGAAGTCGCTCGAATGCAGCCCTGGCTGACCAGTCCGGTAACGATCACGTTCTTGATATCCCGAGCCTCAATGACACTCATCAGAGCGGGTTCCTTGAAGGCATTGCCGATCTTCTTATGGACAGAATAATCCTCCCCGGTGGGTTTGAGCGCAGGGTGGAGCTTCCAGCCATCGCTCCCTTCCTTGAGGATGGAATCGTTGGAATGCTGGATATAGACAACGGGCAAGCCATAGAGGTGAGCCCTTTCAACCAGGTTGTTGATCACTTCCAGCACCTTCGAATCCTGGTAGACCGGATGGGGTCTGGTAAATAGAGCTCGCTGGACATCGATCACCAGCATAACTGTCTTGCTGGATTCTAGAACGGTGAACTGTGACATTTTTCTCCCCTCCAATTCCGGATAGCAGCCCCTCAGCTGTTGAACAGTGGTAGTTGGGCCTGGTTCCCTGACCGCTGCCTCGGTGTGAACACCGGCATCCTGGACTCCAACCCCGCTGATGTGATCTCTTCCTGGAAGACCGCAGTCAGCTGGCGCCAGCCAGGTACGCCGCACTCATAACTCTCGCCGTAAGCCTGGATATACTTCTCCTTAACTCCTGGAAAATGAGCATCCAGCTTCCGGTAAAAATATTCCCGCGAACCCTGCCGGAGTGTTACTCCAAAGGCCGGGATGATATAACTGGCACCGTGGCTGGCAGCCTGCCGCACGATTGCCCGGATACTATCTGGGTCATCTTCCAAAAAGGGCAGGATGGGCATCATGGTCAGCCCGGTGAGAATGCCTGCCTTAGCCAGGGTATCCATTGCCCTCAATCGAGCCGAGGGGCGGGGTGCGCCAGGTTCGATCAAAGCTGCCAGGCGATCATCCACAGTAGTAATTGTAAAGCTTACTGCCGCATAAATGGAGCTGATTTTCTTGAGCAGATCCAAATCCCTGAGGACCAGGTCTGCTTTGGTGAGCATGTGCACCGGGAATCCGTGCTCGCTGATGACCTCCAGCGCCCCCCGCACCAGCTGGTATTGAGATTCGATCGGCATATAGGGGTCATTCATAGACCCAAATCCGATCGTGCCCAGCACTCGTTTACGGGGCAAGGCATCAGCCAGGAGCTCCAGGCTGTTGGTCTTGACCTTGATCTCCGCCAGATCACCCAGCTGGTAGCACTCCGAACGGGAATCGCAGTAAATACATTGGTGCTGGCAGCCCCGGTACAGGTTCATGTTGTACTTGAGGCCAAACCAGGTATCCGGCTGCTTGACATGGTTGAGGATCGTTTTGGATGTGATCTCGCTGACCATCATGATAGGTATTCTAAACACCAGTTTAGAATTCCCGCAAGGTTGATACTCAGCTGTTCCTCCGGTCAGGAGAGCTGGATCCGATCCTATCAGGGAATCTCGCTAAAGACCGCCAGATCCCCAAATCCAACTCCGACCATGCTTGGCCCGGTGTGAGCGCCCAGAACAAGTGACATAGGACCGATAGGCATCCAGCTGCAGTCAAACAGCTGGTCGATCTTCTCCCGCAAGTAGCCAGCGCTTTCGGGATTGTTGGAGTGCAGAACCTGCACCTTCAATGAGCTTCCCTGCGGATGTTTCTTTTTGATCTGCTCTACCAGTCCATTCAATGCCCCTTTAAACGTCCTGACCTGACCGAGCTGAACATAGGTACCGCCCTCTTTTTCCACCCCGATGATGGGTTTAATGTTGATTAGGGAAGCGATCAAGCCTTTCATGTGGCTGATACGCCCTCCATGGATCAGATACTTAAGCTCATCCAGGGTGTAGACGCTTTCGCAGGCATCGCCAATCCGCTGAAGCAAAGCCAGGACCCGGTCTAAAGCCCATCCGGCCTTGATGGTCCTGGCAGCTGCCTCCACCTGCCAGCCGGCCACAGCGGAAAGAGTTTTGGTATCCACGTGGGTGACATTCGCCTCCGGGACCATTTTCGCGCCCGCCAGGGCGGAATTGTAGGTCCCGCTCAAGCCTGAGGTCATATGAATGGATAAAATATCCGGATCCGTGGCCGCCAGGCTCCTGTACAATTCAGCGAACTCACCTGCCGAGGGCTGCGAGGTGACCGGCAGTCCCTCTGAAGCCTCCAGCAGATGGTAGAAATCCTCTGGTCGGACATCAATCCCCTCGCGGTAAGTAACGCCGTCCAGCGTGACATTGAGCGGAACGATATGGACATTGTACTCCGCAGCTTCCTGGGGCGAAAAATTCACATCTGTCCCGCTATCAGTAACGATCTGCATAATCACTCCTCTAGGTACCCTTTAGAATTCTCTCCACATGCCCTGCTGCCCCTCAGCGATATATCCCAGTCGTTCATAAAAAGCTTGAACTTCCGCTTTGGAGGCCCAAATTTGAAAATGAAGTTCCTTGCAACCCAGCCCGACCAGCGTGGCTTCTACCCGTTTCATCAAACGGCTACCGATGCCCCGCCGGCGATGATCGGGATCGACGCCCAGGTAATAGACCCACCCCTGCTGGCCCTCACACCCTGCCATGACCGTACCGACGATCTCTCCCTCCTGGAGGGCAACCAAAAAGAGCTCCGGCTGGATCTCGCTCCTGGTCCGGAGGTCTCGGACGGGGTTATTATGTGGTGGTGCACCGGGGAAAACTTTATCCCAGAGGTCGAGTACGCTTTGCTGGTCTTCCTCGCGAAAAGGCCTGATGGATATATTCAAGGTACCTGCCAAGATCGGGAACTTACCTGCCGCCAAATCGTTTCCGGCAGTGGACCAAACATCCTCTCCCGATTGCCAACGATTATATCAAAATACAGGCCGCAATATGGTCAACAGGATGGAAATGACAAAAATAGTGACTGGAGTAATATTTTCGAGCCGGCCGCAGTGCGCGTCATCCTGCCTGTCCAGAATAATATGCCAGGCCGAGCGCGCCGGGACCAACGTGAGTTCCCACAACAGGACTTACATCTGATATGTGTATCCGGGCAGGCCGGAATCGCTCCCAGACCATTTCCTGTAAACGCTGTCCTTCCTCCAGGCAGTCCACATGGACTATCCCGGCTTCTTCCAGAGGCAATCCTGCCAGATCCAGTTCAACCTGCTGCAGCAGCTGAGCCAGGGCTTTCCTCTTGGTCCTGGCCTGGGTCAGCGGCTGGATCATACCGTCCTCAAAATGTAAAATGGGCTTGATATTCAGAGCAGTTCCAAGCAGTCTTTTCGCCCCTCCAATGCGACCGCCTTTATGAAGAAATTCAAGGGTATCCACTACAAACAGCAATCTGGTCTTCTCCCTGACAGTCTCCGCCAATTGAGCGACTGCTGATGGGGCGGCCCCGGACGCTGCCTCTCGGGCGGCGGCCGCAGCGATCAAGCCCTGGCCCATCGCGCTGAACCCTGAATCCACAATCTCAACGGGAAGGTCGACCAGCTCCTTAGCCGCCTGGGCACTTTCTACAGTACCGCTGATCCTGGACGAAGCCAGGACGCACACGATACCACTGCACTCAGGAGCCAATTCCAGGAACAAATCGCGGAACTCGACTGAAGAGGGCTGGGTAGAGGTGGGTAGCGAGCTGGAACTGCGCAAGCGGTTGTAAAAGGTAGGCGGATCGATGTCCACTCCGTCCAGGTAGCACTGGTCGCCCCAGATCAGCCAGAGCGGGATGACCCGGATATCCAGTTCACGCACCAGCTGCTGGGGCAAGGATGCCGAACTGTCGGTAACAACCAGGACTTTCTTTCCAGCCATCTAATCCTCCCCGAAAAAGGGAAATCTGGTAATTACAACCTCATTGGACTCTCAGAGTGACGTTCCTGGTTGGTCAAATATGCCTGCCGATGAAATAGGCTTTGCCAATCAGCTCCCCTACCCGGTAGTAGGTACGGGCCTTGGTTGAATAGATCATGGGGTCGATCTTGGTAATATCAGGTTTGCCGTCCTCTCCCAACCGATCTTCCTCCACTTTGACATCGAGGATCTCACCGATGAATTGGGTATGGATCCCGATCTTATAGGTATGGATCACCTGGCACTCAAGCACAACAGGGAATTCCTTGATATACGGCGCATCCACCAGGTCTGAGGCGATTGGCGTCAATCCGCTTTCCTGGAATTTGTCCACATTCCTTCCGGAGGCAGTCCCGAAATAATCTACCGCAGCGGCATACTCTGCCGAAGGGATATTCACTGTGAAAGCCTGGCGCTCCATGATGTTGCTATAGGTATACCTGATCTCCTGCAAAGAGATGGTTATACAGGGAGGTTTAGAGCAGCAGATACCTCCCCAGGCGATGGTAGCCGCGTTAGGTTTTCCTTCCCGGTCATAAGACCCGACACACCAGGCTGGAAGCGGGTAGGCCATGGTCTGTGGGCCAAGAGATTTTTTCATCGATAGCTCCTTTTATTGATATGGCAGCGCTTCATAGTAGCGCCATTGAATCAGTCCTCCGCGGTCATCCAGCGGTCCTGCCCCATTGCTGAAATTGACAGCGATGTCATCTCCTTCCACAACAGGGTAGGTTCGGTACACACCAAAATGAAGGTGGGGCCGATAGCCGGTAAAACCCGAGTTGCCGCTTTTTGCGATCAACTGGCCCTGATCAACCCAATCCCCGATCTCTACCAGGACACTATGCTGCTTCAGGTGAGCATAGAAAGCAGTCGAGTGATCCTCGTGTTCGATCATAACGTAGTTGTGCAGATTGTAATACTCCCAATCACAGATATCCGGTGTGTCCTCCCGGATCTCGACCACCCTTCCGGCTCGGGCCGCAGTGATATCGACCCCCACTGGCATTTGGAAGTCATAAGCCAGCTGATTTTGATGGCTGCCTTCCGGTTCACAGTAGCTCTGGCTGACCCAGTAGGATTTTCCCACCGGGAAGGGAAGCACATAGGGAGAATCGGCCGGATCGCCAAAATTTGCTCTGGCAGTGCAGGGAGACAATGTCTGGGTAGGGTAAGCCCTGGCAAGGTCGCCGCCCAGGTCAGTCGACAGACATGCAGTCAGGAGGAAAACTCCAAGGCAGGGCAGCCAACCTGGTTGAAGGGAAGTATCCCGGATCATACGAAACAACCGCCTTCCTGCGAGTATAACGCACATTGGAAGGCGGAAAAGACCCCGAGGTAGGGTTTCTTACCAGATGGGAAAGGCGTGACCGGGGATTTCGTGATCAGATCCGATCTTTACTTTAGCCCAGAATGGACAAAACTCTGGATGAATCTGCGCTGGAAGATCAGGAAGGCGATGAACAGCGGGGCAGCAACCATCAAGGTGGCGGCAGTCAAGAGCGACCACTGGGCACCGATCTCTCCCAGCTGGGTAAAACGGACCAGACCGGCAGTCAGTGGACGGCTCTTATCGCTGTTGGTAATGATCAGCGGCCATAAGAACTCGTTCCAATGCCAAGTCACCGAGGACAGTCCAAATGCCACCAAGGAAGGAAGGGATGGTGGGAGATAGACATGAAGGATCAGCTGCCACCAGGAACAGCCGTCAATGACCCCGGCGTCAACCAGGTCGCGGGGTACGCTGATAAACGCCTGGCGCATCAGGAAGGTCCCAAAAGCAGAACCGAAATAAGGAATTGCAATCGCCAGCCGAGTATCGAAGAGCCCCAGAGTGCGGATGGTGGCAAAATTCGGCGCCAGCAGGGCGGAGGTGGGGATGATCATCTGCAGGAGCACAAAGAAGAAGATCCCTCCTTTACCGAAGAATTCGTAATTGGCAAAAGCAAACCCGGCCAGTACGATGGTCACCAGCTGGATCGCCAGGATGATCAGGACAACAATGATGGTGTTGATATAGTACTGGCCAAAGGGGGCCAGCGACCAGGCCCGGGTATAGTTCTCTGCCGTCAGCGCAGTGCTGAACCAGACATCTCCCCGGCTCATCGGGTCATTGGCTGGGCGGAAGGAGGCAACCACCGCCCAGATCACAGGCACAGACCACAGCAAGGCCAAGAATGTGGCCAGCAGGTTGGTGATCCAGGTTCCGATCTTTCGGAGGGAATTCCTCAATTCCAACGACTGCATCCTTGGATCAAGCCTCCTTTCGCTCTGAAGTGATGAAATTCGTCACGGTGAATATCATCAGCACCAATACAAAGATCACCGTGATAGCCGCAGCTGTCCCGATATCCTGGTATTCAAATCGCTCCAGCCAGAGATCAAACAGCAAGGTTGTGCTGGATCGGCTGGGACCGCCGCTGGTTAGAACAAAAATATGATCGACTGTTCGGAACGAATCAATGAAGGCGACCGTTGAGATGAACAGGGTGGTTCGGCGCAGCAGCGGGAAAGTGATCTTCCACAGGGTCTGCCAGCCATTAGCCCCATCCAGGGCAGCCGCTTCGTAGACATCCTCTGGTAGATTCTGAAGGCCCGCCAGATAGAAAACCATGTAGTAACCGGAGTTCTTCCAGATGGCTACAATGATGACAGATAATAATGCCAGATTGGGATTCCCCGTCCAGTTTTCCGGACCGGTATAACCCAAGAAACGCAGGGTGGAATTGAACAGGCCATAATCTGGGGTGAACAAGAACAGCCAGATGGTCGCCGCGCTGACCATTGGCAGCACCATGGGATGGAAAAAAGCCAATCTGAAAAAACCTATCCCACGCACCTTGCGATTGACCAGCAACGCAAACAGGAAACCCAGTAGAATACTGATGGGCACTGTTCCCAGGACATAGACCAGCGTGTTCTTGATGACCTGAATAAAATAGGGGTCTGTGAAAAGATTGACGTAGTTGCCCCAGCCGATGAAAGTCGGTTCCCGGAAGCGGGCGATATTCATCCGCTGGAGGAAGAAGCTCTGGTAGATCGATAAGAGAACAGGCCAAGCCGTGAACAGGGCTACAAATACCGCTGTCGGCAGAATCAGCAAGTAGGGAAGGGGAGTGACCCTCTTTCGCGTTGCGTTACTGATCAAAGCCCGCTCCTTGGTGGTGGAGTGACCGGGATGATCCCGGCCACTCCATTATAGGTTAATTATCGCCTATGGGGGGTTAGGGGCAGTAGTCTGCCAGGGCAGCATCAGCTTCAACCTGCGCCGCAGCCATTGCATCCGCTGCGGACATCTCGCCATTGATCGCCCGCTGGATATAATCGTGGAAAATACCCCGCACCTGGCCCAGGTTCTGGACTGCCAGTTCTGCGCCGGCATACTGCAGGGCATCGCGCGTATCCAGGGCTTGAGGGACATCTGCCACGTAAGCTACCATGGCATCAGTATCATAGGCACTGTAGCGGTGGGCAATATACCCGGTGTTGATGCTGTAGTCTGCAACATATTCTGGGCGGGAAATGAATTCCACAAACAACCAGGCTGCATCCTGCTTCTCTTTTGGCGCTCCCTTCATGATGTAGAAGTTGCCTCCACCGGGAACACTGGCGTAGGTGCCCTCTTCCTTACCAGGATAAGGCATGACGCCAAGCTCAAAATCAGCCTGCGCCAGCAATCCAGCCAGACTTCCAGAAGAGTGGGTGATCATGGCGGTCGCACCGCTGGCAAGGTCTGTGGGATCAGTTGCCCAGCTCGCCTGGACTCCAGGGGGCATGGCGCCGTATACTTCAGACAGGTCGATGTAGAACTGGACAGCTTCGATCACTGCTGGATCATCAAAAACAACTGTGCAATCATCCTCGAGGATGTTCTGTCCATTGCCGATCGCCAAGGGCTGGAAGAGCCAGTACGGCCAATCAGAAGAGAAGTGCAGTCCCCAATTGGTGGTATCGCCATCTTTTACTGTCAGCGCCTGGGCGGCATCAGCCCAAGACTGCCAGCTCGTGGGGGGTTCCAAACCGGCCGCAGCAAACATATCAGCGTTGTAATACATCACAACTGCACTGCGCTGGAAGGGGATGCTCCACAGCTGATCGTCATAGTACGAGTTATCCAGGAATGCTGGCAGGAAATCCGCCACAAAGGCATCGCCGTCGTCCATCTCAGAGATATAGCCATCCAGGGGAATGATGTAATCCGCATTGATCAGGTCATACAGCGCGGTTGCCAGCATCACGCCCAACGCAGGGGGTTCCCCGCCGCCGTCAACCGTGGTCTGGATAGCCGTTTGCACATCGGCATATCCACCGGAGAAGACCGGCTCAACAGTGATGTAGGGATACTCCGCCTCAAAATCGGCAATGTAGCCA
Organism: Anaerolineales bacterium; assembly: GCA_045888315.1. Taxonomy (GTDB): domain Bacteria; phylum Chloroflexota; class Anaerolineae; order Anaerolineales; family UBA11858; genus B10-G9. The sequence goes on along the minus strand of JBGCVQ010000043.1, from coordinate 35,606 downwards.
TTGAGAATATCAGCGATAGGAGCATCCACGGCAACAGGATAGAAGACCTGGATGGTCACAGGCTCCATGGCAGCTTCCTCTTCCACTGCTGCCTCCTCTCCCGCGGATTCGGCCGGGGCGGCTTCTTCCGCTGCTGCGGGCACTTCTTGAGCTGGTTCCTGGGTCGGCGCACAAGCACCGATCAGCAAACCCAAGATCAAGAACACCGCAAAAAGCTGATACAAAATCCTTTTGGTCATGCTCTTCTCCTTTCTAATTTGGAAACATTTCTGCTCTACTCATATCATGCGGATGATGTTCAATTCGATTACATCCGAGTTGAAACACAGCTTGCTGAATGTGACCGGGCGATTCTCCTTATCGAAGATCGTCGATCGAACACTTAATATTGGGGCTCCTACTGGAAGGTCAAAATGCTGGCTGATCTCGGGTTGCAAAGAGCCTGCCCGAATATAGGACTGGATCTGATGCAGGGGTGGCTGCAGAGCATCCGCCAGGATTTCCACCATATTCCCCTGAAAATCATCCCAGGATTCGATCCTGGCATCCACGTCCGGGGGCAGGAAATCCTCAACATAGATAACCGGTTTATTGTCAGCGTAAACCAGGCGGCTGATATACCGAACATCCTGACCCGCATCCACTTTCAACACATCACAAACATCAGGGGGTGGGGTCATCAACTCCACAGATAGAGTCTTGAAGTTAGGGGTATACCCGACATTCTTGATGATCTGGGCAAATGGGGAAAAGTCGTTCAGGGAATCTTGGATCAGGGGGGGATTGGCCACAAAGGTGCCAATCCCATGGCGCTTGATGATGACACCCTCATTTTCCAGAGAGATATAGGCTTCCCGCAAGGTGTTACGGCTGACACCTAAGTCCTTGGCAATAGCTGCCTCAGAAGGCAGCTGGTCGTTTCGCTTCAGGTTGTTCTGGGTGATATAGCTAAGCATGTACGCTTTTACCTGGTTCAAGCGCGTATCAGTGGTGATAGCCATGCTATTCCTTTGCAGATATATATTACATAGAACAAGAGGTTGGACGTCCTATGTCTTATCATAAAAAATATTATCCCCCCTGTCAACAGCCAAATCCATGATAAATATCCTGTTTTTCAAGACGCCAAAAGGGCAGGTCCATCGCAGCAACGCAAGCTCGCGGTCGGGTCATTCATCAGCCAGAGAGGCTTCCGATGCTTTGGGCAGATCTATTGTAGAGAATGGAACCGATCAGGTTCTGCTGACGAGAAAAAATCCAGAACCAGCTGATTGAATTCAGCCGGCTTCTCCGCCGGCAGGGCATGGCGGCTGTCAGGGACCACAGCCAGGGCCGCGTTGGGGATCAGCGCAGTATAAGCCTGTTTCTCCGCAGTTGGAAAATAATCCCCCTCTGCGCCGACCACCAGCGTGGGAGCCTCGATCTCCCCCAACCTGTCCCGGACACTCCAGCCGTAAGCAGCTTTCAAAGATGCCCGGTAAGACGGCTTGTAGTTCTCTGACCAGCGGCGGATGAATATCTCCCGCAGCGGCTCCTGCTCCGGGCGGGTGAAAAAGCGCTCCGCCAACACTTGTCCCATCTTCTCCATTCCCATGAAGCGGATGATCAGCAGCCGCTGCCAGTAACCCAACCTGTCAGTCAGGTTCCTGGGCATCAGTTCAGGCACGCTGTTGACAATGACCAACCGATCCACCAGGCTGGGATAATCGAGGGCCAGCTGAAAAGCTACCATACCGCCCAGGGAGATGCCCAGGACGTGGGATGGAAATGCGTCCAACGCCTTCAGCAGGTGAGCTGCGTCTCCAGCAAACTGATCCATGCTGTAAGATCCGGGAGGTTTGCCGGAGCGTCCATGTCCGCGCAGGTCGAGCGCGATCACCCGAAAACCCTCCTGAAAGGCTGGAAGCTGAAGCTCCCAGTCCCGGCAGCTGGATCCCAAACCGTGGATCAGCAGCAAGGGCTTCCCGCAGCCGTACTCCTCGTAATAGATCTCGATCCCGCCCTGATCGATCACAGGCATGGACTTTCCTCCCTAAACTGAGACACGTATGCTGAATCAAAGTATACCGCGGCTCTCTATCTCCTGGTCTTCAAGTCTCCTTGTCCCACCTCAATCCCAGGCGGAGTCCACAAAGAAGGTCGGATCCATCCTCTCCCACAGATACCTCAGCAGCGGGGTAACGGGCAGGAGCAGGATGGGAGAGATCAGCGGGCCAGCCACTGCCAGCAGATAAGCCCACCACTTCGGTTGGCGGGCAGGCCTTTCCCGGGGCAGGGAGTACGCAGGAAGATAGACCATCAAGCCATAGACAAAGAACCAGAATCCGCCCAGGATATTAGTCGAGCTCATAGACATCTCGGCGATCGAACCGGTCAGGCCAAACAGCAAGAAAACATGGGTGGGAGGGAAATCGAAGTACCGCAGCAGCAGGGTCCAGATCAGGAACATGGGAATGAAAACGATCACGCTGTGAAAGAGCACTGTGTGGAGGTAATTAGCGGAAGCGGTGATGAAAGCCCGGCCAACTTCGGACCCGAATAGAGGCGCCAGGTTGGTCATGGACACGGTCACTCCCTCTTCCAGCAGCGCCAGGGCGGTGCAGAAGAGCGGGAATTTTACCCACCAGGGAAGAGGGATTCCCAGCAGCAGCTCCCGGATCGGATCCCGGAAACGGACCATCAAGAATCCGCCCAAGACAACCCAGATCAAGTTCAGCCCCAGGGCCATCTTGATGATCGCTTTCTGGTCCGGTCCGGCATCCGAGGCCAGAGTAAGGACCGAGATCAGGGATAACACCAGGAGGGAGTAGATCCCGATGGCTGTGATCAAGCCTTTTGCTGTTATCCTACCAATCTTGCCCCCAGGCAGCTTGTCCATTCCGCCTCCCTTTTTCCCTGCTTATATAGTACAACGCTGGACCAGTTCAAGTTGCACAAAGTTCGATATCCCAGGACAGAGAGATTTCTTACGGATCCGGTGCCGATTTCTTGACACATTTCTGACACAAAATTATGTTATGCTGACTTTATGACAGAGAAGATCCTGGTGGTGGATGACGAAGTCCCGGTCACAGAGCTGATCCAATACAACCTGGAAAAAGCCCATTACCAGGTTCTGACAGCCCACGACGGGGAGGCAGCCCTGCGGATCGCCCGCGAAAATGCGCCAGACCTGATCCTGCTGGACCTGATGCTGCCCAAGATCGACGGGTTGGAGGTCTGCCGCGAGCTGCGCCGCTCCAGCCAGGTGCCGATCATCATGGTCACTGCCCGGGGCGAGGAAACCGACCGGGTCATCGGTTTGGAACTGGGCGCCGACGATTATCTCTGCAAACCCTTCTCGATGCGAGAGCTGCTGGCCCGCATCAAAGCCGTCCTGCGCAGGAACCACCCACCTGGCAGCGGGGGACAGTCCCTATCCGGTCCGCACGGGCTCGCCCTGGACGAGGAGGGTCGCACAGCCTGTCTGGGAGGAAGGGAGCTTTCCTTGACCCGACTGGAATTCGACCTGCTCCAATACCTGGTCCTGCACCGCGGCCAGGTGCTGTCCCGCGAGCAGCTGCTCAGCCAGGCCTGGGGATACGACTTCGTGGGAGAGACCCGGGCCGTGGACAGCGCAGTGAAGAGACTCCGGAAAAAGCTTCAGGAGATCATCCCAGAGGTGGTCTTTATCGAAACCGTCAGGGGCATTGGCTATAAGTTGGTCCGCTAAATCGATGAAAACACCTCTCCGCCTCCGCCTGACATTGAGCCACCTGCTGGTAGTCCTGACCGGTATGGTCCTGGCGGGCACCCTGGCCTGGGCGGCAGTTGAGAATCTGTACCTGTCCACCCAGCGCGACAACCTTCTCAGCCAGGCCAGCTTGACCGCCCTGGCGCTGGAAGGCGCAGACCTGCCTGCCAGCCCCCCGGAACCTTACAGCCAGACAACGAACGTTTCCCCCGGCATTCATACCCGGCTGCTGAGTGAGAGCGGAGCGGTGATCATCGGGGTGCCATTCCCAGAAGGCCAGGTCCAGGTCCCCCCCGAGCTGGATCCTGGATTTGTCCCTGCGGAGGAGCTGATCACCCGGTCCGAGATCCAGGATGCGCTGTCTGGCCAGGCCAGCACGGCGGTCCGCCGTATCCATGCCCTGAATGGACAGCGGGTGCTTTACGCCGCTGCGCCGGTCATGGGAACGGACGGCCAGGTATCCGGGCTAGTCTACCTGGCGACACCTCTTCCTCCCCGCGGCCTGCCTGGAGATCTCACCTGGAAGCTGGTGGGGGCGATCCTGGCAGGAGGGGCTTTCGCCAGCCTGATCGGGATGGCTCTGGCCCGGAACTTCGCCCAACCGCTGGAAGACCTGGATCGGGCGGCGGATCAGGTTTCGAAAGGGAATCTCGGCCAGCAGGTTCCAGCCCACAGCGCTGTCCGTGAACTGGCCAATCTGGGACAGTCCTTCAACCAGATGACAGAAAACCTGCGTCAGACAGATGAACTCAAGAACGCCTTTATCGCCGATGTCACCCATGAACTTCGTACTCCACTGACTGTCCTCAAAGGGACAGTGGAAACCTTGGAGGACGGCGCCCTGGATGACAAGGAGGGCCGCAGGAAGCTGCTGGTCTCCATGAAAGGAGAAACCGAGCGCTTGATACGCCTGGTAAACCAGCTGCTGATCCTGGCCCGCTCGGATGCAGGCGCACTGGAGCTGGATCAACGCGAGTTCGATCTGGGCGAACTGGCCCAGGAGCGTGTAGTTCAGCTGGCCCCCCTGGCAGAACGCAAGAACGTTCATATTTCCATCCACAGCCCAGACCAGGGATTGTGCGTGGTCAATGCGGACCGCAGCCGCACCGCCCAGGTGATCGACAATCTACTGGACAACGCCTTGCGCTACGCACCGCCAGAAAGCACGGTCATCATCCGTCTGGAAGCGCAGCCGGATTGGGTCGCCTGTTCCATCGAGGATGCTGGACTGGGGATCCCGGCAGCTGAACTGACGAAAATCTTTGACCGTTTTTATAGGGTGGAGGCTTCCCGGGATCGGGCTAGCGGAGGATCCGGTTTGGGGTTAGCGATTGCCAAGTCCTTGATAGAAGCCCAGGGCGGCACTATCCAGGCAATCTCTCAATTGGGCCAAGGAACCCGTTTGATCTTCAGTCTGCCAGCTTATAAACTGGCTGAAAACTGACCCCGGGCTGACACCTTCCTGACACAGTGATCATTTACGATGGGGGAAAAGCCAAGAACACGATCAGGAGGTTCCCATGAAATCCCCTTCCAATTCCTTAACCTATCTGCTTCTAGGCCTGGTCCTCGCCCTGGCGCTCAACTCTTATCTGCCCGCACTCCCTGTCCGAGCAGCTGACAGCAGCGCATCCCCGCCAGCCAGTACAGACAGCTGCAGCACAGGCCGCAGCATCGCTGTCAGCGGTACCGCGGTAGTCAATGTCACCCCCGACCGGGTCTTGATCCAGCTGGGCGTGCAGTCCAATGGACGGACGCCTCAGCTTACCGAAGCCAGCAACAGCGCTACGATTTACAGGGTGATCCAGGCAGTGAAAAACCAAGGCGTGGCAGAAAAGGATATCGTGACTGACCGCTACGTCATCGATCCCGTGTACCGGGATTACGACTCCCTGACGATCGAAGGCTACCGGATCAACAACACGGTAGGAATCACTCTGCGAGATGTCAATCAAGTCAACCAGGTGATCATCGCTGCGCTGAATGCCGGCGCCAACCAGGTGCTGAATGTGGAATTCTATCTGAGCGACCTGCGCAAATACCGCGACCAGGCGAGAGAGCTGGCCATGACTGCGGCCGGTGAAAAAGCCGCTGACCTGGCACAAGCTGCCGGGTCAAAAGCGGGATGCGTGCTGAGCATCAGCGAAAACACCTGGTCCTATTTCAGTGGAGGCTGGTGGGGCAGGAGCCGGGATCTTTGGACCCAGAATACCGTCCAGAACATATCCGGTTCCAACGGTCAGGATGACTCATCCGAATTTGGCCCGGTGAACCTGGGGCAAATCTCTGTCCGCGCTGAGGTCACTGCCAGCTACGCCCTCGAGTAGAGTTCGATACCAGAGAACTGCGACCTCTGAAGAGAGTCCAGTCCCAGCGAGTGAAGAGTAGGACACGAAAGGCGCCGGCTTGACCGGCGCCTTACATCTTTGCGCTCAGGGAAAGGACAGATGATCTGCAAGCCAGAAAATCAGAACAGGTTAAGCTGGCTGTAATGTAGGGATCGACCGAAACCGCCCTGGTCCTCGATCCAATCCAGCATCGCCTCGCAGGTCTTCAAAGCAGAGCGGCCTTCCGTATAGAAGGTCTTCTTCGCCAAGAGATGGTTAGAGGGATGGCGAACGAAATGTTCGTTTAAAGTCAGCAATTCCGGGTCGACCTTACCGACTTCTGTAACCAGCAGCTCCGAGAACCGCTGGTTGACGATCTCGACCGAGCGGTCCAGGTCCGGAGAAGGGAGGATCAAGAACACGAATTGATAAGGACGGAGTGCCTTATCAACCCGATTGAAGAGCTTCTCGTCTTCATAGACTGAGTGTCCAGCACCAAAATCGATCACACAATCCTTATACACCTGCAGGGCGCGTTCTACAGCATGGGCCTCAAAGGGCTTCCAGTAATCGATCAAGCCCATCATGCCCTCCTGCCCAACGATATCCGAGGCAAATTTCTCGTTATACCCGATCTCCAGATAGAATCGCTGGCGGACCTCATCCAGCTCAATCCGAGGCACTCCCAGTTTCTTTGCCAATTTCTTGGCCAAAGTGCTTTTCCCGGCGCTCATCGGGCCAATCAGGATTACTGTGGATCGGACCATATGTTTTCAACAGGATGGGTGGTTATCCCTTATAAAAACTCTCTTTTTGTCCCTGGACAGCAGCGGGAAATATGAACAGATCCCCGGCAAAGGGTTGTTCCCGCCTAGCAGCATCGCTCAGGCCCGTCCAGGCAGAAGTGATGAACAGTTGATCAAGATTTGGTCCCCCAAAAGCGCAGCTAGTGGGACGCTGGACCGGCAGGTAGATCACCCGATCGATAACTCCGTCGGGGTCATAGCGGCTGACACGCCAGCCATCCCAGTGAGCGCTCCAAACAAATCCTTCCTGATCGACCGTTAAACCATCCGGAACGCCATCTTCCGGGGGTACGTGGACAAATTCGCGCGGATTGGAGATCGTTCCTTTCTCCAGATCAAAATCATAGACATAGATCACCCCGGTGGGGGAATCGGTGAAATACATCAAGGCATTGTCAGGACTCCAGCCAATCCCGTTGGAGATGCTGATCCCTGATTCCATGACGTGGACCGAACCATCTGGGTCCAATCGGTAGAGACTGCTGTGGTTGTCATCTCCCAGTGTGCCTGCCCAGAAACGGCCCTTGCGATCAACCCGGCCGTCATTGAAGCGGCCGTTATCGCGCTCCGCTTCAGGGTCCTGGATGATTTCCAGCTTTTTATGATCCGGATCCCAGAACCCCAACCCGTCCCGGAGCGCCAGCACCAGCCCACCTGATTCCCTGAAAGCCAGACAGCCCACAGGCTGTCCGACGGGAATGGTCTCCCGGATCCCTGTATCCAGAGAAAAGCGGTGAAAGCAGTGGCCTTCGATATCCACCCAATAGAGCAGCTCCTGCTGGGGGTGCCAGAGAGGCCCTTCTCCTAATTTGCTTCCAATGGGAATAAAATGTTCTGCCTGGATCATGTGCCTCCCTTTCCTTTTGAATAGTAACACAATCAGGAAAGGGAAGGGATGGCTCTCAGTGAGCTACCTGGGATTCAGCTGGACTTTGCAGGCTTTCGGTTTCCCCCACTGCGGAATTATACTCTTCCCTCAAAGCCATGATCTCGTTGCTGATCTCCTGGCTGAGCAAGAAGACCTGGTTGAAATCCTCTTCGGTCCATTCACCTGCATCCAACAATCTCCAGCCGCGCTGGAACTGGGATTCGATCTCCGCCAGGAGGGTGCTCAACCGCCTGCTTTTGACGGGCAGGGATAGGGCCTGGATCCGCTGACCTTCATAGATCCGGAAGAAATCGCTCGTGGTGTCAAAATCGAACATCAGGTCTGATCGTTTTACCGTGCCCATGAAATCCCCGAATATCAATATCCGGGTCAGCACATATCCTTCGATCCAATCTAATACTTTTACATTGAGCATAACAACCTGAATAGAGCAATATCCATGCCACCCTGCGAACAATCGTCCAGGATCCTCAAATGCGCAGATTATGAAATGCAAATTATACACCACCCCAGGGCAGGAAATCCCGGCCCGGTTGGAGAGATGCCTGAGTTAGAGTGAAAAAAGGGAAAGATAAACCTGGCAGAGCCCTCAGCCTGGGTTCTGCAAACTGAAGCAGACAACCGACTGGGTCAAGTCAAAACCCTCAGACTGGTAGAGCTTGATGGCGTTGTGATTCTCGCCATTCACTGATAGGAACACGGGCTTTAAGCCATGGTCGATCAGGAAATTGAAGCCATATCGAAACAGATTGCGTCCCACCCCGGCTCCCCGGTAGTCTTCGAGAACACCAAAAGCCATGATCTCCCCCGCTTTCGGGTCATCCACGTCTCTCATCATGGCAATCGTGCCGATAGGCTCAGCTCCTTTCTTCAGGAGACAGACGCCGCCTTCAAGGTAGCAGGTGTCATCAAAGAAGCCCTGGATGAACTCTGCCGTGGAGTGGGTATGACCGGCCAGGTCCTTGAACTCCTCGTTGATGCAATCCGAAAATTGACGGAGCCCATCCTGGTCCTCTCGTTCAAGCTTGTGCACGGTGATGCCCTCTGGGAAAACCGGGGCTGGCAAGGCAGGCCCCTCCCGTTCCAGGATGAAAGCATACCGCTCTACCTGGAAACCAAGCTGGCCCAGGATCCTGGCCGTATCATCCTTAGCTTCGGGTATAAACAGGAAAACGCTTTCCAGATCCAGGAAATGGGGGCGGACCGCATCCAGTAATTTGGCATATGCATCCCGGTTCTCCAGGATAGAGTGCAAGATCGAAAACCGTGCTTTGTGGACACTCAGGAAGCGGCTGGTGCGCATCAAGCTCACGGCTCCTGCTGCCTGACCATCCTTCACCAGCAAGTAGGAGGGATGTTCTTCGGACAGCTCGAAATCTCGCCCGGGCAGGTAGCTGCTGTCATGTTCTGCACCGTATTTCAGGCTGTAATCGTACAGCTGCTGCTGATTGTCCCCATCTACCCGAATGATCTCTTCCGCCATTACAACCTACCTCGTAATCTAGGTCCTGAATGTATCTACCAGGATTGGAAACCAGCAGATATTGTACATCTTTCTCGTCATTAACCCACCCGGGATCCTCATTTTCCTGGAGCTGGAATAAGTATACTGGACTTCTCATTCCAAACCTGCTGGGAAATGAGCCGATAAGGTTCCGCCAGGTGCCAGGGGGCTCCATGCTATAATACTGGCAATCCCCAAGGAAGGAATCAATGGGCAAACGGACAAACGAGCAATGGCTGAGAGACCTACGCGGCAAGGACAAGGACAAAGCCATCGAAGACCTCAGGAAAACCTTGAAGAGAGGCCTGATCTATGCCCTCTCCAGCCGCATTGATACTGACCTGGAAGCCCAGGTAGAAGATTTCGTCCAGGATGCGATCCTGCGCATCCTGGACAAGCTGGACACTTTCAGGGGTGAGAGCAAGTTCACAACCTGGGCTCAGAAAATCGCGGTCAGGGTCGCTTTCACGGAGATGCGCCGCAAACGCTGGGAAGACATCTCCATTCAAGATCTGATGCCGGAGGACAGCGGCGATTTCACCCCGCTGGTGCTGGCTGACCCCAGTCCGGATCCCGAGAAGCGAGCGACCCAGGCATCCCTGTTGGAGCTGATCGACCACATCTTGAGGGAGGATCTGACCGATCTCCAGCGCAGTGCCTTGCTGGCCATCCTTCACGGCGGAATGCCTCTGGAGGAAGTAGCCAAGCGGATGGACACCAACCGCAACGCTCTCTACAAACTACTGCACGATGCCCGCAAACAAATGCGCAACCGCCTGTTGGAAAAAGGCCTTACCGCAGATGAAGTGCTGGCCGCATTCGAGAATGAGTAAGAGATTTAGTGCAGGACACATCCAAATTGCAGGAGCATAAACCATGAAATTATCATCTGAAACCATCCGGAATATGATGAACGCGGTCAAAGCCACCCGTGATCAAGAAATGGACTGCGGTCACTGCCATGATGAGTTGGACCAATTTATCGAAATGAAGATCAGCGGCAAGAACGCCGAGGAAGCCATGCCGCTGGTGAAAGAGCACCTTGACCTCTGCCCTGCCTGTCGTGAGGAATACGAGGTGCTGCTAGAAGCACTCGAAGCGCTCTCTGATTGAATTTCTCCCCAGGTATCATTCTCCCGTTCAAAGGTTTAGCCCATGTCTACCCAACCAACACCTTCTTGCATCTACTGCGGGCGCAATGCCAGCCAGGTCCCCCTGCTGTCCTTCCTGTACCAGGATCAGGAATTCCAGATTTGCGCTGAACACCTCCCTATTCTGCTCCACCAACCTGGCAAACTAGCAGGCAAATTGCCTGGCGCAGATACTCTCAGCCCAGCCAAGCACGATTAGTTCCCCCATCCCTCAGCGAACCGCCCCCTTCAATTCAGCACGGCAACAGAGAAAGCTATCAGCAGTTGGGCTACAAAATAGCTCAGCAGGTTGAGCGCCTGAGCTGTTTTAAACCTGCCTCGAAAGCGGTTCAGCGCCAGGATCAGGTCAGAGAACAAGAACAGCACCGCACCGCAGGCGGCCAGCAGGGTGTCAGGACCGGGCACCCCCATCCAGCGCGACCAGGCTGTCCAAGCCATGACCGAGATCACAGAGATATAAAAATAGACAGGAAGCTTCATCTCCCCCAGATAGCGGCTGAGCATCAGGATCGCCAGGGCTGCCAAGCCGAAGATCGGCAGGGCTGGTTCCCAGAACAGCTCACTGAGGCCTGCGCTGAAAGCGGTGATATATAGAACGTGAGTGACTAAAAAGGACCCTACTCCAGCCAGGAAGTGGTCTTCCGGAAGCATCAGGAAGATGTCTCCCAGGATTGAAAAGACCAATCCCGCGCTGATCAAGGTACCATAGATCGGGACCTCGTTCCTGCCCGAGAGAGCCAGGGTCAGGATCAAAACCGTGGTTAACGGCTTGAAGAGGTAAAAACCCGGATTGGGCTGGTGATAGCCAAACCAGACAGCCAGCAACGCTGAAAGGATCACGGCCGCAGATATCCAGATCACAAACATCCTGCCACCTCCTTGATAACAGTATAGAACAGTTCCGAATCTCTGGTCAACAAGCTGTTGTATAATCCTGACATAGCTAGCTAAAGAAGGCCTGCCATGCCCTCAAGGATCCGTATCAGAACAATAATCGCAGGAGTTATCCTCCTGGCGGGATTCCTGGTCTGGGCCGGCACGGCTGGGGCTTCTCCCAACCCGATCCCCGATCCACTTCCCACCTGGCGTTCCGCACCACCTCCTACGGTCTATCCTCCTTCTCAAAGCGACAACGGCGCCCAGCTCTATTGGGGCATGTGCCAGGACTGCCACGGCGATCAGGAGCAGGGCCTGACCGCCGAATGGCGGTCAGCGTTCGCGCCGGATTACCAGGACTGCTGGGAAGCCGGCTGCCACGGGGAAGACCGGGCCCCCAACAGCTTCCTGATCCCCGCCACCGGCGCGCCCGCCCTGGCCGGGCCAGGGGCCCTGTCCCAGTACCCCACGGCATTCGAGCTGGGTGATTTCATCTACCACAATATGCCTCTCCACCCGCCTGGATCGCTCAGCGAGGACCAAGCCTGGGAACTGACCGCCTTCCTGCTGGCTCGCAACCAGGCTGGCAGCCCTGAGATCATTTTGAAGGATACCAACAGCGCCGCTGTTCCGGTCCATCAGCCACTGAGCCTGCCCGAAAATCCGCTGCCCTGGGCTCTGTTAGGGAGCGTTCTGCTCGGCGTAGGCGCCGCCGGCTACCGGCGCCTTTCCGCCGCAACGACATCCTCCTCCCCGCGAGGGAATTTCTTCCATCACCTGCATCCGGCAACCATCCCGGCGGAACAAAGCCGCCTGGGATACACCCTGGGCGCAGGAGGGTCGGCAGCCTTCTTGTGCCTGGTCTTGCTGGTGACCGGGATCCTGGAAACCTATTACTATCAGCCTTCCCCGGAAAGCGCGGCGGCTTCCATCCAAACCCTTGCTGCCGTCATCCCCTTCGGGCAGATCGTGCGCAATCTGCATTTCTGGTCCGCCCAGCTGCTGGTGATTGTATTGATGATCCACCTGGTCCGGGTCATCCTCACCGGCGCCTATGCCCCTCCCCGGCGCTTCAATTATCTGCTGGGGTTAAGCCTGTTGGTCGCGGCACTGCTGCTGGATTTCACCGGCTACCTGCTGCGCTGGGACGAAGGCATCCGCTGGGCGCTGGTGGTAGGCACCAATTTGCTGAAGACCATCCCGGGGATCGGCAACGCGCTGTACCGCTTTGTGATCGGAGGTGCGGAACCCGGTCCAGCCTCCCTGATCCGCTTCTATTCCTGGCATATTTTCGGACTGACCCTGGTCTTCACTGCAATCGCTGTCTGGCATATATTCAGGATCCGCCGGGACGGCGGGGTCAGCGCTCCCCCAGTCCCGCACCGTGAAGTCCAAGAACGCATCTCTCGGGCCAAGTTGGTCCGCCGCGAGGTCCTGGCCATGCTGGTAGCGGGAAGCGCCTTGCTGTTGGTGAGTGCCTTGGTTCCCGCCCCCATTGACCAGCCGCTGACCGGCACAGGCAGCCTGGCAGGCGACAGCGGCGCTCCCTGGTTCTTCCTGTGGATCCAGGAGACTTTGAAAATAGGTGATCCATTCCTATGGGGGGTGGCAGCGCCCCTCCTGGCTGTGATCATCCTGGGACTGCTTCCTTATCTGCTTCCAAACGCCCGGCAAGAACAGTTGGGGCGCTGGCTTCCAGCCGGCAGCCGAGCTGCCCAGATCATCGGCATGGTGATCATCGCCGTTATCTTCTTGCTGACCCTTACAGGCTGGCTGTCATGAATCCTTCAAATGAAAGCCAATTCTCACGGAGTAAGTTCCTCCAGCTGACCACCAGGGCGGCGCTTGGTCTGGCTGGCCTGCTGGGACTGGCTGGCCTGGTGCGCTATTTCAGCCATTCTCCCGGATCCGGGAAACAGACCGTTTTCGACCTCGGCCCCATTGAAGATTTCCCGGAAAGCGGGGAGCTGATCCGGCTGGATATCCCAGCCGCCATCTTCCGGACCCAGGGCAGCTACCGGGCGATCAGCCTGGTCTGCACCCATTTGGGCTGCATGGTCGAAGAGAACGCAACCGGTTTTGCCTGCCCCTGCCACGGCTCTGAGTTCTCAAAAGATGGAAGGGTGATCCAGGGTCCCGCGGTGGACGATCTCCCGGAACTGGAGTTGGAAATCAGTCCCGAGGGCAGGCTGCTGCTTCATACGGATGGAGGGCTCCCGTGAAAAAGGGTTGGAAGATAACGCTGGGGGTTGCCGGTAGTGCGCTGGGCTTGCTGATCCTGGTTGGCTTGGGGTTGTATGGGCTGGGCTGGTATCGTCTGAACCGCACCTATGACATCCAGCCCCGGATGCCCCTCATCCCGGACGATCCAGCGGCTGTCCAGGAAGGCCAGCGAGTCTTCCGCTACCGGGGCTGTGAAGCCTGCCACGGCGAGGACCTGGGCGGACTGGTCTATATGGACAATCCGGCCATTGGCCAGGTGATCACTCCCAATCTCACCTCTGGCGTTGGCGGGGTTGGAGAGCAGCGCACGGACCTCGATCTGGTCAGGGATATCCGCCATGGGGTGGGCCCGGACGGAAAAGCGCTGTTATTCATGCCTTCCACCGAGTTCTATTTCCTCTCCGATCAAGACCTAGGTGCCGTGCTGGCATATATCCGGAGCCTACCCCCGGTGGACAATCAGCCCGCCGCCAGCCAACTTTCCCCGACTGGATTCATGATCATGAACCTGATCCGGGAGATCACTTTTCTGCCGGCAGAGCTGATACCCCACGATCAAGCCCCACCACCTGTCCCGGAGCCAGGAGCGACATCCGAGTACGGAGAATACCTAGCGTTATCCTGTCCGGTCTGCCATGGCTTGGGCCTGTCAGGGGGAGAGATCCCGGGTTTTCCGCCGGAATGGCCAGCAGCTGGCAACCTCACCCCGGGCAGGGGCAGCCGTCTGCTTGCCTGGGGAGAGGACGGGTTCATTGATTTCATCCGCGATGGAGAGAAACACGGCCGGGCAGTCACAGCGGCTTATATGCCCTGGACGTCCTACCGCTACATGACCGATCTCGAGCTGGCGGCAGTCTATGCCTACCTGCGATCACTTCCCGCTGTGGAATTCGGGAACCGCTGACACCAGCTTCCGCATTCCAGCCAAGGCACAATCCACCTCAAAATCCTAAAAGTATTGTTTTCGAATCCAGAAAGCAACGTTGACCAGTCCGATCATCACTGGGACTTCGATCAGCGGCCCGATCACTGCTGCGAAAGCCTCCCCGGAGTCAATCCCAAAGACGGCGATGGCTACTGCGATTGCCAGTTCGAAGTTATTGCTGGCTGCAGTGAACGACAAGGTGGTTGATTTTTGATAACCGGCCTTCAGCTTATGCCCAATCCAAAAACTGACCAGGAACATGACCAGGAAATAGATCACCAGCGGCACGGCGATCCTGACCACATCCAGGGGAATACTCAGGATCAAGTCGCCTTTCAAGCTGAACATCACCACGATCGTGAACAGCAGCGCGATCAACGTCATAGGGCTGATGCGGGGGACAAATACTGTGTGGTACCAATCTTTTCCTTTCAGCCGGACCAGGACGGTCCTGGTCAGGAAACCCAGCAGGAAAGGAATCCCCAGATAGATCAACACACTGCGAGCGATTTCCCCAATGGTGATCTCTACCAGGCTGCCCTGCAGTCCAAACCAGGTAGGCAGAATGGTGATGAATAGATACGCGTACAGGCTGTAGAAGAAGACCTGGAAGATGCTGTTGAACGCTACCAGTCCGGCCGCGTACTCCGTATCACCGCTCGCCAGGTCATTCCAGACGATCACCATGGCGATGCAGCGTGCCAGGCCGATCAGGATCAAGCCCACCATGTAGTGGGGAAATTCTCGCAGAAAGATCAGCGCCAGGGAAAACATCAAGATCGGACCGATGACCCAATTCTGGAGCAGGGACGCTCCCAGGATCTTCCAATCCTTGAATACATCACCCAGTTCTTCGTAGCGTACTTTCGCGAGGGGTGGGTACATCATCAGGATCAGCCCGAGCGCGATCGGAATATTGGTTGTACTTACAGAAACCGCCAGGTTAAAGCGCTGGACGGAGTCAGGGAACAGGTAACCAAGCAAAACACCAGCCGCCATGGCCAGGAAGATCCATAATGTCAGGTAGCGGTCAAGAAATGACAGCCGCTTGGAATCTGATCGATTCATAAGTTTTATCCTTTCCAGATTTGTAACATTATAATAGCTCCCTTTTTACATGAGCAGTGACCAATATCACGATTAGCCATTTCCTCCCTCTCCCGAACCCGGCACCGTATCCTTGAAGGCGAAAACAGCCGCTGGTCTTGGAAAATAGATAAAAAAAGGGACTCCTGGCTGGGAGTCCCTTTATACAACTGACAATAAGGATCACTCTTCTGCTGCGCCACCTTCCAGTGCTTGCAGGGCGAGGTACTTCTCGCCAAATTTATCGATCTTTTTGACTTCATCGTCATACTGGTCAAAGTGCCGTTCTTCATCGGCGACCAGACCCTCAAAGACCTTGCGGGATCCAGCGTCGTTGTTGGAGGCGCATTCGTTGGCCCAGAGGTTATATTCCTGGACGCTTTCCTCTTCCATCTTGCGGGCCATCTCCAGCATTTTCTTGACATCCTGTTCTTTGGTGACCTCTTCCGCCGCCACCATTTCCACGTCGCCGCCCAGGAAAATGATCCGCTCCGCACACAGTTCCACATGGCCCATTTCTTCGATCGCGGTGCGCATGAATAAACCGGCTAATTTACCAAATCCCTGGTCCTCACAGTGGAAGTGGAAGTACATGTACTGATGAACAGCATAGATCTCGTCCGCGGCTGCTTTGTTAAGCAGTTCAATACTTTTTTCGTGCATCGGGTTCTCCTTTATGTCTTGTCACAAATTATACACTATCTGGAGGTGTGTTAGAGATTCCCGATCTGCTCCGGATGGTCTAACAGCTCCTGGAAGCGCTGATAGAAGATAGCGGCATGCAAGCCATCCATCAAGGCGTGATGGCCCTGGACGGATAGGGGCATTTTCAGTTTGCCATCCACCTCCAGGTATTTCCCCCAGGCAAAGCGGGGGACAGAATCACCCGGCATCAATTTCAAGGGGTGCATGAAGCTCGTGAAGGCCACCCAGGGGATGGATGACATGTAGAGCATGGAGTCGTCCTGGATCTTCTCTTTTAGGTCAGGCTGGTCTTTGACCCGGGCGATCTCCTCCTCCGCGCGGCGGATGAATTCCAGGAAATCCTCCTCATACTCCACCGTGCAAAAAGTGAACAGGTCGTTTTTGCTCAAGATGGTTGCTGAGGGATGGACCACAGGATACTCAATTGGACACTCCTCCCGGACCCGCTGGCGGAACTCAGGGATGCTGTTCGCCACCCGAGCAATCAGATACATTATCGCCGCTGTAAAGGAGATCCCCCTCACTTTGATCCGGGGCAGGAACTCACTGATTTCCATGTCGGCGCATAGGCTGAAATAAGGATATTCGAACTCTCTGAAAAACTGATAGTGGCCCCTGCGGGGCCAGCCATCCAGCTGGATCTTCCTCATCGACCGCCTCCCTCTCTGAAGATAATCTTAACCGTCTTGGGAAGGCTTGAGAAGAGTAAAATCAAGAACCCACCCTCCACATGACTGCCTGGCAGGGCGGATGATCTAACCTGTTAATTACGGTCTACTTAATAGCTTCGATGCTTGCCGAAATGACAAAATCCTCGATAGGAATCCCGGGAGTCCATTTCGTGATGAACTGCCTGCTCTCGTCCTTGGGTTTGATGCGGATTTGCTGAAAGCCTGCCTCCTCCAGGATGCCCTGGAGTTCATCGACCTCCAGCGCACCGGACACACAAGCGGAATGCAGGGTGAGATCCTCGCGGATCTCAGGGGGCAGCTCGACGGAAGCCACCATATCCGAAATCGCCAGCCTCCCCCCTTTCTTCAGTACCCGGTAGGCTTCCCGGTAGACTGCCGATTTATCAGGAGCCAGGTTGATGACGCAATTAGAGAGGATCACATCGATGCTGTCATCATCGACCGGCAGGTCCTCGATCTCTCCCAGCCGGAATTCCACGTTTTGGAAATTTCCCTGGAGGGCGTTCGCACGGGCAGCATCGATCATTTCAGGAGTCATGTCTACCCCTATCACCTGGCCCTGTTCCCCCACTCGTCTGGCCGCCAGGAAGCTGTCAAAACCTGCGCCGCTCCCCAGATCCAGGACCGTCTCCCCCGGACGCAAGTCTGCAATAGCCTGGGGATTTCCACAACCCAGCCCCAGCACAGCCCCTTCCGGGACACTGGCGATCTCTTCCTCGGAGTAGCCCATCAGGACAGATTGATTGCGGGGCTTGATGAGTTCAAACGGATCGATCACGCCGCCGCAGCAGGACACAGCCGCCGAGGGCTTTTCCTGGCTGTGGCGGGCAATATCTCCATAACGCTCCCGGACCGAATCCCGGATCGTCTTTTCCTGGTTTTTGTCCATGGAGCCGATTATATTCGATATTTAGAATCTCTTCTGGTAAAAATGGCAGTACGGCTGTTGGTGTTTCTTTTCATAGTAATCCTGATGATATTCTTCCGCTTTCCAGAACCTTCTCGCCGGGATCAGTTTGGTAGCTATCTGGTAGCCCTTCCCCTTCAGGATCTCGATCAGCTTCTCTGCGATCTTCTTTTCTTCTGGCGTGGTGTAGAACACAGCCGATAGATATTGGGGACCGATATCCGGCCCCTGGCCGTTGGCCTGGGTCGGGTCGTGGATCTCGAAGAAGTATTTCGCCAATTCCTCAAAGCTGACCTTATCCGGATCGTAGGTGACCTCAACCGTCTCAAGATGTCCGGTGGTCTTTGAGCAGACTTGTTCGTAACTCGGATCATCTACGGTGCCTCCCATATAACCGGACACCGCAGAAACGACTCCTTCTTTTTTCTGGAAGAGATGTTCCACACCCCAGAAACATCCCCCGGCAAAATAGGCTTGTCTGGTATCCATCATTCATCCTCCGGTTTAAAGACCAGCGAAATTGAATTCACACAATGGCGGGTGTTCTTGGATGTCAGCTGCTCCCCAACGAACACATGCCCCAAGTGAGCGCCGCAGCTGGAGCAGATGATCTCTGTCCGCCGGCCGTCGGCATCCAGCTTCCGGGTTACTGCGCCTTCCACTTCATCATCAAAACTGGGCCAGCCGCAGCCGGAATCGAATTTATCAACGGAGCGATACAGTAGCGCATCACATTGTTTGCAGTGGTAGCTGCCCGTTTTGAAGAAATGGTCATACTCTCCGGTGAAGGGCCGCTCAGTGCCCTTGTGGAGAATGACTCGCTCTTCTTCCGGGGTTAAAATGCGGTAATTTCCATCCATACGCACCTCGATCCTGTATTTTTTTCAGTCCGGCTTCTTCTCCGTCTTGTTCAGATCAACTTCCAATCCTTGGAACAAAATGGAGATGGCCTGTATGATATAGACCGATTTAAAGCCCGATTTCTTACTGGTTCAGGTTAAGGGATTAACGCTCAGACTTCCAGGTCGCGCCTGCCAAGCAGTCCCAGGATCATGGAATATTACAGCAGGAATTGGCTGAGCAGTACGGCGATGACCATGTTGCTGGCGACCATCAGATAATAGAAGATCCCGATGCGTTGATAGGTGAACTTTCCATTTTCTTCGCGGACCCGGAAATCCAGCCAGCTGCGGGTGTACTTCCCGGTCTTGACCCGGTACAGGAAATGGACAACCAGGCTTAAGCCGAAGAAAACCCCACAGAACAGGAGTGTCTTCGCTCCACCAAACAACCAGGTATAGGCTCCCAGAAAACCCAGGACCAGGAAAACTTTAAGGATCTTATACCAGCGGGGCTGAAGGGTATGGCCCTGGAGAAATTCCAGGTCATACTTGATCTCGGAAAATATCTTGTTCATGGAAAACCTCCGCGCTCAGGCAAGCATGAGTCCTTGCCACATCATCGAATGGATCAGGGCAGGGTGATCTGGATCAGAAGCAGTCCCAGGCCCATCCCCACAGCGAACAAACTGTTACCCCAGGGGAGGGTATCAGGCCCCAGCCTGGCGCTTTGCCTACGCTGGTCCAGCCAGCCGACCAGGCTCGCTACGATCGCAGCCAAAAGCGCTGCAAATCCCAACGGCACCAGGTTCTCCACAGCCGCAGCCGGGGATCGGAACAGCGCTACAAAAGCCCGCAAGATCATCAAAAAAGCCATCCCGAAGAATATCAGTGTAAATCGCTTCCCAAAAGAACGGCCGAGGGAGATCACCCTCACAGCAAGGATCCAGCTGAATAGACCGATCGCCAGCAGAATGAACATGACACCCAGCGCCACCAACAGCCAGGCAGGGCTGCCCCACTGGACCAGCCAGCGAGCATCGCTGCCCGGTGACAGCAAACCCAGCGAGAGGTTCACACCTTCCTGCACCAAGGCAACCGGGCCCCAGAGAATGAACGGCAGCAAGTTCGGACTCGTCCAGCGCCAAAGCAGTAGGGTGGTTAGGCATCCCAGGATTAGATTGAAAGCAGGACCGGCTGCGGTAGTGAGTCCCATCTGCTGGAGGGGAAGGGCCTGGACACCGTAGATCCGTGAAGCGCCAAAGGGATCGATGTGGATAGCCGCGGTCTGCGTGCCAAAGCAGCGGTGGGCTAAGAAATGACCCGACTCATGGATCATCTCTCCCATTAAAAAGGCGAAAGCAAAGCTGCCCGCCAGGATCAGAAAGCTCTTCAATCCAACGCGATCGCCTGATGCCAACTAAGCCTCCTCAATCGATCATCCCTGGACGACACCACAAACCAGTGATAGTCGGAACCACTTTGGAAATGCCTTACTCCTTCCAGATTGACCCACCGATCTCAGCGGATTGAGTCGTATAAACTCATTATATACCCCCCCTGCTGGATCACATCGACCAGGCGCTCCAAAGTGTGTTTTCAAGGAAGTGTCAGATCCGGTCCAGCCCTCGGGGCGATACAACTCCCGTGGATCCCAATGCCAGCAAAGTGATATGCAAATTACCCATCC
>JBGCVQ010000043.1:0-15153 GCA_045888315.1 Anaerolineales bacterium | reverse complement strand
GATACAACTCCCGTGGATCCCAATGCCAGCAAAGTGATATGCAAATTACCCATCCACTCTTTATAGGAATCGATCGGCTGGACGATCCACGTCAAGGGCTAGGCGGTTTTCCCGCGTGTCCAGTTAGACCCGCCATTCGGAAATCTGCTTTCCTCTCACCCTGGCAGTCCAGATCGCCGGACCATCCAGGGGATCATAGGAGCAGGTGGAATAACCCAGGACAATGACCTGATCTGATCTGGTTTCAAAGTGAGTGAAATGATTCCTGTAATCTGGTTAGCTAGCAAAGAACTCTTTCCAGCCCGCTACCATGTGGGCCCTGCCGGCCTGAAACGCACCGCTGCTGTCAATAAAAGTGTGATCCTCAGCCATCAAAGCTGACAGCCCCGCCAGGTCTCCCCTGTTGAAGCAGTCATTGAATTGCTGGACAACCTCCAGCGGGCTGAGAGAGACTGGACCTCCCTTCTTCACTTCCTCGCTCCTTTTCGCTTCTGCTCCTTGAGGGCCAGCTCGAATTGCAGTTCATCCCGGATCGGGATCCCGGTGGGAGACAACAGAGGGATGGATGGTTTGAGCTTCCTGGCCCGCTCAACCGCTCCCGGGTAAACCGCTGCCAATTGGAATCCTTTCCGGCGGTAGAAAGCAATGCCCCGCTGATTGTCGTTGGTTGTGGTTAACTGGACCTTGCTGCAGCCCGCCCTCCCTGCTTCTTGGATCACCCGGGAGAGCAGGGCTGATCCCACGCCTTGGCCTTCAACGAAGCTGTCCAGGGTGATGATCTCGCAGTCAGGTCCATCCAGGATATACGTTATCAAGCCCAGTTTCTCTTCCAAGTCATTGCGGGCAATAAAGCCCTTCAGCTTCCAGGGATGATGGATTTCCCCATGCACGACCACAAATTCGGCTCCCCAGCGCTGGCAGGTGATCTCTTTCACCCAGGCTTGATCTTGGCTTACGATGGAGGATATTTGGTAGATTTCTGGGGACATATCGTTCAGCTCACTATCCTTTCCATACTGCCCGCATCTCCTCTCCCTACCTGATCCAGGGCAGCAGGGCGCCGGTACGGCTCTGGTAGCACTCGTATTCTTCCCCAAAGGATTCCAGGAGCTGTTTTTCTTCCGCCGGGATCACCAGCAACCGGAAAGCCAGGATGCCCGCCAGGCTGTAGCTCAGTATGATCCAATCCCGAAAAACCAGGCTGAGCGCCAGCAGGAACAACAGCGCGCTGGCATACAATGGGTGCCTGACATATCGGTACGGTCCGCTGGTCACCAGGTCGCCTTCCTTCTTGACCAGGACGGTCTCGGAGATGTTATTCCCGATGGATCGTAAGACCCACCACAACAGAACGACACAGAAAGCCGCCGCGATCAAAGCCGCGAGCTGCACCCCAGCCGGCAGTGAGAACTTTGCCCACGCTAAAGCCCGAGGATAAAAAATATCCAACAGGAGTACCGCCAGCAGAGGAAGCCCGAAAACCAACCGCAGGATCAACACCAGCCGCCCTTCCTGGGCCCGGCTGATCACCTCTCCGCTGCTCCGGGCCCGGGTGCGGTAATAAGCAGAGATTCCGAATACCACTAACAGGATCACGAGAACACTGCTGCGGTATAACAGGTTGCTATCCATCATAGAATCTCCTTAATGGTTAAGGGGTGGAAAATGGATCTCCATTGATCTCATTTCTTTTCAGTAATAATCCTCGCCAGCTCCAGCAGCGCTTGCCCTAGTGTGGTTACTGGCTTCTCAGTCTGTTTTTCGGGTTCTTCTTCCTTGGGAGGTTTACGGGGAACGCCCCGATCCCGGCCTGGGGCACTGACCACCTTCTGGATCTCCCCATAGTCCAGCCAGATCAGGTCGCAGGGGTGGCAGGTATCGATAACGATATTGCCGGGGCCGTTGTACTGGAAGGTCTCCATCTGGCGTTCGCAGATCGGGCAGAAGGTCCTGCGTTCCAGTTCTGATGGATCATAGGTGTTATACGGCTCCGGCTCAAGCTTGGTGCGGGACCGCCGGAAATCGATCGCTTCCCGGAAAGTCGTCCGATTGAAGAGCAGGCCCTGGCAGGTGGGGCATTGGTAGCCGCGGAAAAAATCCGCGTAGGTGACCAGGTTAAGGCGTTCCTTGCAGTGAGGACAGGTGATGCCTTCCGGATTCTCGCTCAGCACGCGCAAGCCCTGGCTGTCCTGATCCGGGAAGTGATAGCTTCCACAGTGTTCACAATGGTAATAATCTCGCTCCCGGTAGAGCGTCATAGGAGCGCCGCAGTGGGGACAGTTCATCTGGATTCCTTTGTGACTTGATTCAACGATTACAGGTATTATACGGGGAACTAGCTAACATGGCTCATCCCCACCAATAAACCGGTTTATCCAGCGCCGCAGCCGGGCGGATCTTGCCCTGATACGATCCCCAGCTTGCAGGACCGAAAGACTGATACATCCAATCATTTTGGTTCTCAGGTGGAAGGGAGTAGGGAGGGTTGAAACCAGCAGGGATGGCCGGCAGGAACCCATGGCGGGGATAATAGAAGGGACTGCCCAGGACAAATACCAGGTGGAAGCCGCCTTCTCTCAGGGATTGTAAGCCTCGCTGGATCAATTTCCCGCCAATTCCCTGGCGCTGGTAGCCTGGGAGCACAGCCAGGGGAGCCAGGATTGCGGCCTGCAGTGGCAGGTCTGGTTCAAGACCGGCCTTGCTGAAAAGGATATGGCCAACCGGACGGTCAGCGTTCAACGCCATCAGCGAGCAGCGCGGTTCGGCGCTGGGATCAGCCAGTAGATCTCCAGCCAGCTGAGCTTCCTCATCTGATCCAAAAGCCAGCTTGTGTACAGCCAGCAGACTTTCCTGGTCATCCGGGGCGGTTTCGCGCAGGATCAAATCCATTTAGTTCCTTTCTTCGATGGGGCTGAGAGCCAGGATCCAGGTCGTATAAGGCGGAATGACCAGATTGGGCTCAAGGCTGAAACTCCCTGATTGATCGACCCGCAACGGGGTCTCGAACGTAGGTCCGAAAAGGGCAGTCAATTGATAATCTCCAACCGCCAGCGGTGCTTCATTTACAGCCAATTGATAGCTGCTGATCGGTTCACCGCTGGTGTTGATGACCACGATCAGATTTTCATCATCCAGGCTGCGCAGGCAGGCAAATAGTTTGGCCTGAACTGTCGTAACCGTCAGGAACGCTCCCCGGCTGAGAGCGGGATGGTCCTCCCTGAAATGGATCAGGGCCCGGTAGTGGTTCAGCAGGGAGGTCGGGTCACCATCCTCCTGGTAGACATTGACCACGGGGTAGTCAGGTTCTGGGTCCCGCCAGGGTGTCCCGCTGCTGAATCCTGCCTGAGGTTCTCCTGACCACTGCATCGGGCGCCGGATATCCTCGTCTGGTTTCTGGCCCTGCAAGCCGATCTCCTCCCCATAATAGATGAACGGAGTGCCTGGTGATGTCAGCAGCAGCGAGGCTGCAGTTTTAGCTTGATTGACATCCCCTCCCAGCTGCGACATGACCCGGTTCTGGTCGTGATTGGTCAGAAAAGTCGCGTACTGATTCGTTGGGAAATCCTTGGTGGTTTTGACCAGCTCTGCCCAGGCAGGAAGGCCAAGCTCACTGCGAGCACTGGCAAGGAATTTCTCTGCAAGGGCGAACTGGAACACCAGGTCGAATTCGTCCTCCAGGTAAGATCGCAGCAGCCTGGAATTGGTCTCATAGACTTCCCCGATCACCAGCGCATCAGGCTTGATCCCTTTATAGACAGGTCGAAAATCCTTGAACCAGGCGTGGGTGGCTGCCGAGTGCTCCTGCAGGCTTCCATTCTCGATCAAATGCTTGGCGGCATCCAGTCTGAAACCATCGACGCCAACATCTTCCAGCCAGAAGCGGGCGATCTCATCCATCGCCGCTGTTACCTCTGGGTTGAGATAATTCAGGTCCGGCATCGAGGATGCGAAGAGACCGTAATAGTAACTACCGCCAGCTGCGTGCCAGACCTGCTGCCCGTCTGGACCCCGGTATCCCGGGTCGTCCTCAGACCAGATATACCACTCGCGGTATTTCGATCCTGGATCCTGGCTGGCTGCCAGGAACCAGGGGTGCTGATCCGACGTGTGATTGATCACCAGGTCGATGATCACCCGGATCCCGCGTTGATGGGCTTCTACCAGCAGCCGCTGAAGATCCTCCCTGGTGCCGTAATCAGGATTGACCCCGTAGTAATCGGTGACATCATAGCCGTGATAAGAGGGCGAGGGGAAGATGGGCATCAGCCAGATGCCGGTGACCCCCAGATCCGTATCGGTTTCCGGATCGCCGTCATTCAAATAATCCAGTTTATCGATCAATCCGTTCAGGTCCCCAATACCATCCCCGTCGCTGTCCGAGAAACTGCGCACTAAGATCTCGTAAAAGACAGCATCTTCCCACCAATCAGGCTCCCCCATCTCAGCGGGGAGTGTTGGGGTTGGCGTTGGAGAAGGCACCTGGGGCAGAACCTGGACCTGCGTCTTGCAGCCGGACAGCAGCGCTCCCAGGACCAGTACGAGAGTGAGCCATCTCGATTTCATAAGCTTTCACTCCTGCCAGGCTGATGGTAGATAAGTCAGCCGGCAATGGAATTCACTACCTATTATAGCGGGGAAAGGTCACTCAGGAGAAGGAGCAGGTGGAAGGCTGCCTCTTATAGATTTGCGCCACAAGAATCGCGAATGATCAATTCGGTAGGAACGACAAGCGAGGTCGATCTTTGATCCTGGAACTGATCCTTGATCATCAACATCTGCAGCGCTAAACTGGCCATCCGGCGCTTGGGGACATCCACTGTCGTCAGGCTGGGCCGAACGAATTTGGAAATTCCGATATTATCGATGGAAACAATGGCAATATCCCGAGGAATATCGACACCCTGGTCATGCAAGGCGGCTATCGCGGAGATCGCGATCTCGTCATTTGCAGCGAAGATGGCGGTAGGCCTGGATTCCAGGGCTGCAATCCTGACAGCTGCCTGGTACGCGCTGGCCATTACATCTGCAGGATCCGGGACAACGACCAGGCTTTCATCGTAGGCGATACCGTTTGCCAGTAAAGTCCCTGTATATCCTGTCAGGCGCTCATCCTCGATCGCCAGGAAAGCGATCCTGCTGTGTCCCAAGTCGATCAGGTGCTGCACTGCCTGCTGGGCAGCCTGAGCCCGGTCAAAAACCACTGCTGGCCATCCGTTGATCTGCTCTTCCAGGCAGACTACTTTATCGATTTCCTTGGCAATCATATCCAGGATCTCCTGGCTGCCCGGGACCGATGTGATCATGTTGGGCAGCAGCAAGATTAGGGCTGAGATCTCATCCCTATGGATATTCTTATGAAAAAAGACCGGATCGGTCAAGGCATCGAAAAAGCTGAACAGCCGCACCTCCCACCCCAATCGGTGAGCTTCATCAAACAGCCCCGCCAGGATGATGTTGTAATAAGGTCTTTCCAACACATTGTAGCTTTGGCCTCCGGTGACGATCGCCAGGCATTTCTGGGCAGATTTGGTTCCCAGCTTGAGGCGCTGGGCATGCTTGTTGGGACGATATCCCAGTTCCTGGATCACCTGGAGCACTCGCTCGCGGGTCTCTGGGGCAACATCCCGGGGCCCGTTGTTGATCACATAGGAAACCACGCTGCGGGATACACCTGCACGTTCGGCAACATCTTTCTGGGTGATCGTTTTGTTCTTAGCCATAGAACCCTATCCCGAAGGCAATAACTGGATCAAAGCCAACCAGCAGACCTCATCCACTAATGATCAAGATCCATCCTTTGATTCAGGCGAGACCAGCTCGATGGAGATCGATCTGCCAGGGAGGTCGCCTGCCCTGGCTCGGATGGTCACCCGTCCCGGCTGCTTCCGGGCTTTCAAGTACACAGCAGCCTGGCCACCCATCAGCAGAAAGGGGTTATTCCCTATCAGGTCGGCTTCCCCTTCCAGTTCGAACTGGACCGCCTCTTCCACGTAAGGCGTGGGATTCCCAAATTCATCCGTGATTCGGAACGCCAGGCGGGTCATATCGGAGCCGTCTGCAACCAGCTGAAGGTCATCTACCTCCAGTTCCAGCCTGCGGGGCAGCCGGCTGCTGGAAATTAGCTGTTCGGCAACCGCTTCGCCTTGGATGTAGCCGATCAATTGTAGATCGTGGAACTGCCGCTGGCCCCAGGCACTGTACTTGTCCAATCCAGTGATGATGATCGGCGGATGAGCTAGATTTGGATAGCTTTCCCGGGCTGGTGTGAATCTACCAACCTGGATATCCCCGATCACTACTTCGACTTCCTCGCAGTTGCTGAACACCGTCAGGGGATTGTTCCCACCGCCAGAGCGGTCCCCCATGGTCCAGTGGGTGGCGGCTTTGAGGACGATCTCCTTTTCCGGCGACAGCTGGCTCTTGTAGAAATATGCCGCCCACTTTGGAAGCCGGAACGTGTCCATCACCCCGTGGTAGCAGATCCTGTCTCCCGATCCGAATTCGATATGGGTCGCGTAATCAAAGGCGCACCAGCCGATCGCTCCCGAGATCTCAGCGTTTCCCAGCTGCAGGTCCTGGATCCTGGCATGCAGCAAAGCCTGGTCTATCAAGCGCTCCTCATGGTCCCAGATCTTGGTGGGAAACATGTGGCCCGCGAACTCAGTGATCAGGTAGGGGATGCGGACTGGGTCCACCACGGTATTCGAGAAATCGTTGTAGGTAAAGACATCTTCCAGGAAAGAGCTCTCTAAAAAACAGCGCACGCCGCCGGTCTGGCGGGTAGGATCCAGGTCGTGGGCCAGCTGGTTGGTCTTTCGGTACAGGGTGTCATTGTCAGGCGACTCATTGATCCGCACGCCCCAGAGAATGATGGAGGGGTGATTCCGATCCCGCTTGATCATGGACTGGAGATCCTCCAGGACCAATTCCTGCCAGTCCTCGTCACCGATATGCTGCCAGCCGGCGATCTCTTCGAAGACCAGCAGGCCAATCTCGTCACAGCGGTCCAGGAAATGGGGGGACTGGGGATAGTGGGAAGTGCGGACGATATTGCACGCCAGTTCGGATTTGAGGATATCGGCATCCCGGCGCTGAAGCCGGGCCGGCGCCGCCGCCCCGATGTAGGGGTAAGTTTGATGGCGGTTGAGGCCCAACAGCGGCAGGCGGCGGCCGTTCAGGTAAAAACCTCCATCCTCCCGGAATTCTGCTTCCCGGAATCCAAAACGGGTCTCCAAACCATCCCGGATCTGCCCCTCCTTACGGAGCGAGACAGCCAGAGTGTAGAGGACTGGATCCTCCACATCCCACAGTTGGATCCCCGGCAGGTTCCTGAAAACCAGCTGGGAGACCGTTCCTGCAACAGGTCCCTGGGTCTCGGCCAGCGCCTTTCCTCTGTTGTCAAGCAGGATTGCTTCCAGCTCTAAACCCGAAGCAGGGCGGTTGACCCGGATCTCACATTGCAGCAGGGGTTCTTCCAGCACCTTTTCAGTGCGGACGCAGACCTCCTCTATATGTTCTTCCGCCAGGATCTTCAGGTACACGTCGCGGTAGATACCCCCGAAGGTCAGGTAATCGACCAGATGTCCAAAAGGAGGAATATCCTTTCTTTCTCGAGAATCTACATAAACAGTGAGGAGGTTCTCCTCTTTTTGGAGATAATCGGTTATATTAAGTTCAAAGGGCGTAAATCCGCCCAGATGTTCTCCGATCAGATCCCCGTTCAGGTAGAGAGTGGCTGCCAGCATCACTCCCTGGAACTCAAGGATTACCTGGGATTCTGCGACATCCTGGGGTAAAACGAATCTCTTCCGGTAGGTGGAGGTGAACTGGTAATCTGAATTATCGATATTGTGGTGAGAGAACAATCTGTTGCTATGCGGTAGGGTCACTGCCTCGAAGCGCTCATCAGGCGCTTCCAGATCGAGCTTCTCTCCAGCAAATAACCAGCTATCATCAAAAAGGATCTGTGTTCTCATCTGCTCCTTCCCTGATCCAACGCAATCCCGTCACGACCAGAACACTTTACTTGACAGAAGGCATAAATAAAATATAATCTTAAATACACGTGATGTCAACACGAGTTGATAAATGTGCCAACAATCTCACAAGATTATCTCCTTTTTCCCAAAAATTTGGTTGTGCGTACGTTCGGAATTACCCGGGCGTGCTTCAAAAAATTTATTTCTCAATGATTGGAGGATCAGATGAAGAATAAAATTTTTGCGTTTCTTTCTATCATCATGGTTCTTGCGCTGGCCCTGAGTGCCTGCGGCGGCGCAGCCCCTGTTGAGGAGCCGGCGGTGGTTGTCGAAGAACCGACAGCCGCTCCCGAAGAACCGACCGCAGCGGTAGAGGAAGCGGCGCCAGAGCCCACGGCCACCTTGACCATCTGGGCTGATGACACCCGCACCCCGATCCTGCAAGATCTGGCGGATGAGTTCCTGGCCGAATACAATGTGGCCCTGGATGTCCAGGACCTGGGTGTTGTACAAGACATCCGCTCCCAGGTGCTGATCGCCATCCCCGCTGGGGAAGGACCCGATATCTTCATCGGCGTCCACGACTGGCTGGGTTCCCTGGTGGAATCAGGTCTGGTTGCGCCAATAGACCTGGGTGATAAGGCTGATGAATTCGTTCAGTCCAACCTGGATGCCTTCACCTACACCGACGGACTGCTCTATGGTCTGCCCTATTCATCCGAGAACCTAGGCTTCTTCTACAACACCGACCTGGTGACTGAGCCGCCCACAACCTGGGAGCAGGTGCTTGAGATCGGCCGCCAGCTGCAGGCTGAAGGCAAGGCACAGTATGCCTTTGCAGTCTCCACTGGTCCTGGCTACAACGCTCTGCCTATCCAGACCGCGTTCGGCGGCTACGTCTTTGGCGTGGACGAGAACGGCGCCTGGAATCCTGACGATGTTGGTCTGGACAGCCCGGGGATGATCGCCGCTGTTGATTACATGACCAAGGCAGCTGAGGAAGGCCTCATGCCGGATACCTTCGACTATGAGACTGCCCACTCCCTGTTCGAGACCGGTCAGATCCCCTTCCTGATGGCTGGCCCCTGGGCGCTGGATCGCATCCGCGCTTCCGGAGTTCCCTACGCAGTGGCCCCCTTCTTCCCCGATGACGGCGTTCCCTTCCTGGGAGTCCAGGGCTTCTTGATCAATGCCTTCAGCGAGAACGCTCTGCTGGCCCAGGCCTTCCTGACCGAGTTTGTCGCCACCGAGGACACCATGAAGCTGCTCTATGAGACCGGCAACCGGCCCAGCTCCTTCAAGTCCGTGCTGGCAATCACTGAAGACCCCGACCTGAAAGCCATGGGCGAAGCTGGCGCCAATGCCATGCCCATGCCCAACATCCCAGAGATGGGCTCTGTGTGGAGCGCCTGGGACAACGGCATCACCCTGGCCGTGACTGGACAGCAGACCCCGGAAGAGGCCATGACGGACGCAGCCAATCAGGTCCGCGATCTGATCAAGGGCGCCCTGGCCGGCATGGTCAACCTGCCCGGCAGCTACCAGGATAAGGCCGGCTGCGGTGCAGCCTGGGATCCTGCCTGTGAAGCCACCGGAATGATCGAAGGTGACGATGGGATGTACACCCTCACAGTCGATCTCCCTGCAGGTGATTATGAGTTCAAAGTTGCCATGGATGGAGATTGGGGAACCAACTATGGCTCAGATGGATCTCTCGATGGCCCGAACTACACTCTCAGCCTGGCTGAGGATAGCACGGTGACCTTCACTTATGACCCCGGATCCCATCTGGTCGAAGTAGCCACCCAATAAGTCCCCCCACATTCTAGAAGGCCGGGAGAAATCCCGGCCTTCTTTTAATTTTATTCCCGTATAATTAAGAAAAAAGTGCGGAGGTAATGATGACTTCCGTAGCTCCCGCTCGAAAATCCAACAAGCCTTCTGCCAAAAGACCGCTCTTTCCGCGTCTGGTCAGGATTTCTTTGTTGATCCTGCTGGATATGGCTGTCTTCTGGTTCTTGAACCAGCTCGTGCGCCTGGGTTATTATCCCATGGCAGCTGCTGCGCTGGTCCTGGCAATTTTTGTCAATTATGTGTTGATCCGTCAGGAGGCGTATCCGCTGCGGTGGATGATCGTGGGCCTGATCCTGATGTCTCTCTTCACCATCTATCCCATCATCTTCACTTTTTGGGTATCCTTCTCCAACTACGGCGAGGGGCACTTGATCACCGAGGAACAAGCCATCGAGCAGATCCTTAAAGCCAAATACCTCCCAGAAACAGGCAAAGCCTACCAATGGACTGCTTTTAAATCTCCCGCAGGGGATTACGCCTTGTGGTTGACGGATGCTGAAGGAACCAACTTCCTTGCCAAGCCCGGTGAACTGATCGAGGATCCCCAATCCGGCCAGGATGGGATCGGAGCTCTGGACGAGAACGGTATCCCGGTCAGCATCGAAGGTTATCAGCGCTTGAACGCGATCATGGCTACTGCGGACAAGAACCTGGCAGATATCCTGTTTGGAGTGGAAGGCAGCACCATCCAGGTGCGCTCTCCCAAGGAGGCGGCGCAGCTGCTTCCGCTTTACGAATACGACCCAGACCTGGATGCCATGATCGACCAGCAGACTGGTGTGGTCTACAGCAACGTTCGGGGTACTTTTTCATCCCCCTCCGGGATCGCCCTTCGTCCGGGATTCATTACCCAGATCCAGTTCTTCAATTACAAGCAGTTCTTTGCCAGCCCCGCTCTGCGAGGACCGTTGGCCCGCATCGTCGGCTGGAACTTCGCTTTTGCCTTCTTAAGCCTGGTATTTAACTTCGGTCTGGGTTTGCTGATCGCGGTCATGTACAACGATCCCGATTTTCCGCTCAAGAAGCTCATCCAGACCCTGCTGATCATCCCCTATACCATGCCGGCACTGTTCACGATCCTGATCTGGAAAGGCATGCTCAACCCTGAGTTGGGCGTGCTCGACCGCGTCATGGAAAACATTTTTAACTGGGCTCCTGCTTGGTTCACAGACCCCTGGTGGGCCAAGGTCGCCATCCTGATCATCAATCTCTGGCTGAGCTATCCTTACTTCATGCTCATCAGCAGTGGTGCCCTGCAGTCCATTCCGGACGAGTACTATGACGCCGCCCAGGTGGATGGTGCCAGCGGCTGGCAGCAGTTCTGGCAGATCACACTGCCCCTGCTGATGGTGGCTGTCGGGCCTTTGCTGATCGCCTCTTTCATCTTCAACTTCAACAACTTCAACCTGATCTACATCTTTAACGCCGGTAATCCCCCCATGGCAGGGACGCCGACACCAGCCGGCCATACGGATATTC
This sequence comes from Anaerolineales bacterium, assembly GCA_045888315.1. Taxonomy (GTDB): domain Bacteria; phylum Chloroflexota; class Anaerolineae; order Anaerolineales; family UBA11858; genus B10-G9. The sequence continues at coordinate 3,841 of JBGCVQ010000043.1, read as the reverse complement.
TCATCAGTTATGTCTACAACTTGGCCTTTACTGCAAAACGAGGAGTGGATTACGGCTTTGCGTCCGCTATCACTGTCGTGATCTTCTTCATTGTTGGGGTCATGACCTTGATCCAGTTCCGCTACACGCGGATGTGGGAGGAGGTCGGAGAAAATGTCTAGATACCAGGAACTGCGCTCTTCGCAGAAATTCCAGCACCGCTTCAGCATAGCCTGGCGGTTGGTCGTCGCTCTCTTTCTGATCATCTTCTCTGTCTTCCCTATCCTGTGGGTTATTTCTGCTTCTTTCAACCCCACCGGATCCCTGGCCACCCAGAAGCTGATCCCGGAACAATTTAGCCTGGTGAACTACCGCACCTTGCTGACATCCGGGGAGTGGCCTTACTGGAGATGGTTCGCAAATTCATTCAAGATCGCCTCGATCTCAGCCGTGGGTTCCTTGGCGATCACCACCATAGCGGCCTATGCCTTTTCGCGCTTCCGCTTCCGCGGCCGCCAAACCATGCTGAAAGGCATCATCCTGGTCCAGGTCTTCCCGGCCTTGCTGGCCCTGGTAGCCACCTTCTTGATGATCTCCCAACTGGGGGATGTCATCCCGGCCATTGGCCTCAACACACACGCCAGCCTGATCCTGGTCTACCTGGGGGGAGCCATGGGCATCAACATCTGGCTCATGAAAGGGTTCCTGGATACGATCCCCCGCGATATCGATGAATCAGCCAGGGTGGAGGGGGCGACGGATTGGCAGATCTTCACCCGCTTGATCCTGCCCCTGCTGCGCCCGATCCTGATCGTGATCGGCATCATCAACTACATCAATACCTACGGGGAATTCGTGATTGCCCGGGTTCTCTTGAAGAACAACGAGATGTTCACCTTGATGGTGGGACTTCAGGTCTTTTCCGCGGCCCAGTTCCAACAGCGCTGGGGGATGTTCGCGGCCGGTGTCCTGATCGGCGGGTTGCCGATCATGATCATCTACCTCCTGCTCCAGGACCAGATCATTGGCGGGCTGACGACCGGCGCTGTAAAAGGGTAGCATGCTATTCTTGGGGGTAGACTTCTGTTCAACTTAGTCTGCCCCCTTCCTGGCAGTGATCAGCGGAGTGAGGCATCCAGCGTCACGCCAAGAGTCCTTTTTCTCTCCCGGCATATTCTACAAAGGCCTTTGATATGAATTCCATCCTCCGACCATTGTCTGATATCGTTCGCGTATTCCTGGTCTTCTTTTTACTCGGAGCTGTGGTCAGCCTGGCTGGATGCGCCCCAGCGGTTTCACCCCAGGAAACACCTACTCTGGCGGAAACTGCCGCAGTCCCCACCCCCACCATGGGTCCCGACCCAGAATATCTCGACCACGTCGATCGCAGACCAGATATCCAACCCAATTTCTTCCTGGGCGTGGACTTATCCTACGTCAACGAAATGGATGATTGCGGAGCGGTCTACCAGGAGAACGGACAGTTGGTGGACGCTTATCAGCTCTTCAGTGACCACGGCGCCCAGTTGGTGAGAGCCCGGTTATGGATCGACGCCGATTGGACGGACTACAGCGACCTGGCGGATATCAAGCGCACCTTTCACCGGGCCAACCAGGCCGGAATGTATACGCTGCTGGATTTTCACTATTCAGATAATTGGGCCGATCCCAGCAAGCAAGCTATCCCGGAGAGATGGAAGGACCTATCCGACGAGGAGCTGATCCAGGCAGTCTATGACTACACTTATCAGACCTTGGTCGATCTGGACAGGAACCACCTCATGCCCGATTTTGTCCAGGTCGGGAATGAGACCAATTCGGGTTTGTTGAAGCAAGTCATGGAATTGGACTGGCCCCGAGATGCGGCACTGTTCAATGCCGGAATCCGGGCTGTTCGCGACGCGGGACGTGATACAGGAACAGATCCCCAGATCATCCTGCACGTCGCCCAGCCCGAAAACGCTGGCTGGTGGTTTCGCGGTGCTATCGAGAACGGTATCACTGATTTCGATATTATCGGCCTTTCCTATTATCCCCAATGGAGTATTTTCTCGATCGGGGATTTGGGTGCCCAGACCTCCTATCTGCGGGAGACCTTCCAGAAAGAGGTCATGATTGTGGAGACCGCTTATCTCTGGACCATGGAGGCAGTGGAGGAGACAGCCAGCAACATCCTCAACCAGGGCATCCGCGGTTATCCATTCACTCCCGAGGGTCAACGCCAGTTCATGGTAGACCTGTCGCAGTCCTTGATCTCCAATGGCGGGCTGGGGGTAGTTTACTGGGAACCAGCCTGGGTCTCCACCCAATGCTCAACCCGCTGGGGGCAGGGATCCCACTGGGAAAACGCCACCTTCTTCGATTTCAATAATGGCAATGAGGTCCATCAGGGTATCGAGTTCCTAAGCTTCCCCTATTACTATCCCGGACAGCTGGCCGATGGACTGATCGAGGATGCCTATGGGGGTCCCCTGCTGGTTGACCCTGCCGGGGACAATTTCCAGGAGGTCAGCCACCTGGACCTGCTCGACCTGTATGCTTACCAGGAAGGAGGATCACTCAATCTGGCGCTGACTGTCGCCGGTGACATCTACGCCGATCCCTGGGGTTCTCTTCTGATCTACCTGGACACAACCGGGGATGGATCCGGGGCGGCAACAGACCCTGGCAGCCGGCCGATCACAGTACTAGGCCCCTATCTGCCCGAATTCCGTTTGGATCTCCAGGCTCTGGACCGTAAAGGAACGGTCAGCCTTAGTCTGAAGCTGAACGCCTGGAATGGAACGGAGTGGATTGAAAGGACATATACGGGAGGCGCAGCTGTCCAGGCAGGCAGCCCAACGGTCATCGAACTCCAGATCCCGCTCGATTTACTTGGCACTCCAGAAGTTCTCAATCTGGGTGTGGTCAGCACCGGGCGGGGCCGGGTCCATACTGCGGGAGACGTGCTGGGCAGTGCGGTACCCATTGCTGATTGGAGCGATCCAGTGGTCCTGGATAGCTTTGGCTCGGTGCCTTTAGATCAGGGGGAATGAATATCTGGTGTTCTGTTAGCACCCCCTTGGCCGCGGAAAACGAAAACGCTGGACAGAAAGGAAGGGGAGAGCCGTCCTGTCTGCCCAGCGTTGTGGTGGGGTTGATCCAGTAATACCCTATCCGGTTTAGACCGGAGCCAGGGTGCCGGCGAAAATGATCCAGGCCAGGACCGTTTTTGCCGCCAGGCTGAGGATGATATACATCCTTTCCCCAAAGAGATAATCCTTCCAGGGTCCGACCTTCTTGTACTGCAGTATCATATTGACTGCAAAGATGTTGAAGAACACGAACAGGGTGGGATTGATGATATATACGAACGTGGGCGGTTTCGCATCACCACTGACCGAGACAAAGAAGTACAGGAAGATCACGATCCAGGGGAAGATCCCGGCGATGCTGCCGTAAATAAAGGATGTCCAATTGGTCTTCTCGGTGTACTGGTTGTGGTATTCCATCATGATCCCGAACAGGTTCATCATGGCATTGATGCCAAAGATCAGGATCACGGCACCCAGATCGATCACGCCGGAAAGCATCCCGATCAGAACGATCATCAAGGATGAGCTCAGGGCGTACTCGTAGAAGCGGATCGGGTTCATTCCCTTCTTGAGATTGGCGATATATCTCTGGTTTCCTACAGTAGCCAGGTAGAAATGAGCCACAGCTGAGATCAGCAGGAAAGCAGCTACCGCTGGCCCAAAGCGCAGTTCATAGAATACCTGGGGGTCAGGAGCCAGGGTGCGGGTCTCCGTATTGAAAGCCAAGAAATTTGAGTAGATCTTATACTTGGTGTCATTGCTGAGAACGATCATCAGGATACCCTGCA
>JBGCVQ010000042.1:0-20506 GCA_045888315.1 Anaerolineales bacterium | reverse complement strand
AGGATACCCCGGAGGCCAGCAAGCAGGAAAACAAAAACCGCCTTCTACATCAAAGGCGGTTTTTTTCGCAGGTGGGGAGCGCTTAACAACAGCGGCTCATGAATTTCTCCATCCGCTCCAAGGCTTGTTCGATCTGATCATAGTGCGTGGCATAGGAACAGCGCACAAATCCCTCACCGCCCGAACCGAAGGCGGATCCGGGGACCACAGCCACCTTCTCCTCCTCCAATAAACGCTGGGCGAAATCCTCGTCGTTCAACCCCGAGCTGGTGATCCGGGGAAAGGCATAAAATGCGCCCTGGGGCATAAAGGTCTTCAGGCCGATCTCATTCAGCCCTGCGACGATCAGCTTGCGGCGGCGGTCGTATTTCTGGCGCATCTCCTCGGCATAGTCCGCGCCTTGCTGAACAGCAGCCAGGGCCGCCAGTTGGGACATGGTCGGCGCAGACATCACCGTATACTGGTGGATGCGCACCAGCCCCTGGAGGATGTTTTTCGGCGCCGCCGCGTATCCCACCCGCCAGCCGGTCATGGCATAGCTCTTCGAGAAACCTCCCAGGGTGATGGTGCGGTCCTTCATTCCAGGAAGGGAGGCAAAACAGATATGATCCACATCATAAACGAGGCTGTCATAGATCTCGTCCGAGATCACCAGCAGGTCATGCTTGTCGGCGATCTTACTGATGGCCAGTAAATTCTCCCTGCTGGCCACCGCCCCGGTGGGGTTGTTAGGAAACCCGATGAAAATCGCTTTGGTCCTGGGAGTGATGGCGGCTTCGATCTGGTCCGGCTCAGGCTGGAAGCCGGTTTCCATCCTGCCCGGCACCTCAATCGGCACACCGCCAGCCAGCAGCACCTCAGCTTGATAGGACACAAAACAGGGAGTGGGGATAATGATCTCCTCCCCGGGATCGATCACCGCCGTCAGCGCCAGGTAGAGAGCCTCAGAAACCCCAACAGTGACCACGATTTCCGAGGCCGGATCGTAGCGCACCTGGTACTTCTCCTCCAGCAGATCGGCGATGGCTTCGCGAAGCTGATAGATGCCGGCATTGGATGTGTAGTGGGTCTCTCCCTGCTGCAGAGCCTTGATGCCAGCTTCCAGGATGGGCTGGGGAGTGGTGAAATCGGGCTCACCAATGCCCAGGGAGATGACATCATCCATGGTGGCCACGATATCAAAGAATTTCCGGATCCCGGAAGGCTTGAGTTCGGCAACTCGTTTAGCTATAAAATCACGGGGCATATTATTCCTTGTTGGTAGGTTGTTGTGACCAATGCTACAGATCGATCTCCGTGTCATCTCCAAGATTGATCGACTTGATTGTCCCCTGCAGAGCAGAGCGCTGGCCGATCATGGAAGCGTTCAAGATCAGACTCTCCACTTTGGATCCTTTTTCGATGATCGAGTTGGAAATCCTGCAGTTGACTACCCGGCAGCCCGCTTCCACAGTGGCGTAGGGACCGATGACTGAGGTTTCCACTTCCGCTTCCGGATGTACAAAAACCGGGGGAACAACGCATACACCCATGCGCTGGCCCGCTTTTTCGGAGTTGTCAAATCCGTGCTCTAACAGGTAGCGGTTGGTCGCCAGCATGGCGTCAAAAGTGCCCGCATCCAGCCAGGTGTGTACCTTTTCGGTGCGCATATGACAGCTTTCGTCCCCGAGCATGATGTTGATGGCATCTGCCAGGAAGAACTCACCCTTGAGCTGGACTTTTTGGTCCAGCTGCTTCTCGATGGCAGCGATCAGCTGGCGTCCATCCTTGAAATAATAAAAACCCACCAGAGCCAGGTTGTTATCCATAGCCTTGGGCTTTTCGATCAGCCGGGTGACCCGTTGGTCCGGGTCAATTTCTGCTACACCAAAGCGGCGGGGGTCAGGAACCGGCTTTACCCAGGCCACTACATCCGATTTCTCTCCTTTCAAGAATCCCAGGTCGGTCTCGATCAAAGTATCGGCGAAAACCATGATCATGGGTCCGTCAATCATGTCCTTGGCCAAATAAATGGCATGGGATTGGCCTTTCATTTCCTCCTGGACGACATAATGGATCTTCAGATCCGGGTGTTCTTGCGTCATGAATTCTTTGATCTTATCCCCCAGGTATCCGACAATGAACACATATTCCACATCCATGTCCGCAGGAAGGCTGTTAAAGGTATCCATCACATGTTCGATGACGGTTTTTCCAGCCAGGCTGAGTAGTTGTTTGGGCCTGCTCCAGGTATGGGGTCGCAGCCTTTTTCCATATCCAGCCATGGGAATGATAATCTTCAACTTTTGGGTCATAGGATACCCCTTGAACGAATAGCTATCCAAAATTTCATTATAACGGAGAGGCGGACCAGAAGGTACTGACAAAAAGCACACTTCCCGGACCCCTGGATCTGCCTCAATCCAGCCCTGGTCTCAAGCGAGTACACTCTCCAGTTTTTCCAGGTCCTCCTCGATCAGGTCGACCACTTCGCCCAAGGCAGCAGCATCGAAAGACAGCTTAGCGCCGGCTGCCTCATACAATTCCGGAAGTGAGACCGTACCGCCCAGAGCGAGCGCTCGCCGGTAATCCCGGAGGGCTTTGGCTTGATCCTGGCGGGCTTTGACCATGATCTGAAAGGCGCCCAGGGCAGCTAGTCCGTACTCGATGTAGTAGAAAGGCGCCTGGTGGATATGCAGCTTGCGGTGCCAGCCGGTCTTCTTGACCTCTTCGTATCCCGTCCAATCGATTGCGGGCATGTATTCCTCTACCAGCTCCGCCCACCTGGCATCGCAGGCGGCGGGGTCTTTCCCTTTTTCATGGTTCTCATATACCCAATGCTGGAATGCGACAACGACTGCCATATAGGGCCAGAACAGCAGCTTTTCTTCCAGGTTCAGCAGCCGGGCAGTGGCAGCATCCCTCTCCGTCAGGAAACCTCCCTGCGCCTGGCCCAGGTACGGCTCAGCCATCAGCTCCATGGCAGTTGAGGCTACCTCAGCAAACTCCAGGCCGGGCCGCCATTGATGATGGTAGGGGAGATTGACCCGCTCGAAGACATGGAAGGCATGGCCGCTTTCATGGAACAGCACCCGTAGATCCGAGCTCTTGCCAACCGCGTTCATGAAGATGAAGGGCATTCCAGTAGTAGCAAAGGATGTGCAGAACCCTCCCGGGCCTTTGCCTTTGCGGTTCATCAGGTCCAGCAGCTCCTGTTCCCGCATGACGTCGAAATAACCGCCCAGGACAGGGTCCAGCTTTGCCAGGATCGCTCCCACCCTGGAAATGAACTGTTCCTGCGTTTCAAAGGCATCGATGGCCGGCAGGCTGAATGTGGTCTGGTTGTTCAGCAGGTCCCAGGGCCGCAGATCGCCTATGTCCAGGCGGCGCTGGTAGCGCTGGTAAACCCTGGTTGCCGCTGGGACAGCCACCTGCTTGATAGCTGCCAGAAACCGCTTGCTGTCATCCGGGCTGTAATCCAAGCGGAGCCGCTGCAGCCAGCGGAAGGAGCGGTAATCCGGGTACCCGGCATTGGCGGCCAAGCGGGCGCGGATGTCCATGAATTTGATCCAGAGCTCATTGATCGCATCCCGATCCGCAAGCTGGCGCTGCGAGGTCTGGTCCCAGAGCTGGTGGCGGAGCTCCCTGTCTTCGGTCATCATGGCGGCTTTCACCTGGGTGAGTGTAAGCTCTTCTCCCTGCCATTCTATCGTCTGAGCTCCCAGGATCTTGCTGTATTGCGAGCTAAGCTTGGATTCCTCGGTCATCAAGGGCAAGTTCTCATCCCGGAACAGGTCCGCTTCCGTGCGCATCTTCTTGAGGATGGTCCCCATGCCTTCCGGAATCAAACCACTCGCCAGCAATTTCTCCTTGAGCTTCTGATCTGCCGCCTGGGCAGCAGGATAGATCTTCTCCAGGAAAGCGTGGTAAGCCCCTTCGGCGGCTTCGTCGGTGGTGTCCAGCTCCACAGCAAGTTCCAGGCGGGCATACCTTTCATCGACCAACTTGCGCAGATCCGACCAGCCGGTAAGCCAGGATTTGACGTTCTCCGCTGTGAGCATTGCCCCCTCCAGTTCCTGGTAGAAGGGCTCGACCTCGACCCACTTCATAGTAGAGAATTCAGCGTATGATGGTGTTTTCATTTGCAGACCTGGTCCTTTCTGAAGAATAACGATTCAATTGCCCTGCCACCCCGCACTGTACCACAGCAGGTACTCTTCCAAATGGGCCTTCCAGTAAGCCTCGTTGTGGAGCCCGGGATTCAGATGCCATTCGGGAGTCACGCCCGCCTTGACCAGCGCCTGGTAGAAAGACAGGGCGTCCTCCAAGTTGTTGTCCCCTTCGCCGATATCGAGATAGATCCGGGGAGTCATTCCCGGCGGTATGGCCTCCAGCCAGCCCGGCACCCGCTTGAGATCCCCGTAGAAGAGCGGAGTGCTGTGGCCTCCCAGGGAACCGAACAGGCCCCAGTGCAGCAGGCCCAGCCGGACTGCCCAATTGCCGCCCCGCGACATACCTCCCACCGCCCTCTGCTGGCGGTCAGGGAGAGCCCGGTAGTGTTCCTCCACCCAGGGAACGACCACCTGAGCCAGGCGGTCTCCGAAGGGATTCTGAGCCACATTCAGCCAGGTGATCTCGCGGGGCATGACGATCAGCAGAGGCGGGATCCTTTCCTGGGCGATCAATAGATCAGCAATTTCATCGACTCCCAGGTCATCCCATTCCTGGTCGGTCTCGGTCGCGCCGTGAAGCAGGTATAAAGCCGGATAGCGGCGGTCCAAGTCCTGGTCATAACAGGGGGGGAGGTAGATCCTGCCGGTCAGGGTTTCATCCTGCCAGAGGATCTGGTATTTTTCAATCCTGCCTTGCTGATCGGGGCAAAGTGTCTGAGTGGGTGAACCTATTGGCGCCTCAGCTGTTGGCAGTGCTGTCGATTTTGGCGCTGGCGTGCCGCTTCCCAGGATGGTGGGACTGGGCGAACCGGATGGACTGGGAACGGGTTCGACAGATGCGGTTGGGGATGGGCTGCAAGCAGAAACCAGCACTAGAAGGGTGATGCCAATCAGTACAGGGAACCGCTTGCAAGCCATCTGATCAGGCTGATTTTTTCGGCTTCAAGGCCGGCTCTGAATTTTGATCCCCCTCGGATGCCTCGGGGGCATTTTGCCCTTGAGAGGTTTCTTCCTCCATCTGGATCTTTCCGCGCAGGTAAGCGCCTTCTTCGGTGGAGAAGCGTACGGTCGTCACATTCCCCCACACCCGGCCTGTACTGCGGATCTCCACCCGCTTGGCCTGGATATCGCTGCGCACCGCCCCTGCCACGATCACTGTTTCCGCTTTGATGAGGTCGCTTTCGACCCTCCCCTTAGTATCCACGATAACCAGACCCGCGATATCGATCACTCCTTCAAACAGACCTTCAATTCGGAGTCCTCCCTCACCGGTGATCTCTCCTTTCCAGCTGATTCCCTCTCCCAGAATGGATGTCACTCTGCTCTGGACCGGGACTGCCTCAAGACTGGGAGCGGGCTCTTCCTTTTTTCTGAACATATTCTCTCCAATTCAACGCTGCGCACCCTTCAGATGCCCATAATGTACCACGAAACGCCAAGCTTTGCTCTTCCAGGGCTCAGGCACTGAATCCAAACCGATCCTTGGTCCAGCCTGGATGATCCCAGGTGGGACATCCAGCCCTTGGGCCACGAAGAGTTCGGCATCCGGTTGGCAGATATCCGAACCATTCAACTTGCCGTCGATATTCAAGGCCCTGGTCAGTTTCCCTGGCCCATTCGTCCATTTGGCGCGGGGCTGGCGGCCTCTTCGAGCCTCGATGAGCTCCAAACCTTCCAGCGGTTCAATAGCCCGGACCAAGACCGCCCCTGGCTTTGCGTCACTCTCGGTAACGATATTCAGCAGCCAGTACATCCCGTAGATGAAATAGACATAAGCCCTACCGGCAGGACCGTACATGACCTCCGTGCGGGGGGTCCGGCCAGCCCGGCAATGGCAGGCCAGATCCTCCTCGCCCCGGTAGGCCTCGGTTTCCAGGATGATCCCCGAGAGCTGGGCCGTTCCTTCCCGGCGTACCAGGTATTTTCCGATCAGGTCCCGGGCGACTTCGACTGTATCCCGGGCGTAAAAAGATTCAGGCAGTGGATTCATGATGAAGAAATTCTCAACTACAGGGTCCAAGCCAAGACAGATCTCTCAATCTCCTGGCTGAAAGCGCGGATCCAGCTCAAGCGTGCGAGCCAGTCCTTCCGCCAGGGTGAATTGGGGCATGTAGCCCAAGAGCAGCTCTGCCCGGGTGATGTCAGCCCGCATCCGGTTCACACCCCCGCTGGCCTTGTGATTGTAGATCGCTTCTGTTTTCGCGCCTGTCAGTTCCTGGACACTTTTTACCAGATCCAGGATACTGACCTCCCGGCCGCTGCCAATATTGACCGTAGCTTCATCCACATCCGAAGCTCTGCCCGCCTGGACCAGGGCGCTGACAACATCATCCAGGTAGACAAAATCCCTGGTCTGGGTACCGCTGTTGTGGACCACCAGGCTGCCGCCTTTGGTTGCCTGGCGCAGGTAGTAAGGAATCACAGGGGGATGATCTGCGGGTAAATGCTGGCCAGGACCATAGGCATTGAATATCCGCAGGGTGACCGTCTCGATCCCCCACAGGCGGCCGATGGTTTTCACGTAGTATTCAGCCGAAAGCTTGGAGACCGCGTAGGGCGAATCCGGAGCAGGAACCATATCCTCATGCAGCGGCTGGGCCACCTGGGCGCCATAAACTGCGCCGGAAGAGGTGAACACCACCCTCTTGACCCCCACATCGCGCATGGCTTCCATGACACTGACGGTGCCGCCAACATTGGTGCTGTTATATTCCCGGGGATAGAGGATGGACTCCCTGACTGCCACCCTGGCTGCCAGGTGATAAACGCATTCGACATCTTGCAGCAAGGTCCAGAGTTTGGGCCGGTCCATGACATCACCCAGCTCGAATTGGACACCTTCAGGGATGACGCTCTCCTTTCCAGCAGAGAGGTCGTCCAGGCCAAGGACTTCGTGGCCATCTTCCACCAGTTTGGCTGCCAGGGCAGAGCCCAAAAATCCAGCCACACCGGTAATCAGCGTTTTCATAATCGATCTTCCCGTGATAGTTCTTCTGCAGAGCGGGCAAATTATATCACGCACCCGCGCTGGAAGACCTATATCTCAGATTTTTATTATAACCAGAGGGGGCTGATCTTAATTATCAAAATTGTCATGTAAAATAGATATTCTTCAAGCAGAATCAGGCTTGACCCTCACATCCAGCAAGATGTGTTGATACAATTAGGGAGGTGCCTGCCATTTCCCGACAGGCTGAGACTATGATTCCATACCTGGAAAATATCCGCCGCAATCACGGCCTTGAACACGCAACCCTGAACCTGCTGGCCAGATCCCATCCCGGGCAGCAGTTCGCAGGACATTCGGACGGAGGCGGCTTCTGGATCATGGGCGAGATCGAGACCGAAGCCTTAGCAAATGCTGTCAGCGAAGCGCTGGCGCGCCTGCAATCCGGCCAGGCCGAACTGGCGGTCCACAAGAACTGCGGCACAAACCTGCTGGTCTCTGGATTTTCAGCAGGACTGGCAGGCGCAGTTGCCATGATCGGTGTTGGTGACCGACCCCGTGACAAGATCGAGCGGCTGCCCCTGGTCACCACGCTGGGAGTGATCGCCCTGCTTGCTGCCCGGCCGCTGGGACCGATGCTTCAGCGAAAATTAACCGTCAGCGGGAACCCGGGAAACTTACAGATCACCTCGATCTCCCGCCACTCCCTTAACGGCGTTCCCGCTCACCGGGTCAGGACCCTGGCATGATATGAGCACAGCTTCTCCCTCAATTTATCTCCTCTACGGGAACGACGAGTTTGCCATCCGCAGCTTCCTGGAGGAGCGCCTGAAAGCGAAAATGGGGGAAAAATCCGATGCCACCATGGACATCACCACCCTGGATGGAAGGGAGTGCAGTTTGGAAACCGTCCAGACCGAGACCCGGACCATGCCGTTCCTGTCGAAAAGAAGGATGGTAGTGCTCTTCAACCCCACCAGCCTGGCAAAAGGCAAGAACCAGGCAAAATTTATGGACCTGCTCGGATCTTTGCCTCCCACGACCGCCTTCGTACTGATCGAGGATAAGATCCTGGATGAGAAACACTGGCTGACCAGCTGGTGCAAGGAGCATATGGATCTGGCCTGGACCCAGCTCTTCGCCCTGCCCAAGGGGCCAGCCATGTCGAATTGGATCCTGGAGCAAGCCCAGGGAATGGGTGGAGCTTTTGAACCAACTGCAGCCCAGCTGCTGGCCAGCTACGTCGATGAGGATCCCCGCCTGGCGAAATCCGAGATCGAGAAGCTGCTGACCTACGTGGATTTTTCACGCCCTGTTGCAGAAGAGGATGTTCGGAACCTGGTAGCCGACGTGCGCCAGGGAGATGTTTTCCAGATGGTTGACGCTATTGGCTACGGAGATGGGGAAAAAGCCTTCGCGATGCTCCGGCGCCTGCTGGAAGAGGGCGATGCCCTGCCGCTGTTCGGCATGATCGTCCGTCAATTCCGGCTGCTGATCCAGGTCCGCGAGCTCCTGGACCTAAACCCTGCCCAGGACCACTACCAGATTGCCCAGGAGATCGGGGTCCATCCCTATCCGATCCAAAAGATCCTGCCCCAGGCCAAACTATTCAACCTGCCCCAGCTGAAGACCATTTACCATCGTCTTTCTGAAGTGGACCAGGCTATTAAAACAGGACAGCTGAACGACAAGCTCGCCCTGGACCTATTAATCGCATCCCTTACCCAATAAAAGCAAAATCTATGACCGTTTTAGAACACATTCCATCCATTCGGTTAAAGAATGGCCTGGAAATCAAACTGAAGGAAATCCACACTGCCCCCTTGATCAGCAGCTGGGTCTGGTACCGGGTTGGTTCCCGGGATGAGATTCCCGGCAAGACAGGCATCTCCCACTGGGTGGAGCACATGCAGTTCAAAGGGACAGAGCAGTTCCCCGCTGAAAAGCGGGAAAAAGCTATCGCCCGGGCTGGCGGGACCTGGAACGCTTTCACCTACCTGGACTGGACCACCTACTTCGAAACCATGCCGGCAGACAAGATCGACCAGGCCCTGGAAATCGAAGCGGACCGGATGGTGAACAGCGTCTATGACCCGGAGGAACTCGAATCGGAAAGGACCGTGGTCATGTCCGAAAGGCAGGGCCGGGAGAACAGCCCTGATTTCTGGCTGACAGAAGCCGTTCACCAAGCCGCTTTCCCGATCCACAGCTACGGCCACATGATCCTGGGGGATATGGTGGACCTGGCTGCCATGCAGCGGGACGACCTCTACCAGCACTATCGGACTTACTACGCGCCCAGCAATGCTGTGATCTCGATCGCCGGTGATTTCAATCAGGATGACCTGCTGGAGCGCCTCAAAGAACTGTATGAGGAACTGCCCGCCGGGGAGGAACCGCCCCGGGTCGACAGGCCGCAGCCGCCCCAGAAAGGCGAGCACCGCCTGGTGGTGGAAGGCCCCGGGGATACGGTGTTGGGGGATGTCTCCTATCACGCTCCAGCTGCCAGCCATGAGGATTTCTTCCCCTTCCTGATCCTGGACAGCCTCCTTTCCGGCCCTGAAGGCTTGAACATGTTCGGCGGGGGAGGGATCTCCAATAAGACCTCTCGACTGTATTCACGGATGGTGGAGGATGAGGACCTGGCAGTCAGTGTCAGCGGCAGCCTACCGGCCACCCTGGATCCCTACCTGTACAGCCTGGACCTGATCATCCATCCCTCCTCGACCCCGGAAGCGGCTTTGAAAGCCCTGGACGATGAAGTCATGCGCCTGCAGGAAACGCCCCCGCCGCTGGAAGAACTGCAGCGGGCTACCAAACAAGCTCGAGCCTTGTTCGCCTACGGCAGCGAGAGCATCACCAACCAGGCTTTCTGGATGGGCTTCTCCGAGATGTTTGCCAGCTATGACTGGGTCACTGGATACCTGGAAAAATTGGAAGCTGTCACCCCAGAGGATGTGCAGCGCATCGCCCAAACCTATCTGAGACCCCAGAACCGGATCGTGGGGATCTACCAACCCCACACTAAGGGAAACCAACCATCATGAGCAAGCTGGAATTCACCCCACTTAATGTAAAATCACTGCCCGGTCCCCAGGATATCACCCGGGTAGAGCTGACCAACGGGATCACTGTGTTGGTCCGACCGAACTTCAATTCGCTGGCGATCGCCCTTTCTGGCTACGTGCAGGCAGGAAGCCTGTACGATCCGGAGGAGAAACTCGGTTTAGCCGATTTCACCGCCAGCTGCCTGATGCGGGGCACAGCCACCCAGAGCTTCCGGGAGATCTATGACTCATTGGAATCGATGGGCGCCAGCCTGGGCGTCAGCTCCGGATCGCATACCGCCGGATTTGGCGGAAAATCCTTGGCCGTCGATCTGCCTCACCTGCTGGAGATCCTGGCAGATGTACTGATCCATCCGGTCTTCCCCAAAGAGGATATCGAAAAGATCCGCTCCCAGCTGCTGACAGGATTGGACCTGCGAGCCCAGGATACCAGCGAAATGGCCTCGCTGGGATTCGACCAGATCGCCTACGCCGGCCACCCCTATCGCTTCCCCAGCGACGGCTACCCGGATACCATCCAGGCCATCCAGGTCGAGGATCTGGCAAAGTTCCATGTTGACTACTACGGTCCCCGGGAAATGGTGGTGGTGATCGTCGGCGCGGTAGAGCCGGACCAGGCTGTAGCCCTGGTGGAGGAAAAATTGGGAGGCTGGTTCAATCCCAAACAGCCGGAGCCGCTCGAGGTCCCGGATGTCTGGCCCCTTGATCAAACCGTCCGGCAGCATACCGCCATCCCTGAGAAGAGCCAGACGGATATCGTACTGGGTACGGTGGGTCCGCGAAGGCGCTGGGAAGGCTTCTATCCCGCGCTGCTGGGCAACAGCATCCTGGGGCAGTTCGGGATGATGGGCCGGATCGGAGATGCGGTCCGCACCAAAGCTGGGATGGCTTATTATGCCTACAGCTCGCTGAGCTCCAGCATTGGGCCCGGACCGTGGACAGTCTCTGCCGGGGTCGCTCCCGAGAACCTGGAGAAAGCCCTGGAGCTGATTCAGGATGAGATCCGCAAATTCACTGCCGAACCGGTCAGCGAAGAGGAGCTGGCTGACGTGCAGTCCAATTACGTCGGCAAACTGCCGCTGACCCTGGAATCCAACCACGGCGTAGCCTCGGCGCTGCTGACTATGGAGCGTTTCCAGCTGGGGCTGGATTACTTGCAGGGGTATGAGAAGATGGTGAGAGCGATCACCCGGGAACAGATCCTGGACGCCACCCGGCAGTTCCTGGATCCAGACCGGTTGGCGATCTCCAGCGCGGGGCCAGCCTTATGAATCTCTCTTCCGGCATTGACCTGATCGAGATCGAACGCATCCAGAAAGCGCTGGACCGCCATGGCGAGCGCTTCTTGAAGCGGGTGTTCACGCCCGCCGAGATCGATATTTCCCGGGGCAGCGCGCCCGAACTGGCAGCCCGCTTTGCAGCCAAGGAAGCGGCTTCCAAAGCCCTGGGAACAGGCATTGGGCCGATCTCCTGGGTCGAGATCGAGGTCCTCAGCAAGCCTTCCGGAGAACCGTTCCTGCGCCTGACAGGCCGGGCAAATCAGATCTCCCAGGCTCTGGGTCTCGAGACCTGGTCGGTGAGCCTGACCCATTCGCGGGGCATGGCAGCCGCGGTGGTGGTGTGTATCGGGGGGCCGCCCAGCGGCTGACCGGAGAAAACTGCACTTCCAGTCGGAGAAGGACGACGGGAGCTGCATCAATCCGAAAAAAAAAGCCGGCTGAATTCCCAGCCGGCTTTTCATTTTATTCCGGCGCTTGCCCTACTGGGCTGCGTCCTGGTAGGTGACCATCCCCTGTGTGTCGACCTCGACCACACCGACCATCTCCCCCGCCCGGTACAGATGGGCGGTCCGGGAGCCGTCGGAGCGGATCTCCATTTCGATGACCACGCCGTGCTCGGTGTCATCGAAGACGATCTGGCCGGCAGTCACCCTGCCCAGCTCATCCCACTCCGTCCATTCGATCTCCAGATCGAAGGGATAATCTCCCGAATCGGGATCATGGTAAACCACGCTGCCCTCGCCTGACATGGGTCCGAACTGGGGCATCTCCCCCAGCTCCGGGAGGCTGAACTCGCGCCGCTCGTAAATGGTGCCCTCGGTCTTGCCGCTGAAGACAGCCTCGATCTCCATGGCAGCCAGCAGGTCTTCCTGTGCTGCAGGCGGGCTGGCGAACCAACCCGATGTCCGGGAGTTATCCAGTGCGTTCATCACCTGGGAAGGCAGTCCCATACTCTGCATACGGGCCCGCATGCTGTCGACAACAGCCGCTTCGATCTGGGAGGACACCGTCCAGAGATGGTAGTCCATGAGGGATTGGGCTGCTGACTGGCTCTTGGCGATCTCATCCCAGACCTTCTGGTTCCAGCCGTCAGCTGTGGCCAGGGCAGAATCCCCGGGTGTGATCAGGCCGGAAAGGGTGCTTTCCAGAGCGCGTCCTTCCCGCTGGCCTCCAGTGAGGTCCTGGTAGCTGATGATCTGGATACCCTTGGCTTCCAGCATCTCAGGTGTGATCAAATCCCCGGCCTGGTTGAGGAAGGAAGCTGAGGGAGAAGCCCTCACGGCGCAAGCATTTTCCGGTGCGGCGATAAAACCAGAAGCCGGAAGCGGATCCAGGAATCCCTGGGGGATTCCGCCGCTGAGCTGGAACAGGGAGCGGGCAGGCTGCGAGGGGGAGGCTGCCTTGCCGGCGCACAACTCATCTGCAGCCAGCAGCCAGCCGCCATTCCAGGCTTTGACCTCCCCGATCGATGAGGCGGCGTCATTGAAATAGGTGTTGACCGTGGTCAGATCCATGACCAGGCCGACCGCTACCCGGGCCAAGCGTTCGTTCTCGGACATCTCGCTCGGGGCTGGCCCTTCTTCAAGGGCAGCCTCCTGCGGGGCTTGTGACAGAGGCCAGTCGATAGCACTGCCGGAACACCAGGGCGGCATAGGCCAGGGTCCTTCCGGTGGGCAGATCTTGAAAGCGGCCATCAAAGCCACAAGGAGGATGATCACGCCAAGGAAGCTCAAGAGGAATCGGATGAGTTTTTTCATGGTCTTTTCCTGATAGGTGATAGGTGTTTCAGGTAATATATACTGAAGGCCCCCTACTCTAACTATCAAATTTGATATTTATGAAGAACTCCTTGTTGTTGGGAGCTGTGTACTAGACCAGATCAATCTGAGAAGAATCCCCAGCCCCGCCTTGGAGGGGCTTATTTATTACCAGGGATCATCGTTTACTGTCAAAAGATACTATTAGTCAGAGAAAGACCATCCAGCCCCCAGATTCATCTTGGGGTATATCGGATGACACCCGGCTATTCCGGTGGGATTGCCGCGTCGCCTCACTTCGTTCGGCTCCTCGCAATGACAGTCTGTCTCAGGGCTTCTCACACCCAATTAACAAATCTCATAAACCATCCCACGCGGGTTCTTGTTACAATCCTAGCAGGATTTGATAAGAGGTGTCGCAGGCGTTTTATGAACCGAGTCAACCTACCCGATCTGGAGAGCATTGGTTTCCTGGCTGAGCTGCCCGAGAAACGGCGGCGCTTCCTGGCATCGCGCCTTAAGAAGCGCCGCTTCAAGGCCGGGGCAGTGATCATCCGCCAGGGCGGGAACGGTGAATTCTTCGGGATCATTGCCGACGGCCAGGTGGTTCTGGAAGATCCCGACAGCCAACCCCGCATCCTCCAGCCAGGTGACCATTTCGGGAGCGCGATGCTGCTGTATGGTAAATCCAGCGGCTTCACGGTCACCGCCCAGGAAAACACCGTCCTCTGGATGCTGCAGCGGGCAGATTGGACCGCTCCCACAGTCCTGCCCAAGAAGGGCAGGAAACGGCTCCTCAAACCCCGAGCAGTCAGGGGGCTGGTGATCGCCGGTCTGGTCATCGCTGCCCTTGCCATGTTCACCTTGATTCTCGGACCCTCACTGCTGGACCAGCTGACGCTCACCCTTCCAGACTGGCTGGTGGAGCAGGGCCGCCCTGACCTGGCGGAGAGATACCTGCGGACGGTGACCCGCTGGCAGCCGGGATCAGCTCGGGATTTGGGCTACCTGGGAGATATCCTGGTCTTGGAAGGCAGGGACGAGCAAGCCCTGGAAGCCTACCAGCAGGCCATCGAGCTGGACTCTTACCTGCCCTGGATCCAAAACAACCTGGGCGTGCTGCTGCTGGAAGATGGCCAAACGGACCTGGCCGTCGAGCATATCCAAAAGGCCATCGACCTCAGCCCGCAGACTGTCAGTGCCTATGTCAACCTGGGAAGTGCCTATTATGCCGAGCAAGACTGGGAGGCAGCTGCGGCAGCCTACGGACAAGCGCTGGAGATGGATTTCAGCCTGCTGGATACCAAGGCAGCCTGGGCTGGACTGATCCTATCCGAGAGCCGGTTGGTGGAAGCCCGCCTGGTGTGGGAAGATGTGCTGCTGCACGACCCCCGCCACCGCCTGGCTCTGGAAGGTTTGGGAGTGGTCTCGCTCCTGGAGGGCGATCCCTCCCTGGCTATGATGTATTTTGACGCTGCCAGCTATCTGACACCGGAGGATCCAGCCCTCCATCTCTACATGGGAATGGCCCTGGACGCACTGGACAGGCCCTCCGAGGCTGCCGACGCCTACCGTTTTGCGGCTGAGCACGGCAGCAATCCAGAGCTGATCAGCCTGGCTAGAGCCCTCTTAGATGACGTTTTTGGGGTTGATTCAGGGGCAAATCCCCCTCATTAGGCTACCTTTCAGGGATGTTGAGTGTTTTTTTGGCAATTTACCGCTATAATCATAGCAATTGAAGTGATAAGGAGAGTGCAGGAATGAAGAAAATCCGCTTGATCGCTGTTCTCGCCATTATGGCTGCACTTTTGATCCCCGGTGCAGTAAATGCGGCCGGCACATTCTACTGCAGCACCAGCGTTACCACGGGCGGCGCAGGCACCCTGACCGATCCCTGGGCCTGCAGTGATGACACCCAGCTGCAGAGCGTGATCGACGACCAGATCTGCGCCGTCTACAGCGGCGGTGATCTATACCAGCTCTTCCCCGCGTCCTACCGCTATCATGTGGTGACCTACTACAGCCTGGATGACTGCCGGGTAACGGCCACCTATGACTATGCCGGCTATCCCCCCTCCACGGGTGTGGAAGTCGCCACTCCTTACATCGTGGGTGGGGTCGCCCTGCTGGGTGCAGGACTGGTAGCAGCGGGTCTGCTGATCCGCCGTAAGAGGACTGTCGAAGCAGTCTAAGGCACATATCTCTTGGCCCGCCGGGCTGGCCTGGCGGGTCAGAGTCAATCCCTGATCGAAAGATGCCCTTCGGGGCAGGTCCGCCTGTCCCGCAAGGCATTCTTTGTTAATGGTGCAAATCGAGGTCAGGGCCGTTATTTCCTGAGAAGATCGCCTTGCGAAACACTCACCCTCGAAGCTGGCTGCCGAATACCCTGCTGATCGCTGGCGGACTGCTGCTGCTGTGGGCCGGGATGATCTCCCTTAAGCCGCTGCTGTCCTCCTACCAGCTGAGCGAGGGGGACTACCTGCTCTTCCCGCAGTCAGTAGAACTCCCTCTGCCGCGCATCGCTTCCATCCGCAGCACAGCCGAGCCCACCGGCGACCTGTTCTACTCGCTGGTCAACAACCCCTATACTCCCACGCCTACACCCACCCCGACGCCCACCCCGATCCCCTCCGGGCCGGTGATCCGGCTGGTGATCCCTGCTATCAACGTCGACCGGGCCGTTGTGCCGCTGCGCCAGTACCGGGACGGCAACGGGAACATCCAATACGACACCAATTCGCTGTTCGCCACCAGCAGCCGGCTGGACCTGGTGGGCCAGACGGTGACCTCCCAGAATCCGGGCGGCGGCAGCAATATCGTCCTGGTTGGGCACAACTACAATATGGGCTGGTATGCCTGGGAGGGAGTGTTCGTTAATTTGAAGAAGCTCAAAGAGGGGGACAAGATCACGCTCTACACCAAGAACGGGGGCAAGTTCACCTACAAGGTCAAGAAGGTGGTCCAGGTGCCCTACCTGGTCCAGAGCGCCGAAGAGCTCAACAAGCACCTGCGCTACCTGGGACCGACCCAGGACGAGCGGGTGACGCTGGTGACCTGCGGCGGCGCCTTCGGGAGCTGGACAGCGAGGGTGTACGTAGTGGCGAAGTAGACCGCCTTCGGCGGAGTAAATCAGCAATCAGTATGCCAGTGTCCAGCAGTCAACCTCTACTGAACAACCAGTGATGCTGAGGCAGATCACTGATGACTGATCACTGACCACTATTTACACTGCAGATAGAGAATAAGATTCTTCAGGAATTGCCGGTGGGGGCAGCAGCCGTCTTTTCCTCAGCCAGCCCAGGGCATCCGTACGGTGATTGAACATCCTGACCTGCCAGCCGCGGTTCCGGCAGACGTGCTCGAAGAAGCGCGCCCTCTCGCTTCCCCGTTTCTATCGAGAGCCGATAAGCCTGGTAAATGCTCAGTTTCAATTCCTGGGGCTTGTGTTGCTTCCATTTGGACCTGCGCCGGCCAACACAATTGGAATCATCGGCTGGGGAGTTTTGCCGGCCCAATCGTGTTTCTGCTGTTAGCCAACCTGTTTACGAGGCTTTAACCCGTATCTGGCTCGTCCCTCGCAGCCTAGCTCCTGCTCCACCCGAGCGTCAGCGGCGGACAGTAGGTTTGTAAGCTGTCAGCTGTGAGCCAATTTGATATACTGGAAACAGCGCTGTAAAGGGAGACCAGGTCTGCTGCCAGGTTACCCCTTACTGTTTCCTCCCCTCTTAGAATCTACTGCCCACCGCTCAGGGCAGATACCAAGTACAAGGAGTATCCCAATGGATCGCTACAAGAAATGGGCTGAGAGGGAATATCCCATCACCTCCCGGATCCTGGCCCTGATCCCGGCAGGCTTACTGATCGTGGTACTGATCCCCTATTTCCTGATCCGCAGCGGGCCGGCCATCGACAGGGCCCTGGGCCTTCCATCCTTCCAGCTGGGGCTGGCAGGCCTGATCGCTGGCGTGATCCTCATTGTGGTGGGCATGGTCTACGCCCTGTGGTCGATCGTTTCCCAGATGACCCGAGCCAGCGGGACTCCCCTGCCCGTTATGCCCACCCAGAAACTGCTGATCTCCCCTCCATTCGATCAATGCCGGAACCCGATGACCCTGGGCACGATCCTGGCCTACCTGGGGATCAGCGTCATCCTGGGATCCACCAGCGGGGTGATCCTGGCGGTCCTGATCTCCACCCTGCTGATCTGCTACCTGAAATTCATCGAGGAGAAGGAGCTGGAAGCCCGCTTCGGGGAGGAATACCTGACCTATAAATCCCGGACCCCCTTCATCATCCCCCGATTGCCCAAGAAGTGAGACCGAGATCTTAGGTAGCAAGGACCAAACCCAAACTGCCAAATTAACTGCGTATTGGATACAGATCTGATATCGTAGATCTGACCACTGGTCACTGGTCACTGCTTACTACTTGTTGGGTACTAACTAGGAGGCCGCTTCCATCGCCGGCGGCGGCTTGTAGCGGAACAGCAGCCTTCTCAGCAGCAGGATCCCATCCAGCCCTAACTGGATTCCGGTGCTGAAGAAGACCGGCATCAATCCGATCGAAGCCAGCAGCCGCGTGCCGTAATAATTGAAAAGCTGGGCAACGATCCAGGAACCTCCCCACACCAGCAGGAACAGCCAGGATCCCCGGGCGATCACCTGGTCCGATTCAAAGGAAAAACGCAGCGTCAGCCCCCGGATCAACCCCAGCAATCCCCCAACGATGAGCAGGGGCCAACCGACCAGGGGATTCAGCCTCGCTCCACTGATGATGACAAAGAAATACAGCAGGGCCAGGCTGATGGCGATCGAGAGCAGCTTTCCCCAAGCGCTGATCGGCCGGGGTTTTCGGAAAGTCAGGACCATGTAAATGGTCAGGACCGTGGTGGATATCAATCCGATGTAGTGTATGACCCGCAGGAAAGCTGCCATAATCCGGTTCCCTTATTTAAGCGCCTCGCCGCAGTGGGGACAGAACTTCCTCTCCACGCCTCGCTCAACAAAATGCTCCTTCACACTCTCAGGATATCCATCCGGCGGATTCCAGGGGCCGGTGATATCCTCCGGCAGGCCTTCATCTCCCAGGAAGAAATCGAGCAGATTCCCGTAGGCCTCGTCTGCCAGATCGGGCAGGTTGGGAGGGTTCTCATGACCGCAGTGCGGGCAAAGGACACTTCCCTCCAAGGCTTTGCCGCAGCTGGCGCAGTTCTCTTCCCGATCCATTTTCAGCAGCTGGTCTGGTGGGGGAGGACCGGCCTCCTTGATCCAGCCGCCATTTTCCTTCCGATGCCAGTCCCCGCTCTGCAGGCCAACCGTCCACACCCCTCCTTGAAGATCGATCAGGTAATGCCGCCGGGAGGTCTGCAGGGCAGCCTCTGAACTCAATTTGCCATCCTGGTAGTCGACCCGGATCTTCCTCAGGCTGTCCTCCAGCACCTTGACCGGAGAACCCCCTCCGCCTGCGCGTCCCGCCTCCAAGTCCTGATCTGCGCTCTCCGGGATCACCCTTCCTCCCGGGAAGAGAGAGGACACCCCTTCCAGGACATCAGGGACCTCGGAAGAGAGCAGCCATTTCCCATTCTCAAAAAAATACCAATCTCCCTGGTAGATATCAGCCATCCAGTAGCGGCCGGCCCGGTCCCTGAATTTCATCCCGGCTGCTGCCTGGGCTTGATCGATCCAGGATGTGTCCTGCTGTTGGAATCCATCGAGGACATCGCGGATGCCGTCCTGGACCTGCGCTTTTTGATATTGATAGAGATTCATATGCCGCACCTCTTCTGGTAACCCCTACAAACCCTTGAATCGATTGGGGAAGTTCTCCTTCAATTCCTGGATATCCCGGTCAATGGCTTTCACCGAGCTGTCCGCAATCTCAAAATCTGTCTGAGCTGTCTCCAGGTCACTGGTCACCTTGTTGAACAGGGTCCGGATCTCGCTCAGCTGATTTCGAAGGCCCTCGGTGGTATTCATATCTTTCATGGTGTTGCCTACCAGGGATACAACGCTCTCCCCGGTTCCATAATATTTGCTGATCTCCTTGCCGTAGGTCTTGAACCATTCCTTCTGGCTGGCGCCAAAGCCCTCCACGCCCTGGCCTGACACCAGGTTTTGCAGCAGCTGTTTTAAAGCGCCGCCTGGATGATATGGATTGACCCCTAACCCGCTGTGGGCGCCCTCCGCAATAGCTTTCGGCGATATCTCGAAGGTCCCATCCACCCGGTATCGGACCAGCTTCCTGAAAGCCCCTTTGATGGCCTGCTTCAGGAGGTCTTTTCCGTAGGCGCCTCTGACCGTTGTGGTCCCCAATTTTCCCCGCAAGCCTAACCAGATATCCGCGATATCGATCACGCCGTCCACAGGAGCGCAGCGCCGGGCGACTTCCCAATCGGCAAAGATCCGGCGGTATTCTTCATCCAGAAGGACCTGGAGTCTCTTCAGGAAATCGATTCTCTGCTGCGCCTCGGTCTTTTCCTGGGTTCGCAGACGTTTCAGGGTAGGCAGATCAGGAACTGCATCGTCCTTGGGCGGGGTCTCTTCTTTCACGGTTTCCGCTGGGCGGCTTTCGTCCGGTGGGGACTTCGTCTTGGCCTGTTCGGTTTCTTTTTTAGTTTCAGCCGGAGCTTTGTCCACCTTTTCGGCTGGAGCCTCCGCTGTCTTGGGCTTTTGTCTCCAGCGCGAAATAGCCTGGATGATATTCCTATGGTCAGTCCCCGCCAGGAGCTGGCTGATGACCCAGGCAGTCAGCAGGGCAGTGACGCTGGCCGCGCCAGCCGCAGCCCGGCCCAGGGTTGGATCCGCGGTATTCTCACCTGCCAGGAAATTCTCCAGATCCCGGAACAGGGCATCCAGCTCCTCTTCCCGGGTTGAGTCTTCGGCAGCTCCCGAGAAGAAATCTTCCAGGGGGTCGGTTTGGCCATCCCCCGCTGCGTCTGCCCCACTCCCGTTATCGATCCCTGCGCCCGGACAAGGCTGATCGGGCGGAACACAGGCAACCAGGGCAGCTGCCGGGCAAAATGGCTCACAGGCCAGGCCCGCATGATCGACAGGGGTTGTGCAGCTTTTATAGCCCTCAACACAGATGCAGCTCGAGGTATAGGAATATTTGGCGTTGGGAATAGACAGGCAGCTTTCCTGCACACAGCCCACACCGGAAAGACGATCCCAGAAAAATCCGGGAGGGCATTCCGGACCTTCATCCTGGGCTGTCGCGCTTTGCTGGGATTGGGGGAATAGGGAAAGGAGAATGATGATCAATGTGAGTGTGATGAACCGCCACCTGCCCCTCATTCTCTTCTCCT